>JALOLH010000093.1 GCA_025456065.1 Candidatus Nanopelagicales bacterium | reverse complement strand
GGGAGGATGGCGACGGGCACCATCAGCGCCTTGCCGATGCGCTGCAGCTGCCCGAAGAGGGAGATCTTCTGCTTTGGTGGTGCGGCGGTCGTGGCCATGCATGCCTCCATCGAGGTGCGGTGGACGTACGCGCGGCACGCTACTCGCGAGGGCCCGGCGAAGCGCGGCGATTCGCACGGTTCCGCGGCAGGTGCCCAGATCTCGGCGGCGCCCGAGCACGGTCGCGGGGCCGGTGGTGGCGGGGGCGCGGGCCGACGCCCTCAGAGGTACTGGCCCGTGTTCGCGATCGTGTCGATGGAGCGGCCCGCCTCGGTGCCCTGCTTGCCGGCGACCAGCGTGCGGATGAACACGATCCGCTCGCCCTTCTTGCCGGAGATGCGGGCCCAGTCGTCGGGGTTCGTCGTGTTCGGCAGGTCCTCGTTCTCGCGGAACTCGTCGATGCACGCGGTCAGCAGGTGCGCCACCCGGATGCCCTTCTGGCCCGTCTCCAGGAACGCCTTGATCGCCGACTTCTTGGCGCGGGCCACGATGTTCTCGAGCATGGCGCCGGAGTTGAAGTCGCGGAAGTAGAGCGTCTCCTTGTCGCCGTTGGCGTAGGTGACCTCGAGGAAGCGGTTCTCCTCGCTCTCGGCGTACATCCGCTCCACGGTGCGTCGGATCATCGCCTCGCAGGTGGCCTCCGGCGACCCGCCGTGCTCGGCGCGGTCGTCGGCATGCAGCGGCAGGTCCGGGGTGAGGTACTTGCTGAGGATGTCGGCCGCGGCCTGGGCGTCGGGGCGCTCGATCTTGATCTTCACGTCGAGGCGGCCCGGGCGCAGGATCGCCGGGTCGATCATGTCCTCGCGGTTCGAGGCGCCGATCACGATGACGTTCGCCAGGCCCTCGACGCCGTCGATCTCGGACAGCAGCTGCGGCACGATCGTGTTCTCCACGTCGGAGCTCACGCCGGATCCGCGGGTCCGGAACAACGAGTCCATCTCGTCGAAGAACACGATGACCGGGGTGCCCTCGCTGGCCTTCTCCCGGGCGCGCTGGAAGACCAGCCGGATGTGCCGCTCGGTCTCGCCGACGTACTTGTTGAGCAGCTCCGGGCCCTTGATGTTGAGGAAGTAGGAGCGGGCGGCGGCCCGGCCCTCCTTCTCGGCGACCTTGCGCGCCAGCGATGCCGCGACCGCCTTGGCGATCATGGTCTTGCCACAGCCGGGGGGGCCGTACAGCAGGATGCCCTTCGGGGCAGCCAGCTTGTGCTCCTTGAACAGCTCGGCGTGGACGTAGGGCAGCTCCACGGCGTCGCGGATCATCTCGATCTGCCCGCTGAGCCCGCCGATGTCGGCGTAGTCGACGTCCGGCACCTCCTCGAGGACCAGCTCCTCGACCTCGGCCTTCGGGATGCGCTCGTAGACGTAGCTGGAGCGGGGGTCCATCAGCAGCGAGTCCCCGGCGCGGATCACCTCGTCGCGCAGGCCGTGGGCGAGCCGGACCACCCGCTCGTCGTCGGTGTGACCGATGACCAGCGCGCGGTCACCGCCCTCGAGCAGCTCCTTGAACATCACGATCTCGCCGACCCGCTCGACGCCGAGCGCGGCCACGACGTTCATCGCCTCGTTGACCAGCACCTCCTGGCCCGGCACGAGGTCGCCCACTCCGGGGGCGACGGCCACCCGCAGCTTGCGACCCTGGGTGTGGATGTCGACGGTGCCGTCGGCGTGCCGCTCGAGGAACACGCCGAAGCCGCTGGGGGGCTCGGCGAGCCGGTCGACCTCGGCCTTCAGCGTGACGATCTGGTTGCGCGCCTCGCGCAGGGTGGCGGCCAGGCGGCGGTTGGTCTCGGCGAGCTGGTCCAGCTCGGCCTGCATCGCGCGCACGCGACGATCGACGTCGAGGGGCTCGGGCTGGCCGGTCATGGCGCACCTCCTGGCGGGGCCCCCGACGACGCGCGGGACCGCGCGGGTCGGATGCTTGGGACTCTACCCACTGGGCCGGCTCGTGCAAGGCGTCCCGCGCGGGTGGCCCGGACGGGGGGCCGGTTCGCTCAGGGCAGGGGTCCACGCGCCGCCGGACCCGGCCCGGCAGCGTCCTGTCCCGAATCGGCGTCGGCTCCGCCCGCCCCCCCGTCCGGCCGGGGGCCGGTGTAGTCCGCGCCGTAGGCGCCCTTGGCCGGGCGGGTCCGGCGGGCGGGCAGCACGGTGCCCGGCGCCAGCCGGCGCGCGCTGAGCAGGAACCCGGTGTGGCCGGTCATGCGGTGATCCGGGCGCACGGCCAGCCCCTCGAGGTGCCAGGTGCGCAGCAGCAGCTCGCTGGCGCCCGGCTCGGTGAACCGACCGTCGACGCGCAGGGTCTCGGCCAGCCGGGACAGCTGCGTCGTGGTGGCGACGTAGGCGACCAGGATGCCGCCGGGCACGAGCGCCTCGGCCACGGCGTCGATGCAGTCCCACGGTGCCAGCAGGTCGAGCACCACCCGGTGCGCCGTCCCGGGCGCGACGCACGCCGGGAGGCGCTCGGCGACGTCGCCCACCACCAGCTCCCAGCCGGCCTGGGGCCCGCCCAGGAAGCGCTCCACGTTCCCGCGTGCCACCTCGGCGAAGTCCGGGCGTCGCTCGAAGGAGACCACCCGTCCCCCGGGGCCGACGGCGCGCAGCAGCGAGCAGGTGAGCGCGCCCGACCCGGCACCGGCCTCGACCACCGTGGCGCCCGGGAACACGTCGGCCAGCCCGACGATCGCGGCGGCGTCCTTCGGGTACACCACGGTGGCGCCCCGCGGCATCGAGAGCACGAAGTCGCGCAGCAGCGGACGCAGGACGAGGTACGGCACACCGGCGGCCGTGGTCGCCACGATGCCCTCCGGCTGCCCGATCAGGTCGTCGTGGGCCAGCGCGCCCTTGTGGGTGTGGAACACCCGGCCCGGGACCAGCGCGAACGTGTGGTGGCGGCCCTTGGGATCGGTGAGCTGCACCAGGTCACCCGGCTGCAGCGGCCCGTGCCGGTCGCCCCGGGGCGTCGGCGCGGCCTCGGACGGCGTGGCGGTGGGCTCGGTCACCCGGCGAACCCTACGCGGGCGCCGGCCCGCGACCCGCCGTCGTGGCCCGCAGCGCGGACCGGGGCGGCGTCAGCTGGGGACGGGACGGGCGCCCCGCAGCGCGGCCTCCACGTCCGCGACCAGCAGGACCCCGTAGACCAGGCCGGACCCGTCGAGGACGAGCAGCTCCTCCCGGCCCCGCTCGGCGACGGCCGAGAGCAGCTCGGTGCCGGCGAGATGCCCCTGGATCGTGCTGCGCTCGTCGACCGGTCGGGCGACCGAGCCGACGGTGATCCACGGCCGGCGCTGCTCGGGGACCGCCGCGATCGCGTCGTGCTGGCCGATGCCGGTGGGCCGACCGGTCGGGTCGACCACGACGAGGGCCCCGGCTCCGGCCAGCGTCGCGCGGCGGATC
Organism: Candidatus Nanopelagicales bacterium; assembly: GCA_025456065.1. Lineage (GTDB taxonomy): Bacteria > Actinomycetota > Actinomycetes > S36-B12 > CAIYMF01 > Prado023. Next base: position 9,860 of record JALOLH010000093.1, on the reverse strand, counting down.
GCCTCGGCCAGCGGGAGGTCGCGGTCGACGGGCAGCGCGCGGCGGGCCAGGGCCCCGGCCGTGAGCCCGGCCGCGCGGCTGCGCAGCTCGGTGGCCCGCAGGTGCGCGCTGGCGCCCGTCCACAGCATCGACGCGAGCAGGGCCGCGACGACGATCAGGACCAGGTTGGGCTCGATGACCTGCGCGGCGACCAGGAGCACCGGCACGGCGAGGGTGACCAGGGCGAGCAGGCGACCGGCCCACGCGGCGACCACCGTGCCCCGCCGCTCCGAACCGGTGGCGGCCCACACGAGGCACCGCAGCACGTTGCCGCCGTCGAGGGGCAGGCCGGGCAGGGCGTTGTAGATCCCGATCACGAGGTTCGCCCACGTCATCGCCGCGGCCAGGCTCGCCCCCACGGATCCCGGCTCCAGGGCCTGGCCGATCGCGTAGCTCCCGCCGGCGACGGCGAAGGTGGCGGCCGGACCTGCGGCGGCGATCGCGGCCTCGGCCAGTGGGGACTCCCGGCTGCGCTGGAACATCGTGACCCCGCCGAGGAAGTGCAGCACGACGCGCTCGACGGGGTACCCCAAGCGCCGCGCGGTCAGGGCGTGGGCGAACTCGTGGACGAGCGTCGCGACGCTGAGCAGCACCGCGAACGCGACCGCGAGCACCCAGGCGTTCCCCCCGGTGTCGTCGGCGAAGGCCGGGGCCCAGAGGTAGGCGAGCAGCAGCACGCCCAGCAGGCCGCTGAACGGCACGTGCACGTCGATCCCCGCGATGCGCACGGCGGGGCGGGAATCGGCCATGCCTCCATCGTAGGTGCGTCCCCGGGGGACCGCCGTGGTCCCGCTGCGCCGGGAGGGCGGCGCTCCGGGAGTCCGACGGCGGCCACGCGAGGCTGCTTCGCGGTGTCGGTCCCCCGCCGTAGGTTGTCCCCATGCCCGACACGACCACCCTGCCGGCCCGGCCGACGCTGTCGCTGTCACCGTCGCGGGCCCAGGACTTCCAGTCGTGCCCGCTGCTGTACCGCTTCCGGGTGCTCGACCGGCTGCCCGAGCCGCCGAGCCCGGCCGCGGTGCGCGGCACCCTCGTCCACGCGGTGCTGGAGGCGCTGTACGACCTGCCGGCCGGCCAGCGCACCCTCGAGTCCGCGATCGGGCTGCTGGCCCCGCAGTGGGCGGCCCTGGTGGAGCAGCGCCCCGAGCTGCTCACGATGCTCGAGGGCCTGGCGGGCAGCGGCGAGGGTGCCGTGCCCGGCGACGAGGCGGCATGGTTGCGTGGCGCCGGGGACCTGCTCGAGACCTACTTCGGGCTCGAGGACCCGGCACGCCTCGAGCCGGCCGCCCGGGAGCTGCGGGTCGAGGCCGCGCTGCCCTCGGGATTGGTGCTGCGCGGCTTCGTCGACCGGCTCGACGTCGCCCCGACCGGGCAGGTCCGGGTGGTCGACTACAAGACCGGCCGTCCGCCAGGCGTCGGGTTCGAGGCACGGGCCATGTTCCAGATGCGCTTCTACGCGCTCGTGCTCTGGCGGATGCGCGGCGAGGTGCCCACCGTGCTGCAGCTGATGTACCTCGCCACGGGGGTCGTGCTGCGCTACGAGCCCGACGAGGCCGACCTGCTCGCGATGCAGCGCAAGATCGAGGCCCTGTGGGCGGCGATCAGCCGCGCGATGGAGTCCGGCGACTGGCGGGCCAGCCCATCGGCGCTGTGCCAGTGGTGCGCCCATCAGGCGCTGTGCCCTGCGTGGGGTGGGACCCCGCCTCCCCTGCCCGAGGCGAGCCCCGAGTCCCCCGCTGCCTCGGCCGAGGCGCCCGAGCTGCTCGTCGAGGACGGATAGCCAGCCGCGCGATCGCGCGCGGGCGACCGGCGCCGGTCGGTCACTCGGTGCGGATCGCCGCCAGGACGTCGAGGTTGGCGGCGCGTCGTGCCGGCCAGACCGCGGCGAGGACCCCCACCACCGCGGTCGCCACGAACACGATCCCGATGAGCGGCCACGGGATCGCCAGCTGGGTGATCCCCTCCTCGACGAGCAGCCGCTGCAGCGCGACGCCGAGGCCCAGGCCCAGCACCACGCCGGTGACCGCCCCGAAGAAGCTGATGACGATCGACTCCCAGCGGATCATGGTGCGCACCTGTCGCCGCAGCGTGCCCACCGCCCGGAGCATGCCGATCTCCCGGGTGCGCTCGATGATCGACAGCGCGAGGGTGTTGACGACGCCGAAGATCGCGATGATGACGCTCAGGCCGAGCAGCGCGTAGACCAGGTTGAGCAGCTGGTTGATCTGCCCGGTGATGGACTCCTTGAACTCGGTCTGGTCCTGGATCTGCACCACGGGGTAGGCGGCCTGCACCGCGTCGAGCTCGGCGCGGACCGCTTCGACGTCAGCGCCCTCGTCCAGCTGCACGTAGAGGAACAAGTCCACGGCCCGCAGTCCGGCCCGCTCCAGGGTCTCCAGGGAGACGATCCACCCCTCGAACGCCGCCTGGGGCTGGTAGGTCTCGCGCAGCAGGAGGGTGTCGGTCCGCCCGGGGCCCCACGTCACCTCGACCTCGTCGCCGGCCTGGACCCCGGCACCGGCAGCCGTGACGACGTCGCCGATGATGCCGCCCTCGGCGAGGCCCGCCGGGTCGAAGTCCAGGGCGTTCACCAACCCGAACGTCTCCGGTTCCACGCCGACCACGGCGCCGGCGTCGCCGTCGACCAGCGCCGGCGCCTGGCGCACGCGCGAGACCGTGGCCACCCCGGGCACGTCGGCGATCGCGTCGCCCACCTCGGTGGTGAACGGCACGAAGCTGGTCGACTGCACGACGACGTCGGCGGTGATCACGTCGTCGACCAGGGCATCCGTCGAGCGGGTGGTCGAGGCGCCCAGCACGCCGATCGCGGTCACCAGCGCCAGGCCGATCAGGATCGCCGTGGCGGTCGCGGCCGTCCGGCGCCGGTCCCGCTGGGCGTTGCGCACCGCGAGCCGGCCCACCGCCCCGAGCCGGTTCACCGGCGCGCCGACGACGCCCACGAGGCCACGGCTGAAGACCGGCGCGAGCACGATCACGCCGACCAGCAGCGCCGCCGCGCCGACGCCCAGGGTCTGCAGCCGCTGCGGCAGGTCGTCGACGAGCACGGGCAGCAGCACGGCGACCAGCCCGAGTGCGAGCAGCAGGGTGCCGGCCACCGCGCGGAGCCGCAGGCTGCGGGCCGGCAGCGCGACGTCGTCGCGCATGGCGGCGACCGGGGGCACCTGCGAGGCGCGCCGGGCGGGGAACCACGCCGCCACGACCGTCACGACCGTGCCCACGACGAGCCCGACGATGATCGTGCGGGGCGCCAGCACGAGGTCGCCGGCCGGGAGCTCGGCGCCGAACACCGCCAGGAGGGCCCGCAGGCCCAGGGCGACCAGGATGCCCAGTCCGATCCCGAGCACGCCGCCCAGCACGCCGAGGATCAGGGCCTCCCCGACCACCGACCACGTGATCTGGGACTTGCTGGCACCGATCGCCCGCAGCAGGGCCAGCTCCTTCGTGCGCCGTGCCACCAGCATCGAGAAGGTGTTCAGGATGATGAACGTCCCGACGAACAGGGCGATGAACGCGAACACCAGCAGGAACGTGTTGACGAACCCGAGGGCCTGGCGGAACTGCTCGGCCTGCTCGTCCTGGAGCTCCTGGCCGGTCGAGACCGACCAGCCGGCGCCCAGCGCCTCGCGCACGTCGTCGCGCAGCCGCTCGGGCGTCACGCCGGGTTCGCCGGTGATGCCCAGCTGGTTCCAGGCATCCTCGCCGACGAACGTCTCCTGGGCGTACTGCCGCTCGAAGACGGTCAAGGTCACCCCGGCGAATCCCCCGCTGACCCCGAAGCGAAAGAGGCCGACCAGTGGCGCCTCGATGCGCGGACCCTGCGTGACCACCGTGACCGTGTCGCCGAGCGCGAACCCACCGCGTTCCGCGGTCTCGATGTCGATCGCGATCTCCTCGGGCCCGCTGGGGGCCCGGCCGCTGACCAGCGACAGTCCGCTGAGCTTCGGGTCATCCGGGAACTCCGGCCAGGACAGGCCCAGCTGTGGCGGGCCGTTGCCGCCGACCGCCGTGCCCTCGCCGTCGAGCAGCGCCACCCCCAGCACCTGGACGTTGCCGGTCGCGCGCGCCACGCCTGGCAGCGCCGCCACCTCGTCGAGCACCGACTGGGGCACGACGGAGACCACCGAGCCGGTGCCGTCGTCGCCCCCGACGGCGAGCTCCTGGGACACGACGACGTCGGGGACCTCCCCGCTGAACAGCTGGTCGAACGTCCCCTTCAGGGTGTCGGTGAAGATGAAGGTGCCGACGACGAACGCCACGCCGAGCACCACCGCCAGCCCGGACAGCAGCATCCGGGCCTTGTGCGCCTTCAGGGAGCGCCAGGTCGCCTTGAGCATCGCCTGCCGGTGGCCGGGGTGCCGGCGGTCGGCGTGCCGGTGGCCCGGGTGCCGGCGGCCCGCTCCGCCTCGAGCACCCCGTGCGCACCGGGAGCCTGGTCGAACGACTTCATCAGGTCGAGGATGGCGTTGGTGTCCGGGTCGACCAGCTCGTCGACGAGCGCCCCGTCGGCGAGGAACACGACGCGGTCGGCGTACGAGGCGGCGTGGGCGTCGTGCGTCACCATCACGATCGTCTGGCCGAACTCGTCCACGCTGCGCCGCAGGAAGCCGAGGACCTCCGCTCCCGAGCGTGAGTCGAGGTTGCCGGTGGGCTCGTCGGCGAAGATGATCGCCGGCCGGGTGACCATCGCCCGGGCGCAGGCCACGCGCTGCTGCTGCCCACCGGACAGCTCGCTGGGCCGGTGGGTGAGCCGGTCGGCCAGCCCGACCGTGCCGACCACGAGGTCGAACCAGGCCCGGTCGACCTTGCCGCCGGCGATGTCCACGGGCAGCGTGATGTTCTCCTCGGCGGTCAGGGTCGGCACGAGGTTGAACGCCTGGAACACGAATCCCATGCGCTCGCGGCGCAGGCGGGTGAGCTCGTTGTCCTTCATGCGGGTCAGGTCCGCGTCACCGATGAAGACCTGCCCGGCGCTGGCCGAGTCCAGGCCGGCCATGCAGTGCATGAGGGTGGACTTGCCGGAGCCCGACGGCCCCATGATCGCCGTGAACCGACCGGCCTCGAAGGCCACGTCGATGCCGCGCAGCGCCACGACCTCGGTGTCGCCCTCCCCGTACACCTTGCGCAGGCCGACCGACCGGGCCGCGGACGGTGATGGAACGGCGGCACGCTCGGCCGATTGGCCCGTCGCTGGGTTCTGCATGCCGCCACCCTCCCGCACCGCGACCCCGGCCGGGGTCCGGATCGTCCCTGGACCAACCCTGAACGGACCCCGAGCGGGGATCAGGGGGCGCGAGGCCCGCGCCATGACCACCGGGAGTCTACGTGCGTTCCCGAGGCCCGGCCGGCCACCGCCCACGGGCCCGGCCGGCGAGCGACGACGGTCCGGCGGCGCGGCGGGTGCGGGCCGCTGGGATCCCGCCGATCTTGGTACGGGTCGCGCCAGGGGTTGTCGCGATCCCGACCAAGATCACCGATGGCCGTCGACCAGTGCCCGCAGGGCGGCGACGTCGAGGCCGACCAGCGACTGGCGCACCACCACGCGGGGCCGCGGCTCGTGCCGCACCATCCCCTCGACCGCGACCACCGTCGCCCCGGCGGCCCACCCCGCCTGGACCCCGTTCACCGAGTCCTCGAGCACCACGGCCCGCTCGATCGCTGCGCCGAGCAGGGCTGCCGCGCGCAGGTAGGGCGTCGGGTCGGGCTTGCCCCGATCGACCTCGTCCCCCGCGACCGTCACGGGGAAGGCCGGCACGCCCGCCGCGGCGAGGCGCTCGGTGATCACGTCCATGATCGAGCGGACCGAGGCCGAGACCAGCGCGAAGGGCAGTCCCGCCGCGGCGACGTCACGGACCAGCTCGGCCGCACCTGGCTGGACCACGATCGCGCCGCCCGCGCGCACCTCGTCCAGGAAGCCGCGGACCACCCGCTCGGCCACCTCCTCGGTGGAGGCGCTGGTCCCGCTGCGCCGGCGCATGTAGTCCGCCGCCCGTGGGAGCGCCAGGCCGAGGATCGCGCGCTGGTCCTCCGCGCCCCACCCGCTCCCGCCGAGCTCGGCGACCACGCGCTGCTCGGCGCGCATCCACAGCGGCTCGGTGTCGACCAGCAGGCCGTCCATGTCGAACAGCACCGCGGAGAGGGCCATCGCGCCCCTCAGCCCGCGTTGAAGTAGGACGCCTCGGGGTGGTGCAGCACCATCGCCGAGGTCGACTGCTCCGGGTGCAGCTGGAACTCCTCGGAGAGCTCGACCCCGATCCGCGCCGGCTCGAGCAGGGCCATGATCACGGCCTGCTGCTCCACGTCCGGGCAGGCCGGGTAGCCGAAGGAGTAGCGCTCCCCCTGGTACCCCTGCTTGGCGATGAGCCGGGCGCGGTCCGCGTCGTCGCCCGCGGCGATGCCCAGCTCCCCGCGCACCCGTGCGTGCCAGTACTCCGCCAGGGCCTCGGTGAGCTGGACGCCCAGGCCGTGCAGCTCCACGTACTCGCGGTAGGCGTTGGTCTCGAACAGCTTCGCGGCGGCCTCGGAGACCGGGGTCCCCATCGTCACGACGTGGAAGGCCACGACGTCGGGGCGTCCCTCGGCGTGGACGGCCTCCTTCGAGCGGAAGAAGTCGGCGAGGCACAGGTGCCGGTCGCGCCGCTGGCGGGGGAAGTGCAGGCGGTGCAGCTCGCGCGGCTCCCAGCCGCCGTCGAGCGGACGCTCCCCGGCTTCGGCGAGCCCGGCCGGATCCAGGACCACGAGCTCGTCACCCTCGGACCAGCAGGGGTAGTAGCCGTAGACGACGGCGGCGCCCAGCAGTCCCTCCGTGTGCATCCGGTCCAGCCACATGCGCAGGCGCGGCCGGCCCTCGGACGCGACCAGGGCGTCGTAGTCCGGCCCGTCGCCCCGGGAGGACTTCAGGCCCCACTGCCCCAGGAACAACGCCCGCTCGTCGAGGTAGGCGGCGTACTCGGCGAGCGGGATCCCCTTGACCACCCGCGAGCCCCAGAACGGGGGGGTGGGCACCGGGTTGTCCGTGGCGACGTCACTGCGCGCCGGCAGGTCGACCGCCGCCGTCCCCAGGTCGCCCCGGCGGGCGACCCGCCTGGTGCGCAGCGGCGGCAGCTCGGCGCCCTCCTCGCCGCGCTTCACGGCCATGAAGGCGTCCATCAGGCGCAGGCCCTCGAAGGCGTCCCGGGCGTAGCGCACCTCGCCCTTGTAGAGCGCGGCGAGGTCCTCCTCGACGAACGCCCGGGTGAGTGCGGCCCCACCGAGGAGCACGGGGAAGCGCTCGGCCACCCCGCGGTCGTTCATCTCCTCGAGGTTCTCCTTCATGACGACCGTGCTCTTCACGAGCAGGCCGGACATGCCCACCAGGTCGGCGTCGTGCTCCTGGGCCGCGGTGAGGATCGCCGAGACCGGCTGCTTGATGCCGATGTTCACGACGCGGTAGCCGTTGTTCGTCAGGATGATGTCGACGAGGTTCTTGCCGATGTCGTGCACGTCACCCTTCACCGTGGCGAGCACGATGGTGCCCTTGCCCGACGCCTCCTGGCCCTCGACCTTCTCCATGTGCGGCTCGAGGTGGGCCACCGCCGCCTTCATCACCTCGGCGCTGGTCAGCACGAAGGGCAGCTGCATGTCACCCCGGCCGAAGAGCTCGCCGACCACCTTCATGCCCTCGAGCAGGGTGTCGTTGATGATCGCCAGCGGCCCGCGCGTCTGCAGGGCCTCGTCGAGGTCGGCCTCCAGGCCGGTCCGCTCCCCGTCGATGATCCGCCGCTGCAGGCGCTCGTCCAGCGGCAGGGCCGCGAGCTCCTCGGCCTTGCTCTGCGACGACGACTGCGCGGTGGCCCCGGCGAAGAGCTCGAGGAAGCGGGTGAGCGGGTCGTAGGCCAGCGCCCCGTCGTCGCCGTAGGCGCGGCGGTCGTAGACCAGGTCGCGGGCCACGCGCAGCTCCTCCTCGCCGATGCGCGAGATCGGCAGGATCTTGCTGGCGTGCACGATGGCCGAGTCCAGGCCGGCCTCGATGCACTCGTGCAGGAACACGGAGTTGAGCACCTGCCGGGCGGCCGGGTTCAGCCCGAAGGAGACGTTCGACAGGCCCAGCGTGGTCTGCACGTCGGGGTGGCGCGCCTTGAGCTGGCGGATGGCCTCGATCGTCTCGATGCCGTCGCGGCGGGTCTCCTCCTGGCCCGTGGCGATCGGGAAGGTCAGGCAGTCCACGAGCACGTCGCGCGGCGGGATGCCGTGGTTGTCGCGCAGGTCGGTGACGAGCCGGTCGGCGACGCGCACCTTCCACTCGGCCGTGCGTGCCTGGCCCTCCTCGTCGATGGTCAGCGCGACCACCGCGGCCCCGTACTCCTTGACCAGCGGGACGATGCGGGCGAACCGCGACTCCGGGCCGTCGCCGTCCTCGTAGTTGACCGAGTTCACCACGGCACGGCCGCCGAGCATCTGCAGGCCCGCCTCGAGGACGGCCGGCTCCGTGGAGTCCAGCACGATCGGCAGCGTCGAGGCCGTGGCCAGCCGGCTCGCCAGCTCGCGCATGTCGGCGACGCCGTCCCGGCCGACATAGTCCACGCACAGGTCCAGCAGGTGCGCGCCGTCGCGGATCTGCTCGCGGGCGATCTCCAGGCACGTCTCGTAGTCCGCGGCGAGCATCGCCTCGCGGAAGGCCTTCGAGCCGTTGGCGTTCGTGCGCTCCCCGATGGAGAGGTAGGACGTGTCCTGCCGGAACGGCACGGACTGGTAGAGGCTCGCCGCGGCCGCCTCGACGACGGGCTGGCGCGGGGTGAGCTCGCGGCCCCGGACCCGGTCGACGACCGCGCGGAGGTGCTCGGGGGTGGTGCCGCAGCACCCGCCGACGAGCGCCAGGCCGAAGTCGCGGGTGAAGTGGTCGTGCGCCTCGGCGAGCTCCACCGGGGTCAGCGGGTAGTGCGCACCCTGCGGCGTCAGCTCCGGGAGGCCGGCGTTCGGCATCGCCGAGAGCCCGACCCGCGCGGAGCGCGCGAGATGGCGCAGGTGCTCGCCCATCTCGGCGGGACCGGTCGCGCAGTTGAGCCCGATGACGTCGATCCCCAGCGGCTCGAGGGCGGTCAGCGCGGCGCCGATCTCGGTGCCGAGCAGCATCGTGCCGGTCGTCTCGACGGTCACCTGTGCGAACAGCCCCACCTGCCGGCCGGCGCGGGCCATCGCCCGACGCGCCCCGATGAGGGCGGCCTTGGCCTGCAGCAGGTCCTGCGCCGTCTCGACGAGCACCGCGTCGACCCCGCCCTCGAGCAGGCCCTCGACCTGCTCCTGGTAGGCGTCGCGCAGCTGGACGAACGTGGCGTGCCCGAGGGTCGGCAGCTTGGTGCCCGGTCCGACCGAGCCGAGCACCCAGCGCGGCTGGTCCGGCGTGCCGTAGCCGTCGGCGACCTCCCGGGCGATCCGGGCCCCGGCCGCCGCCAGCTCGCGGATGCGGGCCTCGATCCCGTACTCCCCCAGGTTCGCCAGGTTGGCGCCGAACGTGTTCGTCTCCACGCAGTCGACGCCGGCGTCGAAGTAGGCGGCGTGCACCGCGGCGACGACGTCGGGACGCGTGACGTTGAGGATCTCGTTGCAGCCCTCGTAGCCCTGGAAGTCGTCGAGGCTCGGATCCTGGGCCTGCAGCATCGTCCCCATCGCGCCGTCGGCGACGACGACGCGCTCGGACAGGGCGGTGAGCAGGCTGGGTGTGGTCATGATGCCCCCAAGGGTACGGGCTGGGGACGGATCGGACGGAGCACCCGGCGCGCGGCCGTATCCTTTTGTCCCGGTTCGGTCGCACGAGGGCGGGACCG
>JALOLH010000092.1 GCA_025456065.1 Candidatus Nanopelagicales bacterium | reverse complement strand
GACCACAGGTCCTCGCCCTGCTCCAGGGTCGCCGTCGTGGTGTAGCGCCAGGGCTCGCCGGGGGTGTCCCAGGTCCAGGTGAGCGTCGCGGTCGCGGTGGCGCCGTCGAGCGCCACCGAGTCCACGGTGACCTCGGCGGGGACGTCGCCGATGCCGGCCAGGATGTCGTCCAGCTCCGCCTGGCCCCCGCCCGCGAGCGGCACGTTCGCGACGTCGCGCACGGTCAGCCCCGCCGCAAGCTGGCCAGCCAGCGCCTCGGTCGCCGCCTGGTCCTCGCCCGACGAGCAGGCGCCCAGCGCGAGGAGCAGCCCGGCCAGGGCGGCGGCGGGGGCGAGCGTGAAGCGGTGGGAGCGGGGCACCGGACCTCCTGCGCTGTCGGTCGTCGGCACCCTACGTCCCGAACCGCGCCGCCCCCCACCCTCGTGCCATGGGATCCGTCGGTCCGATCGGCCGATTCCCCTGGCCCGAGGGTGCGGGCACGAGCGTGGGGGCGGTCCGGCCGGCGGCGGCACGGTCGGGGGTGCGCACCGTCGTGTGGCGTCACGGTCGGACGGCGGCCGATCGCACGTCCCCGCGTGGAGACGCCTCGGGCCTGGCTCGCACAATGGGCCCCGACCCCTTGAGGAGGCCCGCATGGCCGACACCGAGGCCTGGCACCCCACGGCCTGCATCCTGTGCGAGTGCAACTGCGGGATCGAGGTGCTGCTCGACGAGCGTCGGTTCGCCAGGATCCGCGGCGATCGCCAGCACCCGGCGTCCCAGGGCTACACCTGCAACAAGGCCCTGCGCCTGGACCACTACCAGAACGGACGGGGCGGGCGGTTGACCGCGCCCCTGCGGCGCACGGCTGACGGGGGCTTCGAGGAGGTCGACTGGGACACCGCGATCAGCGAGATCTCGGCGAGGCTCCTCGCGATCCGCGACGCCCACGGCGGCGAGACGGTCTTCTACTACGGCGGCGGCGGGCAGGGCAACCACCTCGGCGGCGCCTACGCGCCGGCGACGATGGCCGCCTACGGCGCGCGGTACCGCTCCAGCGCCCTGGCCCAGGAGAAGACCGGCGAGTTCTGGGTGAGCGCCCGGATGCTCGGCCACGTCACCCGCGGCGACTTCGAGCACTGCGAGGTGGCGCTGTTCCTGGGCAAGAACCCCTACCAGTCGCACGGCTTCCCGCGGGCGCGCAGCGTGCTCAAGGAGATCGCCCGCGACCCCGATCGTTCGATGATCGTGGTCGACCCGGTGCGCACCGAGACCGCCGAGCTCGCCGACCTGCACCTGCAGCTGCGACCCGGCACCGACCTGCACCTGGTGACGGCGCTGGCGGCCGTGCTCGTCCAGGAGGACCTCGTCGCGCACGACTGGGTCGCCGCGTACACCCAGGGGTACGACGAGGTCGCCGCGGTCCTGCGCGACGTGCCCGTCGCGGAGCACTGCGCCGTCGCCGACGTCCCGGAGCCGCTGGTCCGCACAGCGGCACGGCGGATCGCCGCGGCCCGATCGGTGGCCGTGTTCGAGGACCTCGGCGTGCAGATGAACCGGGACTCCACGCTGGTGAGCTACGTGGAGAAGCTCGTGTGGCTGCTGACGGGCAACTTCGCCAAGCCGGGGGCGCAGTACGTGCCGAGCAACCTCTCGGCCATCGGCAGGGACCGCGGGCTGCCCGCCGACGCGGTGCCGCGCACCCCGGTCGTCGGCGCGCCGATCATCAGCGGCCTCGTGCCCTGCAACGTCATCGCCGAGGAGGTCCTGGCCGACCACCCCGCGCGGTACCGGGCGATGCTCGTCGAGAGCGCGAACCCCGCACACTCCCTGGCCGACTCGCCCCGGATGCGCGAGGCCCTCGAGGCCCTCGACCTGCTCGTCGTCATCGACGTCGCCATGACCGAGACCGCGCGCCTGGCCGACTACGTGCTGCCGGCACCCACCCAGTTCGAGAAGTACGAGGCGACCTTCTTCAACTTCGACTTCCCGCGCAACCTCCACCACCTGCGCCACCCCGTGCTGGACGCCCCGCCCGGGGTCCTGCCGGAGCCCGAGATCCACGCGCGGCTCGTCGAGGCCGCGGGGGCGCTGGGCGAGGACGACTACGTGCCGCTGCGCGTCGCCGCCGAGCAGGGCAGGGCTGCGTTCGGCGCGGCCTTCCTCGCCGCGGTCGCCGACCCGGCCCGGCGCCGCCTCGCGCCGGTGCTGCTCTACCGCACGCTCGGGCCCACCCTGCCGGACGATGCCGCGGCGGCGGCCGTGCTCTGGGCCGCGGCGCACCAGTTCGTGCTGGCGAACGCCCCCGGCGTGGAACGGGCCGGGTTCGGCGCCGGCCCGGCGGCCGGGGAACGGCTCTTCGACGCCCTGCTCGCCAGTGCCCACGGCGTGGTGATCAGCGACGACGCACCGGAGGCCTCCTGGCAGCGGCTCGGCCGCCAGCGCATCGAGCTGCACCTGCCCGAGCTGCTCGACGCCGTCGCCGGCCTGGGCGCGCGCCCACGACCCGAGCTGGATCCGTCCTACCCGTTCGTGCTCTCGGCTGGCGAGCGGCGGGCGTTCACCGCCAACACGATCATCCGCGACCCGCGGTGGCGGCGGCGGGACCCCGAGGGCCGGCTGCGGATGAGCCCGGCCGACGCCGAGCGGCTGGGCCTGGCCAGCGGGGATCTGGTCCGCCTGCGCACGCGTCGTGGATCGGTCGAGGTGCCCGTGGACGTCACCGACACGATGCGCGCGGGGCACCTCGCCCTGCCGAACGGGCTCGGCGTGGGCGTGCCCGGCGACGAGCCGCTCGCCGCCGGGGTGGCGCCCAACGAGCTCACGGACCTGCGCGACCGCGACGAGTGGGTGGGCACGCCGTGGCACAAGCACGTGCCGGCCGCGCTCGACGTGCTCGCGCGCTGAGCCCTGGCCCGCCCTGCGCCTCAGGCGGAGTCCGCGTCCTCCGGTCGCGCCGGGCAGGAGAGCATCCAGCGGATGCCGAAGCGGTCCACCAGCGCTGCGTACCACTCGCCCCAGAACTCGCGGTGCAGCGGTGTGATGTCGCTGGCGCCCTCGCTGAGCCCGTCGAAGAGCCGTCGGGCCTCGGCGTAGGTGTCCGGCTGCAGGTGGATGCTCGTCGCGTTGCCCGCCCGCACCTCGTGGCCGCTCGAGGGGATGATGTCGCTGCCCATGAGGATCGTGCCGCCCAGGATCGGCAGCCGCACGTGCATGAGCATCCGCCGCTCCTCGTCCGGCAGCGGCGGTTGGCCGGGGGCGGCGGGCATGTCGCCGACGCGGGCGAGCGCGGTCAGCTCACCGCCGAAGACCGATCGGTAGGACTCGAACGCCTCCTGCGCCGTGCCCGGGAAGCTCAGGTAGATGCTCACTGTCGCCATGGGGGCTCCTCGAGGGTGGGGTCGCGGGTGATCAGCAGATCCGCGGCAGCTGCTCGGCCAGCGGCAGGTCGACGACCCGGTGGCCGCCGATGCCGGTCCGGGCCACGACCACGCCTGGGTGGGCGGCGACGACCTCGCCGATGAGTGCGGCGCCCGCGCCGAGCGGGTGGGCGGTCACGACCTCGAGGGCCTGCTCGGCGTCCTCGGCGCGCACGAACGCCACGAGCTTGCCCTCGTTCGCCACCTGCATCGGGTCCAGGCCGAGGAACCCGCAGGCCGCGCGCACGTCGTCGGGCACCGGCACGGCGCGCTCGACGATCTCGACGCCGAGCCGCGCCGCGACGGCGAGCTCGTTCAGGGTCGCCGCCAGCCCGCCTCGGGTCGGGTCGCGCATGACCGAGATGGCCACGCCGCTCTCGCGCAACGCACCCACCAGGCCGTGCAGCGGCGCGGAGTCGGTGAGGATCTCGCTGCCGAACTCCAGTCCGTCGCGCACCGACAGCACCGCGATCCCGTGCGCGCCGATGGGCCCGGACACGAGGATGCGGTCACCGGGCCGGACGCAGTGGGGCCCCAGGTCGACGCCGTCCGGCACCAGGCCGATGCCGGCGGTGTTGATGTAGACGCCGTCGCCGTGGCCGGCGTCGACCACCTTGGTGTCGCCGGTGACGATCGAGACGCCGGCCTCGCGGGCCGCCCGGCCCATCGTCTCGGTGATGACGCCGAGCTCGTCGAGCGCCATGCCCTCCTCGAGGATGAGCCCGACGGACAGCGCGAGGGGCACGGCGCCGCTCACGGCGAGGTCGTTGATCGTGCCGTGGACGGCGAGGTCGCCGACGTTGCCGCCGGGGAAGAAGCGCGGGCGGACGACGTACGAGTCGGTCGTGAACGCCAGGCGGGCTCCGCCGGCCGCGTCACCCAGGCCGAGCACGGCCGCGTCACCGAGCTGGCGCAGCACCGGCGAGAGCGCGGTGCCGTCGAACGCCGGCAGGAACAGGTGCTCGATGAGCTCGGCCGACAGGCGCCCGCCACCGCCGTGCCCCATCACGATCGCCTGCTGGTGGCGAAGCGGCGCCGGGCAGGTCCACCTGTCGAAGTCGGGACGGGCGCCCGCGCCGGGGCCGGGGTCGTCAGCCGTCACGCGACCACCGGATCGTCCAGCCGCCGGAACGCGTAGTAGGCCGCGCACGCCCCCTCGCTGGAGACCATCGGCGCGCCGAGCGGCGAGCGCGGCGTGCATTCCCGGCCGAACGCCGGGCACTGGTTCGGCTTGATCAGCCCCTGCAGCACCTCGCCCGCGTGGCACAGCGGCGACTCGGTGGTCTCGATGCTCGACACCTCGAACCGCTGCTCGGCGTCGAACGCGGCGTAGGCCGGCGACAGCCGCCAGCCCGACTGCGGGATCATCCCGATGCCGCGCCACTGCCGGTCGCACGGCTCGAACACCTCCCGCACGACCGCCTGCGCGACGGGATTGCCCCGGGGCTGCACGGCGCGCGGGTACGCGTTGTCGAGCCGGGCCTCGCCGCCCTCGAGCTGGTGCAGCACGCGCCGGATCCCCTCGAGCACGTCGAGCGGCTCGAACCCGGTCGCGACGATCGGCACCCGGTACCGCTCGACGAGCGGCTCGTACTCGCCCAGGCCCATCACGGTGCAGACGTGACCGGCCGCCAGGAACCCCTGCACCCGGCAGGTCGGCGAGTCCATGATCGCGGTGATCGCGGGCGGGACCAGCACGTGCGAGACGAGCAGGGAGAAGTTCGCGATGCCCTGCTCCTTGGCGAGCCTCACGGTCATGGCGTTCGCCGGCGCCGTGGTCTCGAAGCCCACGCCGAAGAAGACCACCTGTCGGTCCGGATGCTCCTTGGCCAGCTGGACGGCGTCCAGCGGGGAGTAGACGACGCGGATGTCGCCGCCCCGGCTCTTCACGCCGAACAGGTCGTCGCTCGAGCCGGGGACGCGAATCATGTCGCCGAACGAGCAGAAGGTGACGCCGGGCAGCTCGGCGATCGCGAGCGCGCGGTCGATCATCTCCAGCGGCGTCACGCACACCGGGCAGCCCGGCCCGTGGATCATCTCCACGCCGTGGGGCAGCAGCTGGTCGATGCCGTTGCGGATGATCGTGTGGGTCTGGCCCCCGCAGACCTCCATCATCGCCCACGGCCGGGTGACCGTCGCGTGGATGTCGTCGAGGAGCCGCCGCGCGAGGTCGGCGTCACCGAACTCGTCGAGGTACTTCACGGGCTGCCCCCCGACTCGGCCAGCGGGTCGGCGAACTCGGCCTCGAGCGTGCCGATCGAGCGGAACAGCGCGAGGGTCTCCAGCGCCGAGGCCTCGTCGAGCTTGGTGATGGCGAAGCCGACGTGCACGATCACGTACTCGTCGACGCCGACCTCCGGCACGTACGCCAGGCAGACCTCCTTGCGCACCCCGCCGAAGTCGACCTCGGCCATGCGGATGCCCGCGGCCTCCCAGACCCGCTCGACGCGGCCCGGCACGCCCAAGCACATACCGGCACGATAGCCACGCCGGACGGATGTCGCTGGCCGACGTCTCCTCGGTCCTGCGACCCCCGCAGTCCTCGGTCTGCGTCGTCGATTCGACCAACTCAGTGTCGGGGATCGACTACGCAGACTGGGGGTGGGCGCCTCCGGCAGCCGCCACCGCGACCTGGCCGAGCGCGAGGCCGCCGTCGTTGGGCGGGACCAGGTGGTGGGTGAGCACCGCGACCCCGAGGCCGTCGAGGCGATCCAGGCACAGCTCGGTGAGGACCGCGTTGGCGAAGACGCCGCCGGACAGGCCGACGGTGGCGAAGCCGTGGGTGGAGCGGAGGTCGCGGACGGCTGCGGCGATCCCGTCGGCGAGGGCGACGTGGAACGCCCGCGCGGACTGCTCGACCGGGCGGCCGGCGGCGTGGTCGGCGGCGGCCGCCACGATCCACGGCCTGGGGTCCAGCGCGAGCGGCGGGGCCGCAACGATCCACGGCCTGGGGTCCAGCACGAGCGGCGGGGCCGCCACGATCCACGGCCTGGGGTCCAGCACGAGCGGCGGGACCCCCGGCTCGGCGTCGCGCGCACGTCCCAAGCCCCACGGGTCCCCTCCGCGCTCGCCGCCCTCCTCCCCTCGCTCGCCGCCCCCACCCCGCGTCTGCTCCGCGGGCGTCCGTTCGCTGACCGGTGCCGCGCAGCGAACGTGCGTGGGCGGAGCGAACGCGGGAGGGGCGGGGGCGGCGCGGGCGGCGAGCGCCTCGAGCTCGATCGCCGCCTGGGCCTCGTAGTCCACCGCGTGCCGCACGCCCAGCAGCGAGGCGATGGCGTCGAACAGCCGCCCCGCGCTGGTCGTGGGCACGCAGTGCGAGCCGGTCGCGAGCATGCGGCCGAGCAGCCGGAGGTCCGCCTCGCCGATGGCGGCGGCGGAGGCGGTGCCATCGACCGGCAGCCCGGCAGCGGTGAGGTGCGCGACCGCGGTCCGCGCGGGGTGCCTCACGGCCGCGTCGCCGCCGGGCAGCAGCACCGGCCGCAGGTGGCCCACGCGCTGCACGGCGGCGTACGAGCCGAGCAGGAGCTCGCCGCCCCAGATCGTCGCGTCGACGCCGTACCCGGTGCCGTCGAGCACGACCCCGAGCACCGGCTCGTCCGGGGGGACCCCGCGCTCGGCCAGCAGCGAGGCGAGGTGCGCGTGGTGGTGCTGGACGACCAGGTGCGGCACGCCGAGCTCGGCGGCCCGGTCGCGGGCCCAGCCGTGCGACAGGTATCCGGGGTGCGCGTCGCTGAGCATGGCCGTCGGCGTGACCTGCTGCAGGGCGGCGAGCGTCTCGACCGAGCGCGCCAGGACGTCCAGCGTCTCGAGGTGCTCGGTGTCGCCGATGTGCTGGCTGAGCCAGGCACGTCGCCCGCTGGCAACGGCCGCCGTGGCCTTGAGCTCGCCCCCGACCGCGGCCACGGGTGGGGCCTCGAGGGGCAGCGCGACCGGCAGGGGGGCGTAGCCGCGGCTGCGCCGCACGGGCTGCGTGGCGCCTGCCACGATGCGGACGACCGAGTCGTCGCATGGCACGTGGATGCGCCGGTCGTGGTGGCAGAACGCGTCGGCGATCCCGCCGAGCCGGGCCTCGGCGTCATCGGCGTCGATGCAGATGGGCTCATCGGCGAGGTTGCCGCTGGTCATCACCAGCACCGCGGGCGCACCGGCGTCGAAGAGCAGGTGGTGCAGGGGGGCGTACGGCAGCAGCACCCCGACGAAGGAGTTGCCCGGGGCGATGCGGGCCTGCAGCGCCGGGTCGCGCGAGTCGGCGAGCACGATCGGCCGGGCTGGCGAGGCGAGCAGCGCTGCAGCCTCGTCGTCGATGATGCCGATCCGCCGTGCCGCCGCGAGGTCGCGGACCATGACCGCGAAGGGCTTGTCGCCGCGCTGCTTGCGCGCGCGCCCGACCGCGTCCGCGTCGGAGGCGTCGCACGTGAGGTGGTAGCCCCCGACCCCCTTGATCGCCACGATGCGTCCGGCGATCAGGTGCCCGACCACGTCTGGGACGGGCATCGAGAGCCGCGGGCCGCAGTCCGGGCACGCGGTCGGCTGGGCGTGGAACCGACGGCTTCCCGGGTCCTCGTACTCGGCCAGGCACCGGCCGCACAGGGGGAAGTCGACCATGGTCGTGCTCGCCCGGTCGTAGGGCAGACCGGTCGTGATCGTGAACCGCGGGCCGCAGTGCGTGCAGGCGATGAACGGGTAGCCGAAGCGCCGGTCGGCGGGGTCCCGCAGCTCGGCCAGGCAGGCGTCACAG
>JALOLH010000091.1 GCA_025456065.1 Candidatus Nanopelagicales bacterium | reverse complement strand
GCCGACCTCTTCGCGTGCGGTCTGCGGCTGGTAGGCCGCGACGTTGCGCTCGATCGCCGCGCGGATCTCCTCCGGGCGGATCGCCAGCTCCGTCATCGTTGCTCCTCGTTGCCTCTCCCGCGGTGGCGGGTCGTCTTCTGCGATGTCTGGGGGTGGGGCGTGCGGCTATCCGACCAGCGCCCGGCGGGCCTGCTCGATGCGGGTGGCGAGGGTGCCGTCGATCACCTCGGAGCCCACGCGCACCGAGACCCCGCCGACGACGGTCGGGTCAACCGCCACGTTGAGCCGGATCTCGCGTCCCTGCAACCGGGACAGCGCCGCCGCGAGGCGCTGGGCCTGGTCCGGGTCGAGCGGGCGGGCCACGCGGACCTCGGCGACCCCACGGCCGCGCTGGTCCGCAGCCAGCTCCATGAGGTCCTCGAGCACGGCGTCGGCACGCCGGCCACGCAGGTTGGCCAGCGCGTGGCCGGCGACCTGCACGGTCTGCGGGGCGGCCCGGTCGGCGAGCAGCGACTCGACGAGGGCCTGCTTGGCCGGCGCCCCGACGGCGGGATCGGTCAGCGCCATCTGCAGCTCCGACGAGCCGGAGACCGCCCGGCTGAACGCGAACAGCTCGTCCTCGACGCCGTCGAGGCGGCCGTCGGCCTCGGCGACGAGGAACGCCGCCTGGGCGGCGAGGTCCTCGATCGCCTCGACCATCGTCGTCGGGTCCGACCAGCGCTGCCCGACCACGTCAGCGAGGGTCTCGACGGCCAGCGGCGACAGCCGTGGGCCGAACAGCGCCTGCACCGTGCCGACCCTGGCCTGCGCCGCCTGGCCGGCGTCGGAGAGCGCCGCCCGCAGCTGCAGGTCCCCGCCGATCGCGTCGGCGGCGGCGAACAGCTCGCCGGCCAGGCCGGGCAGGGCCGGGTCCTGGCGACGGCCGTCGAGCCGCTGGCGCAGTCCGGCGGCGTGCTCGCGAGGGGTCCCGGTCATGGCGTGCCGGACCCCTGGGCGGAGGCATTGGCCTCCAGCTCGGCGATGAAGCGGTCGACGGTCGCGCGGGCCCGGGCGTCGTCGGCGAGGCTCTCGCCCACGATGCGGCTGGCCAGCTGCACGGCCAGGTCCCCGACATCGCGCTGCAGCGAGCCGACAGCGGCGGCGCGCTCGGCCTGGATCTGGGCGTCGGCCCGCGCCGTGACCGCGGCTGCCTGGGTGGTGGCCTCGGCCCGGGCTGCGGCGATGATCTGCTCGCCCTCGGACTGCGCCGAGGTGCGGATCGAGGCCGCCTCCTTGTTCGCCGCCTCGAGCTGCGCGGAGTACGCGTCGCGCGTCCGGGCGGCCTCGGCCTGCATCACCTTGGCCCGCTCGATGCCACCCTCGATGCGCTCGGCCCGCTCCGCCACCAGCTGGTTGAACCGGGGCAGGACGAACTTCCAGAACATCGC
Source organism: Candidatus Nanopelagicales bacterium (assembly GCA_025456065.1). Taxonomy (GTDB): domain Bacteria; phylum Actinomycetota; class Actinomycetes; order S36-B12; family CAIYMF01; genus Prado023. The sequence goes on along the minus strand of JALOLH010000091.1, from coordinate 6,533 downwards.
GAGGAGGATGAAGAACGAGACCGAGCCCCACAGGATGTCGTACGAGGCGGGGATGAGCGGGTTGGGCTCCTCCGCAGCGACGATGAGTACGGTGTTCATGGGCCTTCCTGCCTGAGCCGGGATCGACGAGCCTGGACGGCCGGGATCAGGTGAACAGGAAGCCCGCGACCAGGCCGATCAGGGCCAGCGCCTCGGTGAACGCGATGCCCAGGAACATGTTCGTGCGCAGCACGCCGGTGGCCTCGGGCTGGCGTGCGATGCCCTCGAGCGCCTTGCCGACCAGGATGCCGATGCCGATGCCGGGGCCGATGGCGGCCAGGCCGTACCCGATCGCGTTGACGTTGCCGTTGATCTCGGCGAGCAGCTCCACTGTCGTGGTTCCTTCCGTGTTGCCCGGGGCTTCTCGCCCGGGAGTCTGTGGGTGGGTCCTCAGTGCTCGTGGCTGGTGGCACCGTCGATGTAGACGGCGGTCAGCAACGCGAAGATGTAGGCCTGCAGCGGGGCGACGATCAGCTCGAAGCAGACGAACGCGAAGCCCATGGCGAACGAGGGCACCGCCACGGCCTTCATGAGGCCCTCGGCCTCGAACAGGAAGTAGCTCGTCGCGCCGAAGAACAGCACGAGCAGCAGGTGGCCGGCCATCATGTTGGCCAGCAGACGGATCGTGAGCGTGACCGGGCGCAGGATGAACGTGGAGATGAACTCGATCGGCGTGACCAGGATGTAGATCGGCTTGGGCACGCCCGGCGGGAACAGGTTCATCCTCAGGTACGGGCCGACGCCGTTCTCCTTGATGCCCGCCCAGTTGAAGGTCAGGTAGGAGATGGTCGCCAGCACCAGCGGCACGCCGATGACGGCGGTCGCCGCGATGTGCATCATCGGGATGATGCCGGTGATGTTGAACGCCAGGATCATCCAGAACAGCGTCACGAGCAGGGGCGCGAACCGGCGGCCCTTCTCGCCCATCACCTCGTCGATGATGTTGACGTAGACCAGGTCCACGGCCAGCTCGCCGAGGTTCTGCAGCTTCGCCGGGACGAGCTGGGGCTTCTTGAACGCCATCACGAAGAACAGCGCCAGCACCCCGGCCATGAACAGGCCGATGAGGTTGATCCGGGTGGGGGCCCACCAGGTCTCGCCGATCAGGCTCTCGCCCAGCTGCGGGGGGAAGAACTCGTTGATCGTGGGGGGGGAGTAGCCCTCGCCCTCGCCCTCGCCCTCCGCCATCGGCACCAACGACCCGACAGCGGCTGCGAGGTTGCGCACGATCGACCTCTCTGGCAGTGGCGTGGACGCGGGGGTGCGAGGGCCGAATGCCCGATTCAGCCGTCGCGACCGAACCGAACATACACGATGGCGAATGCGGTCAATGACCCGACCACCACGCCGATCGCGGTGAGGGTCGGGGAGGTCCCGAGCCAGCGATCGGCGAGCCAGCCGATCCCGCCCCAGGTGATCGGACCGGCCAGCAGGGTGCCCAGCGCGGACCAGGCCACGGACTCCCCGCGCGGCTGCAGCGAGGGGTGCATCGGCCGGTCCGCGCGGTCCTGCCCAGGGGGCGGATCGGCCGATGGCGACGGACCGCCCGGCGCGCTCATCGCGGCCCCGGCTCGACGTACGGGACCTTCGTCGTGGTGACCACGCGGGCCTCGAGCACGAGGGTGCCGGCCGTGCCGACGAGCAGGGCCACGAACAGGGCGGGACGGGAGTAGAAGTCCTGGTCGCGCAGCAGCGCGAGCACCACGATGAGCAGCACCATCTTCAGCAGCCACGACCCCAGCACCCAGATCCCGAGCTGGGTGGGCGCCATGCGGGCGGTCCCCAGCGCGACGGCGACGGTGATGCCGAAGAAGGCGACGGCCAGGCCCATCCCGATCAGCGCGCCCCACGCCCCGGGGATCCCGGCCAGCAGCCAGCCGACGAGGGCGGCCGCGGGCAGCGCCACGGCGGAGGCCAGGGCACCCGTGCGCAGCACCCGGCGCATCGGCGCGACCAGGCCCTGCGGGGCCACCGGGCGGCCGGCGTCGGCCGGGGTCGTGGGGTCGTCGGTCATCGGGCCACCTCCCGGGCGGGGACGGGGCGACGCAGGCTCGGCCACGCCACCCCGAGGACGAGCAGCAGCGCCCCGGCCGCCGCGGCCGCCAGGGCCCAGACGATCGGGACGAAGGCCAGCAGCACCGCCGTGAAGGCGATCAGCGCGGCCCAGCCGGTGAGCAGCAGGACCGCGCGGCGCTGGGAGTGGCCCATCTCCAGCAGCCGGTGGTGCAGGTGCTGCTTGTCCGGCGCGAACGGCGAGCGGCCCGCCCGGGTGCGCCGCACCACGGCCAGGGCCAGGTCGATCAGCGGCACTGCCAGGACCGACAGCGGCACGATGATCGGCAGCAGCGCCGGCAGCAGGGTGGTCCCGGCCAGCGCGTTGGGGTCCACCTTGCCCGTCAGCGTGATGACGCTGGCGGCCATGAGGTAGCCGATCAGCATCGAGCCGGTGTCGCCCATGAACAGGCGGGCCGGGAACAGGTTGTGCGGCAGGAAGCCCACGCACATCCCCACCAGGAGCGCCGACACCAGCGCCGAGAGGGTGGCGCGCTCGACCCCGAACTGGACGCTGAGCAGGTACGCGTAGACGAAGAAGGCCGCCGCGGAGACGGCGGTGATGCTGGCGGCCAGGCCGTCGAGGCCGTCGACGAAGTTGATGGCGTTCACGCTGATGAGCACGATCAGGACCGTCAGCAGGACCGAGGTGGTCGGGTCGAGCACCAGCACCCCGCCGACGGGCAGCCACAGCAGGGTGATCCCCTGCAGCGCCATCACCGCGGCGGCGAGCACCTGCCCGGCCATCTTCGTGGGCGCGTCGAGCTCCCAGCGGTCGTCGGCCAGGCCGAGCAGCACGATGATCGCCGCACCCGTGAGCAGGGCGACCGCCTGCTGCGAGCTGCCCTCGAACACCGAGCGCATCATCGGCAGCTTGCTGGCCAGCACCATGCCGGCCACCAGCCCGAGGAACATCCCCAGGCCGCCCCAGCGCGGGATCGCGTGGTCGTGGATGTCGCGGTCGCGCACGCCGGCCACCGCACGGGCACGCAGGGCCGCCTCGCGCACCGCGGGCATCACCAGGTAGGTGAGTGCCGCCGCCACGAGCAGGCTCAGCGTGTACTCGCGCACGCGACGTCGCCGCGGCTACCCGCGCGGGTACGCGGGGAACTCGGTGACCAGGGCAGTGACGGCGGCCCGGACCTCCGGTCCGGCGGTGCCGTCCTCGTCGCGCACGGCGGTGCCGATCAGCTCGGCGATCGTGGCCATCTGCGCGATGCCCATGCCCTGGGTGGTGACCGCCGGGGTGCCGACCCGGATGCCGGAGGCGACGCTGGCCGGCCGCGGGTCGTTCGGGATCGCGTTCTTGTTCAGCACGATGCCGGCGGCGTCGCAGCGGGCCTCCGCATCCGTGCCGGTGACGCCGAGGCCCTGCAGGTCCAGCAGCGCGAGGTGGGTGTCCGTGCCGCCGGTCACCGCGCGCATGCCCTGGTCGATCAGGCCCTGGGTGAGCGCCCGGGCGTTGGCGATGACCTCGCGCGCGTACTGCTGGTACTCCGGGCTCGCGCACTCGCGCAGCGCCACCGCCTTGGCCGCGACCGCGTGCATGAGCGGGCCGCCCTGCATCATCGGGAACACGGCCTTGTCGATGGCCGCCGCATGCTCGCCCTTGCACAGGATCATGCCGCCGCGCGGCCCGCGCAGGACCTTGTGGGTGGTGAACGTGACGACGTCGGCGTGGGGGACGGGGCTGGGGATCGCCCCGCCGGCGACCAGGCCGATGAAGTGGGCGGCGTCGACCATGAGGATCGCCCCGACCTCGTCGGCGATCGCACGGAACGCCGTGAAGTCGATCAGGCGCGGGATGGCCGAGCCGCCGCAGATGATCATCCTCGGCCGGTGCTCGCGCGCGAGGTCGCGGACCTGGTCGTAGTCGATGTCCTCGGTCCGCGCGTCGACCCCGTAGTGGACCGCGTTGAACCACTTGCCCGAGAAGCTGACCTTGGTGCCGTGGGTCAGGTGCCCGCCGTGCGGCAGGCTCATCGCCAGCACCGTCTCGCCGGGCTTCATGAACGCGCCGTAGGCCGCGATGTTCGCGCTGGCCCCCGAGTGCGGCTGGAGGTTCGCGTGGTCGGCGCCGAAGAGCGCCTTCGCCCGCTCGATCCCGATCTGCTCGGCGTCGTCCACGACGGCGCACCCGCCGTAGTAGCGCCGGCCCGGGTAGCCCTCGGCGTACTTGTTGCTCAGCGTCGAGCCGAGCGCGGCCAGCACCGCGGGCGAGGTGAAGTTCTCGCTGGCGATGAGCTGCAGCCCGCTGCGCAGCCGTTCGAGCTCGCCGAGGATGACCTCGGCGATCTCCGGGTCCTCGGCGGCGAGGGCGTCGAAGTCGGGGCCCCAGAACGGGGTGGCGTCGGGCATGGGGCCTCCAGTCGGGGCGCGCGGTGCCGCGGCGGTGGGTGCGCGGGACGCCCGGAGTCTACGCGCGCGCCCGGTCCCCGCCGTGCTCCCCACCGTCCGTCGGCGGGCTCGGGGCGGGGTCGTCCACCGGGGCGGGTGGTACCGAGAGCTCGGGCACCACCAGGTCCGGACAGGTGGCCTGCAGGTCGGCGGGCCGCAGCGGCCCCGGGCGGACCAGGACCGGGGCGGGGCCGGTGCAGTCGACGACGGTCGACGACGGGCCGGCGGGCAGGACGCCGCCGTCGAGGAGCACGGTCAGGTGCGCGGCGAGCGCAGCGGGGTAGGCGGCATCCGGATCGGTGGCGCCGGGGGTGGCCCCGACCACGCCCAGCGGACCGGTCCGGGCCAGCAGCTCCAGGGCCACCGGGTGCAGCGGCATGCGCACGGCGATCCGGTCCGCGGCGTCGGCCAGGATCCACGCGAGCGTCGGCTGCGCACGCAGCACGAGCGTGAGCGGTCCCGGCCAGAAGTCGCGCATGAGCGCGCGGGCCGCCTCGTCGGCCTGCGCCACGCCGGCGACGGTCGCGATCCGCGGCACCATGACCGGGACCGCCAGGTCGGGGCGTCCCTTGGCCGTCCGCAGCGCGAGGATCCCCCGCTCGCTGAAGGCGTCGGCGGCGATGCCGTACGCGGTGTCCAGCGGCAGCCCGACGAGCTGGCCACGGCGCAGCGCGGTGGCCGCCGCCGCCAGCCCGCGCTCCCGGTCCTCCGGGTCGTCGGTGGGGATCCGCATGGTCACGGCGCCCATCCTCCCGCGACCGTCCGCCGCCAGCCCTCCCCCGCCCCCGGCGTTGTCCCCCGGCCCCCGGCCCCCGCCGTTCGTCCGGCCCCCGTCCCTCGCCGGCCCCCGCCGCTGTTCGCCCGGCCCCCGCCGCTGTTGGGCCCACGCCCGGCCTCGCGTCGTGGAATCGGACGACGTCTCGGTCGGAATCCATGACAGAGGGGGGTGAGGGCGGAGGAGGGGTGGAGGCGGTCAGCGTCGCAGGGCGGCGGTGATCCGGGGCCGGCCGGCGAGGTCGTGGTGGTCGACCACGTCGCGCCAGGCCGGCGTCCCGGGCGCCGCGGGGTCGGCCTGACTGCGCAGCAGGGCGGGCAGGCCGCGCGCACCGGCCTGCTCCCCCTGGACGTCGGCGTGCTCGACCAGCAGCAGCCCGCCGGGCCGCAGCAGCCGGGCGGCCTGGCGAGCCAGCGGTCGGATGACCGCCAGCCCGTCCGGGCCGCCGAAGAGGGCCAGGTGCGGATCGTGGTCGCGGACCTCCGGTTCCCGGGGAACGGCGTCGTCCGGGACGTACGGGGGGTTCGTCACCACGACGTCCGCCCCGCCGGCGAGCTCGGCCAGCGGGCCGCCCGGCTGCGCGCACGTCGTGGCGTCCCCGGCGTGCAGCGCGATGGCGCCGCCGACGGCCTGCACCGCACGCAGGTGCTCGGCCACGTTCCTGCGGGCCCACGCCAGCGCGTCCGGGGAGACCTCGACGGCGTGGACGGCGGCGCCGGGCACCTCGGTGGCCAGGGCCAGGGCCAGGGCACCCGAGCCCGTGCACAGGTCGACCAGGACGAGTCGGCGCGCTGACGCCTGCGGCACACCGGCCGCGGCAGGCGCAGCCGCCGCAGCAGCAGCCGACGCGGAAACTGCAAGGTGGGCGAGCACGAGGTCGACCACGAGCTCGGTCTCCGGCCGCGGCACGAACACACCGGGTCCGACCCGCAGCTCGAGGTGCCGGAACGGTGCCCTGCCGGTGCAGTGCTGCAGCGGCTCGCGGGTGGCCCGCCGGGCGACGAGGGCGGCGAAGGCCTCTGCTTGGACGTCGGTCACCTCGGCGCCGGCGAGCCGCAGCATCGCCCGCGGGCGGTCCGTCACATGCGCGAGCAGCAGCTCGGCATCCACCTCGGGCGTGGGCACCCCCGCGGTCCGCAGCCGCTCGACGGCCACGGCGAGCAGGGCACGGGTGCTCGGCACCGGCTCACCCTACGGCCGACCCCCGCGGGCCGGACGACGCCGGCGGTACGGATGCGGGCTGCCGCGGCGCAGGTGAGGATGGGCCCCG
>JALOLH010000032.1 GCA_025456065.1 Candidatus Nanopelagicales bacterium | reverse complement strand
GGTGGGCAAACGGCGGCCGTGTCGCCCTGCTGGCCGTCACGCCGCGCCAGGTCCTGGCCGCGGTGGACCGCGTCCTGGCCCGGTAGCCTGCCGGGATGGCGACGCTCGTGCTCACGGTGATCGGCGACGACCGGTCCGGTCTGGTGGCGGCCCTCTCCGGGGTGGTGGCCGAGCACGGCGGGAGCTGGGAACGCAGCCAGATGGCCCGACTGGCGGGGAAGTTCGCCGGGATCGTCGTGGTCGACGTGCCCGACGATCGGGCCGACGCCCTCAGCGAGGCGCTGTCGAGCCAGGGCGTGGCCGGCCTGCACATCACGATGGAGCAGGGCCGCGAGGAGCCCGCCGCCCCCGGCGCCGTCAACCGCCTGCACCTCGAGCTGGTCGGCTCCGACCGGCCGGGGATCATCCACGACATCGCCCGGGTGCTGGCCGGCCGCCAGGTGAGCATCGAGGAGCTGCAGACCGCCACCCGTGAGGCGCCGATGGCCGGGGGGATGCTGTTCGAGGTCAGCGCGAGGCTGCTGGCCCCGCCCGACGTCCAGCTCGCCGAGCTCCAGGCGGTACTGGAGGAGCTCGCGAACGAGCTGATGGTGGACCTGGCGCTGTCCGCGGACTGAGGTCGGTCGGCCGGTCACGCCGGGCCGCGCTCGCGCGTATGCCGGGCCGGGGAGCGGGTAGTGCCGGGCCATGACGGGACGACGGGCACTGGCAGTGGGTTCGGCACGGGGATCGCGGACGAGCCGGCGGGATCGGCGGGTTCGCGCCATGCGCCTGGTCGCGTTCGCGGCGCTGACACCGGCGATCCGGCTGTTCTACAGCTGGGACGACCGCTCCATCGCTTCCTTGGCCACGCGCACCGGGCCGGAGTCCCAGCCCCGCTGACCGAGGGGGCCTCCCCCAGGCATCGTCCCCCGCCCGCAGCAGCCCGACGTCGGGCGAGCGAGGAGGCTCACATGGCCGACCCGACACGCACCGACCCCGACCTCTACCGGGTCGTCCTGGAGAACGAGCGGGTACGCGTGCTGCGCTACCACGACGGCCCCGGCGACCGCACCCACGCCCATGAGCATCCGGACAGCGTGATGATCACGCTGAGTGCCTTCGACCGCCGGCTGGTCCAGGGCGACCAGCAGGTGGACGTCCACCTGCCCGCCGGCGAGGTCCGTTGGCTGGACGCGCAGGAGCACCGGGGCGAGAACGTCGGGGACACGGACACGGTGGTCATGTTCGTCGAGCTGAAGGAGCCGGCAACGACCCCTGCCACGCCGCGGCTCGGTCCGGTCGGCCAGGTGCCGGGCGCGCCGCCCACCCTCAGGGCAGGTCGCGGCGCATGACCAGGCGGGGCAGCCCGCTCGCGACCGCGTCGGTCGTGCCGAGGACCCGGAAGCCGGCACGCTCGAACATCGCCCGCGTCCCGACGAACGCCATGGTCGTGTCCATCCGCCCGGGCGGGTCCACGGGGTGCGCCTCCACGGCCGGCGCCCCCCGCGACGCCGCGTAGGCGACGGCCCCCTCGATGAGCGGCGCCGTGACCCCACGCTTGCGGTGCCCGCCCCGCACGACCACGCAGACGATGCTCCACACCGGTACGTCGTCCACCGGCCGGATCAGCTTCGAGCCGGTGAGCCGCGGGATCTCGGCCCGGGGCCCGATGTTGCACCACCCGACCGGCACGCCGTCGGCGTAGGCCACGACCCCCGGCGGGTCAGCGCGCGCGCACAACGCGCGCATGGCCCGCTCCCGGTCGCCCCCGCCGAGGACGTCGATGTCCTGCTGCCGCAGCCGGTGCGAGAGGCACCAGCAGTGGGTGGCCCGGCGATTCGGGTTGATGACGTCCGCGAAGTCCTCGAACCGATCGGGCGTGACCGGATGCGTCTCCCAGCGGGTCGGCGCCGCACTCATGGCCACATCACAGCACCGCGCCGCCCGACCGGCCTGGTCGGGGCCATCCCTCGCGCCTACCGCAGCAGCGACGCGCCGCCGTCGACGAACAGCTCGACCCCGGAGACGTGCCGGCTGAGGTCCGAGGCGAGGAACACGCAGACGTCGGCGACCTCGTCGGCCTCGCCGGAGCCCTCGTCGACCGCGGGGCTGCCCTTCGGCAGCTCCACCTCGATCCCGAGCCGCTCGGTGTCGCGCGGATCGGTGCTCTCCTCGATGCTGGTGTCGATCCTCCCCGGGCAGACCGCGTTGCACCGGATGCCGTCGCGCCCGAGCTCGAGCGCGACGACCTTCGCGAACGCCACCTGCGCGGCCTTGGAGCTCGCATAGGCGCTGGTGCCGGGGTTGGAGAAGGTCCGCGTCCCGTTGACGCTGCTCATGACGATGACGCTGCCGCCACCGCGGGCGCGCAGGTGCGGCACGGCGTGGTGGACGGTGAGGTAGGTCCCCCGCAGGTTCGTGCGCAGCGTCCGGTCCCACTCCTCGGGCCGGAGCTCCTCGACCGGGGCCCACACCCCGTTGATCCCCGCGTTCGCCACCACGATGTCGAGCCCGCCGAAGTGCTCGACGGCCACGCGGACCGCACGGGCCACGTCGTCGGCCTCACCGACGTCGCCAGCGACGAACCGGGCCCGGTGCCCGGCCCGCTCCAGCTCCGCCTGCCACGCCTGCCCGTCCTCCTCGTTGCGCGCGACGAGCACCACGGCAGCGCCCTCCTCGGCGAGCCGGCGGGCACTCGCCCGGCCGATGCCGCTCGTCGCCCCGGTGACCAGCGCCACCTTGCCCTCGACCATGCCCATGGCGGCCCCCTACCCCGCCGGCGCCGTTCCTTCCCGGCCACCGCCGACCGCTCGATGCGTCGGCAGGGCTACGGCGCGGGACGGGAGCGCCAGAGGCTGGCCGCCAGCAGGGCCGAGGTCGGCGTCCAGATCGCCCGCTCGGCCGGGGAGCGGGACAGCCCGTTCAGCACGGTCCCCACCGTGAAGAGCCCCGCCAGCCCGCCGTACACGCGGCGCTGCGTCGGCTGCGGCAGGCGGTCGGTCACCACGAGGGCGGCAGTCGCGAGGTAGAGCGGGGCCACCACCGCGCTGGTGGCGCGCAGTCGCCGCGGCAGGGTGCCCGGGTGCCCGCCCCCGAACGCGGCCCGGCCCCACGGTGCCCCGGCCGCGAGCGCTGCTTGGAAGCCGCCGACGCCCAGCAGCAGTCCGCTCGCCAGTCCCCGTGCGACGGCCCGCTCCATGGCCGGCGACGATACCGGCGCGGGGCCCGGGCGGGTTGGTGCCGGCCACGTGCCGCCGAGCGCGGATACTGCCAGCCGTGGGCAGGGATCGGGCACCGCGCGAGGTCCTCGCCGTGCTTCCGAGCGGTCCCGGCGTGTACCGGTTCCGCGACCGCCAGGGCCGGGCGCTGTACCTGGGCCGGGCAGGTGACCTGCGCCAGCGCGTCGGCTCCTACTGGGGGGACCTGCAGGACCGGCCGCACCTGCGCCGGATGGTGCCGCAGGTGGATCGCGTCGAGGCCCTCCCCTGCCGGTCCGCGCACGAGGCTGCCTGGCTGGAGCGCACCCTGCTGCAGCGAGCCAAGCCCCGCTGGAACCGGGTGCGCGGCGGCTTCGAGGTCCCCACGTGGATCGTGCTGGAGACCCGGCCGGGGGCGGCGCGCCTGCGGGTCGGGCACGAGCCCGAGGACGGCGTCGGCCTGGAGTCCTTCGGCCCGTACCTCGGCGGCACCCGAAGCCGGCAGGCGACCGCGGGGCTGCGTCGCGTGCTGCACCTGGACTACGCCGATGACCGGCTGGGCGGCTCCGAGCGCGACATGGCCCGGGTCCGCGGCGTGCTGGTGGCCGAGCGATCGGATCGCGTCGCGCTGGCGCGAGCGGTGCTGCATCGCGAGGCAGCGGCATGCGCCGAGGTCGCTGCGCGGCTGGTCCACCAGCGCGACCGCGCCGTCGCGGCCCTCGCGTTCGAGCTCGCCGCGCGCATCCAGGCCGAGCTGGAGGCGCTGGCCTGGGTGACCGCCGAGCAGGGCGTGCTCGATCCCGGAGCGGCCGACGCGACGCTGTGCGGCTGGGAGGGCGGCACGCTGGTCCGCCTCGAGCTGCGCGACGGGCGCATCCAGCGCTGGCACACCGAGCCGTCCACGGCGCCGCAGCGATCCGGGCGCTGCGACGCGACCCCCGACCACTGGGTCGCCTTCCTGGCCGCCGCAGCCCACCTGGCCGCGATGCTGGCCGAGGTGCAGGAGGACCCGCCCGACGGCCGTCGGGCCGCTGCGCAGGCTGTCCGCTGACCGAGGTCGGCGGGGGGTCCGCCCGCAGCACGGGCTTCGTGAGCCGTGCTGCGGCACACTGAGCACCACGGCGCGCCGCACGAGCACGGACGGAGGCTGCACATGTCCCAGGGCAGGATCCCGGACATGCTCGTCGTCGTGGATGCCCACCCGGGCAGCCGCGCCGGCCTCACCATCGCCGAGCGGTACGCGACCGGGACCGCGGTGCTCGCGTCCTGGCAGGTGGCCGGCGGCCTCGGCGTCGACGCCGACGTACGTCCGAGCGCCGCCCCGGACCCGACGATCGCCGAGGCGCTGCGCATGGCCGCCCACCGGGGCATCGGGATGATCGGGCTGCGCCGCGACATCGCCGGGCCGCAGGAGCTGCTCACCCAGCTGCTGCTCGGCACCGCACGACACGCCGATGACGAGGTGCCGGGGTTCGCCGTGTTCCTCGCCGACGGCGAGCCGCCGCCGTTCCGGCGCATCCTGGGCATCGTCGACACGTGCTCCGCCCCGGTGTCCGGTCTGGCGGCGCACGTGGCCGTCACCCTCGCCGACACCGCGGACGCGATCCTCGACGTGATCGTGATCGGTCCGGAGGGGCGTGCCGAGCAGAGCGACGACGAGCTGGAGCTGCTGGCCATCAACCGCGAGCAGGAGCTCTTCGAGCAGGCGGTCGCACTGGCGAACGCTCGCGGCGTGGACGTCCGGTTCGTCTCGGCCAGCGGGGCGGACCACTCCTGGACCCTCGTGCGCGACCAGCTCGGCTACCGCGACTACGACCTGGTGATCTGTGGGCTGGGCGACCTGTCCCTCGGCCCGGCGCTGCGCCGCCGGGAGGCCATCGACGAGGTGCTCTCCCCCGGCCAGGTGGGTGAGCTGCCGATGCGCCTGCTCACCGCCACCGACCTGCCCCTGCTGCTGGTGCTGGACGAGGTGCGGCTGGGGATCGCCCCCTCGACGATCCTGCGGGCCGGCACCGTCGCCGCCCTCACGATCGGGATCGTCGGGGCCGGCGCGGTGCCGGCTGCGACCCACGGGACCCCCGCGCCGACGACCGCGGGACAGGAGTCCGTCGAGCCGGGCTTCACCGACCTGGGGTCCCCCCAGGCGATCGCCGTGGCGCTCGAGGCGGCGATCGGCGCGGCGCAGGAGGCGGTCCTCCCCGAGGAGGCGTCCCCGCCCGAGCCCGCTGAGCAGGCCGTCGCCGCAGCCGCCGGCCCGGACCCGGAGGAGCCCGACGCGACCCGCCGGGCGGCCGACGCCGCCGAGGCCAGCCGCAGCGCGGGAGCCGGGGGCGGAGCCCGGGCGGCGGCGCAGGCGGCGCAGCAGGCCGGGCAGGATGCCGAGGCGAGCCCGGCGTCCGACGCGGCGCCGGCGGCCGAGGAGGCGTCCGAGCGCAAGCCCAAGCCGCCGAAGCCGCCCAAGGGCGGTGCCGACCCCAAGGACGTCCGCAAGGCACAGGCGCAGCTGGAGCGAGCCAAGGCAGCCCGGGCCGAGGAGAAGCAGGCGCTCGCCGAGGCGCGCACCGAGGTCGACGAGGCGCAGGCCGCCGTCGACGAGGCGCAGGCCGCCGCGACCGTCGCGCTGGCCGACCTCGAGGCCGCACGGCTGTCCCACGAGGAGGCCACCTCCTACGCCGAGCGGACCGAGTCCGCGGCAGCCGGGATCGCCGCGGTGCTGCCCGGGCGCCCGACCGCGGAGGACCAGGCCGTGGCTCGTGAGGTCGAGCAACGCTCCCAGGAGCGGCTCGAGGAGGCGATCGTGCGGGGCGAGGACGCCCTGGGCGAGCTCGCGTCGGCCGAGGAGACGATCATCGAGGCCGAGGAGTCCCTCGCCGAGCAACGGGCCACCGCGGCCGAGGCCCGGGACGAGTACCTCGCGTCCAAGGAGAAGCTCGAGGTCTACCGGGCGAGCCTGGCCGAGTCCCGGCAGGCGCCGGTCGCGAGGGGCAGCTACCGGCTCACCGCCCGGTTCGGCCAGCACGGCGGGTACTGGTCGGGGGGGGTGCACACCGGGCTGGACTTCGCAGGCGCCCAGGGCACGCCGATCCTGGCGGCGGCCACGGGGAAGGTGGTCTCCGCCGGCTACGAGGGCGCGTACGGCAACCGCGTCGTGGTCGACCACGGCGACGGCTACCAGACGACCTACAACCACCTGTCCGCGATCGAGGTGCGCGTCGGCGAGCAGGTGCGCACCGGGGATCGGATCGGCCGGATGGGGTCCACCGGCAACTCGACCGGCAGCCACCTGCACTTCGAGGTCCAGCACCACGACCAGTTCCTCAACCCCGAGGGCTGGCTGGGCTGGTAGGCGTCCCCGGGCTGGTAGGCGTCCCCGGGCTGGTAGGCGTCGCTACGCCTGGCCGTAGAACAGCCGCTCGGCCACCCCGCGCGCCCGGCGGGTGGTGCGGCGGTAGTCCTCGAGCAGCGCGCCGGTCTCGCCCGGGGCGTAGCCCAGGACGCGCCCCACGGCGGCGAGCTCGTGCACGTCGGTGGGCACCAGGTCCGAGGCCCGGCCCCGCACCAGCATGACGACGTTGCGGATGCGGGTGGCCATGCGCCAGGCGTCGGACAGGATGTCGGCGTCGCCCGGCTCCAGCAGGCCGACCCGACGCGCCGCCTCGAGGGCGGCCATGGTCCGCGTCGTGCGCAGCTCGGGCACCCGGTGGGCGTGCTGGAGCTGGAGCAGCTGGACCACCCACTCCACGTCGGAGAGCCCGCCGCGGCCCAGCTTCGTGTGCAGCGTCGGGTCGGCCCCGCGTGGCAGTCGCTCGTTCTCCATCCGCGCCTTGAGCCGGCGGATCTCCCGCAGCTGGTCGGGCCCCACCCCGTCGCGGGGCCACCGGATCGGGTCGATCGCCGCGCGCACGCGGGCCCACAGGTCGGCGTCACCCGCCACCCGGTCGGCGCGCAGCAGCGCCTGTGCCTCCCAGAACGAGCGCCACCGGTCGTAGTACGCGGCGTACGAGGCGATCGTGCGGACCAGGGGGCCCTGCCTGCCCTCCGGCCGCAGGTCGGCGTCGAGGGCCAGCGGGGGGTCGGTCGAGGGCGCGTTCAGCAGCGTGCGCAGCTCGTTGGCGACGGCGGTGGCGGCGGCCGCGGCGTCCTGGTCGTCGGCCCCGGGCAGCGGGTCGTGCACGAAGACCACGTCGGCGTCGCTGCCGTACCCGACCTCCCCGCCCCCGAAGCGGCCCATGCCGATCACGAGCAGGCGCGTCGGCAGCGGTCCGCCGCGGGCCCGCTGCACCGAGGCGGTGGCGGCGTGCAGGCCGCCGGCGATCGTCGCGTCGGCCACGTCGGTCAGGGCGTTGCCGACGTCGTCCACGGTGAGCTCGCCGAGGATGTCCGTGGCCGAGATCCGGAACAGCTCCCGGCGCCGCAGCGCGCGCACCGAGGCCACGGCCTGGGTGGCGTCCTCGTAGCGCCCGGCCGTCGCGAGGAACTCGGCGGTCAGCGGCCCGGACTGCCGCGGACGCAGCTCCGAGGCGTCGGCCAGCAGCGAGACGCCCTCGGGCGCGCGCAGCAGCAGCTCCGAGGAGTACCGGCTGCTGGCCAGGACCCGGGCCAGTCGCTGTGCCGTGGCCGACTCGTCGCGCAGCAGGCGCAGGTACCACGGGGTGCCGCCCAGGGCGTCGGAGACCCGTCGGAACCCGAGCAGCCCCGCGTCCGGGTCGGGCGCGTCCGCGAACCACCCGAGCATCACCGGCAGCAGGGTGCGCTGGATCGCCGCGCGCCGCGTGACGCCGGTGCTGAGCGCCTCGATGTGCTGCAGGGCACCGGCTGGGTCCCGGAAGCCGAGGGCGTCGAGGCGCTCCTGCGCCGCCTGCGGTGTCAGCCGGGCCTGCCCGCTGTCCAGCCGGGCCACCGCATCGAGCAGCGGGCGGTAGAAGAGCTTCTCGTGGATGCGACGGACCTCGTGCGACCGGCGCTGCCAGGCGTCGGTCAGCTCACGGCCGGGCTCGCGCGCGAAGCCCATCGCGCGGCCGAGCCGTCGCAGGTCCTCGTCGTCGCGCGGCACGACGTGCGAGCGCTGCAGGCGGTGCAGCTGGATCCGGTGCTCGAGCGTGCGCAGGAAGCGGTACGCGGAGCCCAGCGAGGCGGCGTCCTCGCGGCCCACGTAGCCCCAGGTCGCGAGCGACTCCAGCGCGGTGAGCGTGTTCGGGCTGCGCAGCATCACGTCGCTGCGCCCGTGCACGAGCTGGAGCAGCTGGACGCTGAACTCCACGTCGCGCAGCCCGCCTCGGCCCAGCTTGAGCTGGCGGTCGGCGTCCTTGGCCGGGACGTTGCGCTCCACCCGCTGGCGCATCTGCTGCACGTCGGCGACGAAGCCGTCCCGGTCGGCCGCGGCCCACACGAACGGCAGCACCGCGTCCACGTAGGCGGCGCCGAGGGCGAGGTCCCCGGCGACTGCGCGTGCCTTGAGCAGGGCCTGGAACTCCCAGGTCTTGGCCCAGCGCTCGTAGTAGCCGACGTGGCTGCGCAGGGTGCGCACCAGCGCTCCGGCGCGGCCCTCGGGGCGCAGGTTCGCGTCGACCTCCCAGATCGTCCCCTCGGCCGTGTGCCCGCCGCACAGGCGCATGACCGTGCTCGCCAGCGTGGAGGCCACGCGCAGCGCGTCCGCCTCCTCGACGCCCGCCTCGGGCTCGGCCACGAAGATGACGTCGACGTCGCTGATGTAGTTCAGCTCCGCGCCGCCGCACTTGCCCATCCCGATGATCGCCAGCCGGACCCCCGGCGCGCCGACCGGCAGCTGCGCGCGGGCCGCGGCCAACGCCCCCTCGAGCACCGCGTCCGCGAGCTGGCTGAGCCGGGCAGCGGTGCGCTCGAAGGGCGCATCCTCGGCGAGGTCCGCGATCGCGATGCGCAGCAGGGCCGCGCGATTGGCCACGCGCAGGGCGTCGGCCGCGACGTTCCCCGGCGCCCCGCCGTGCTGGGCGCCCAGCGCCCGGAACTGCGCCCGCAGCGCCTCGGCCTCCGGGGGCGGGGCCGCCTCGGCGAGGATCGGCAGGTGCTCGGGGTGGCGGACCAGGTGCTCGGCCAGCGCCAGGGAGACGCCGGTCACCCGGGCGAAGCGCCCCCACGCGGACGGATCCCGGGCCAGGTCCGCCACCGCGGCCACGTGGTCCTCGTGCAGCTGCAGCGCGGTGCGCAGCACCTGGCCGGGATCGGCCGCCTCCCCCACCTCGTCGAGGAGGTGCTCGCCCCACCAGGGCAGGGCGGCGATCGCCGGGGCGATCCGGCTGGCGTCGGCCACGCCGAGCCGGGCCAGGCGCGCGGCCGGCGAGTCCGGGCGACCGCCCAGGATGTCGCTCACGATGGAACCCCTGCCAGCTGCTCGGCGCCGTCGGCTACAGCACCGGCAGGTAGCGGTCGAGCTCGAAGGCGGTGACCTGCCGGCGGTAGTCCGCCCACTCCGCGCGCTTGTTGCGCAGGAAGAAGTCGAACACGTGCTCGCCGAGGGTCTCGGCGACCAGCTCGCTGCGCTCCATGGCGGCGATCGCCTCGCTGAGGCTCGCCGGCAGCGGGCTGAGCCCCAGGGCGCGCCGCTCGCTGTTGCTCAGCGACCAGACGTCGTCGTCCGCGCCGGGCGGCAGCTCGTAGCCCTCCTCGATCCCCTTGAGCCCGGCGGCGAGCAGCACGGCATAGGCCAGGTACGGGTTGGCGGCGCTGTCCATCGCCCGGAACTCGATGCGCGTCGAGTTGCCCTTGTCGGGCTTGTACATGGGCACGCGCAGCAGGGCGCTGCGGTTGTTGTGGCCCCAGCACACCCACGCCGGGGCCTCGCCGCCGCCGACCAGGCGCTTGTAGGAGTTCACCCACTGGTTGGTGACGGCGGTGATCTCGCCGGCATGCGTGAGGATCCCGGCCATGAACGCGCGGGCGGCCTTGCTCAGCTGCAGCTCCGCCCCGGCCTCGAAGAAGGCGTTGCGGTCGCCCTCGAACAGGCTGAGATGGGTGTGCATCCCCGAGCCCGGGTGGTCGCGCAGCGGCTTGGGCATGAAGCTGGCGATCACCCCCTGCTCGAGCGCCACCTCCTTCACCACGAGCCGGAAGGTCATGACGTTGTCCGCCGTCGTGAGCGCGTCGGCGTAGCGCAGGTCGATCTCCTGCTGTCCCGGCCCGCCCTCGTGGTGGCTGAACTCCACCGAGATGCCCATGGCCTCGAGCATCTGGATCGCCTGCCGGCGGAAGTCGTACCCGACCCCCTGCGGGGTGTGGTCGAAGTAGCCACCCTCGTCGACCGGGACCGGCACGGCGCCCGGCTGGTGCGGCTGCTTGAACAGGAAGAACTCGATCTCCGGGTGGGTGTAGAAGGTGAACCCCTGGTCGGCTGCCTTGGACAGGGCGCGCTTGAGCACGTAGCGGGGGTCGGCGAAGCTCGGGCTGCCGTCAGGCATCCGGATGTCGCAGAACATCCGTGCCACGCCCTGCGACTCGCCACGCCACGGCAGCACCTGGAAGGTGCCCGGGTCCGGCATGGCGAGCATGTCGGCCTCCTGGATGCGCGCGAACCCCTCGATGGCGGAGCCGTCGAAGCCGATCCCCTCGGTGAAGGCGCTCTCGAGCTCGGCCGGCGCGATCGCCACGGACTTGAGGAACCCGAGCACGTCGGTGAACCACAGCCGCACGAACCGGATGTCGCGCTCCTCGACCGTGCGCAGCACGAACTCGGTCTGCTTGTCCATGGCGCACATCCTGCCGCATCGGCGGGTGCCGCAGCCGCTGCCGCCGAACCGCGACCTGGAACCGCGTCGCCCCCGTGGGCCGGCTCGATCCACGCGGCGGGAGCGGGGGTGGGGCAGGGGTCAGGGGCGGTCGACGTGGTCGAGCCGGTCCAGCAGCCAGCGCGGCCCGACCACCCCGACCACCCCGCCCACCCCGAGCGGCGCGGCCGGCGGCGGCAGCAGCGACCGCAGCCGATCCCGCAGTCCGCGATCGGCGGTGACGGCGAGCACCGAGTGCCCGGCCCCGACGAGCCCGGCAGCCGCGGCCACGATCGCGTCGTCGCCGTGGCCGCCGCGGGCCGTCCGGTCCACCTGCACCCAGGCCGGGTCGGCCGCTGCGACCGAGGCCCCCTCGAGCACCGCCGCGACGCGGCCGACCACTGCAGGCTGCCCGCCGGGCACCGGCACGGTCACCGCCCGCAGCGCGTCGAGCTCCAGCAGCAGGCGACCGGCGGCGCCGGCCCGGTCCCGCCACCAGCCGTCCGGGCGCGCACCCACCACGTTGGCGACGTCGACGAGCAGCACCAACGGCACGGCCCGCACCGCGGGCCAGGTCGCGGCGAACCCCGGGTGCAATGGCAGCGACGCGACCTCGTCGACCGGGACCCAGACGAGTGCCTCACTCTCCTGGTTCAGCGCCGTGGCCAGCGGGACGGGGGTGTCGGCGTGCACCGTGGTGTAGGACCAGCCCCCGTGGTCGTCGACGAAGGTGTGCCGCACGCGCAGCGCGCCGGCCGCCAGGGCGGTCTCCTCCCCCGCCTCGCGCAGCGCCGCCGCGATCACGTCCTCGTGGCTGTCCCGCGCCCCGCCGGGCAGGCCCCACGTGTCCCCGTGGTGGCTCCACGCGGCCCGGTGCTGCAGCAGCACCCGGACCGCCCCGACGTCGTCCACGGCGTGCAGCAGCAGCCCAGCAGCCCCGTGCCGGCCCCAGTGCCGGTGCCCGCGCGCGCACTGCACCCACCCGTTGCCGTCATGCTGCACGGCCCTTGGGTATCACGGAGCCCGGCCTCGCGCCGCCGCACCCACCGCTGCCGACCCACCGCTGCCGCACCCACCGCGCCGCGCCGCGCGACTACCCTCCACCCGTGCCCCAGCTGCGGATCGCCCTGGCCCAGGTGAACCCGACGGTCGGCGACCTCGCCGGCAACGCCGAGCTCGTCGTCGCTCGGACCCGCGAGGCCGTGGCCAGCGGCGCGCACCTCGTGGCCTTCCCCGAGATGGTGCTCACCGGCTACCCGATCGAGGACCTGGCGCTGCGCTGGTCGTTCCAGCAGGCCTCGATCGCGACGCTGGACACCCTCGCCCAGCGCCTGGCCTGCGAGGGCCTCGGTGACGCCACCGTCGTCGTCGGCTACCTCGACCTGCGCGACGGCGGCCGGGAGCACCCCGTCGGCGTCCCGCGGGGCGCCCCGATCAACGCCGCAGCGGTGCTGCACGCGGGGCAGGTCGTGGCCCGGTACGCCAAGCACCACCTGCCGAACTACGGCGTCTTCGACGAGTTCCGCTACTTCGTCTCCGGCACCGAGCCCTGCGTCGTGCGCGTCCACGGGATCGACGTGGCGCTGGCGATCTGCGAGGACCTCTGGCAGGACGGCGGTCCGGTGGCGCAGGTGCGCGAGGTCGGCGCCGGCCTGCTCGTGGTGATCAACGGCTCGCCCTACGAGGTCCACAAGGACGACACGCGCCTGGCCCTCGCGGCCCGGCGCGCGGTCGAGGGCGGGGCGGCGCTCGCCTACGTGAACATGGTCGGCGGCCAGGACGAGCTCGTCTTCGACGGCGACTCGCTGGTGGTGGGTCCCGACGGCGCCCTGCTGGCCCGCGCGCCGCAGTTCGAGGAGGCCCTCCTCGTGGTGGACCTCGACCTGCCCGTGGCCACGGGCCGGTGCACCGCCGAGATCGGCGCCGACCCGCTGCCGGCCTACGCCCCCCGGCCGGCCCCGCCCATCGAGCCCCGCCTCACCGACGAGGCCGAGATGTACCGGGCGCTGGTCGTCGGCCTGCGCGACTACGTGCGCAAGAACGGGTTCCGATCGGTCACCTTCGGCTTCTCCGGGGGCATCGACTCCGCGCTCGTGGCCACGATCGCCGCCGACGCGATCGGCGGGCCCAACGTCCACGGCCTGTCGATGCCGAGCAGGTACTCCTCGCAGCACTCCCGCGACGACGCGTTCGACCTCGCCGAGCGCCTCGGCGCGCACTGCCGGAGCATCCCGATCGCGACCATGTTCGACGCCTACATGGGGGCCCTGCACCTGACCGGTCTGGCCGAGGAGAACCTCCAGGCCCGCATCCGCGGCACGACCGTGATGGCGGTCAGCAACCAGGAGGGCCACCTCGTGCTCGCGCCGGGCAACAAGAGCGAGCTCTCGGTCGGCTACTCGACGATCTACGGGGACGCGGTCGGCGGCTTCGGCCCGATCAAGGACGTCCCCAAGACGTGGGTGTACCGCCTGGCGCGGTGGCGCAACGCCGAGGCCGAGCGCCGCGGCGAGGTCCCGCCGATCCCGCCGGGCTCGATCGAGAAGCCGCCGAGCGCCGAGCTGCGCCCCGGGCAGCAGGACACCGACTCGCTGCCCCCCTACGACCTGCTCGACGACATCCTCGACGACTACGTCGAGCACGACCGCGGTGCCGACGAGCTGGTGGCCGACGGGCACGACCCGGCGCTGGTCGAGCGGGTGCTGCGCATGACCGACCTCGCCGAGTACAAGCGCCGGCAGTACCCGATCGGCACCAAGATCACGCCGCGCTCCTTCGGCCGGGACCGCCGCCAGCCGATCACCAACCGCTGGCGCGAGACCGCGGGCTGACCCCGGCCGGGCCCGGCACGCCACACAGGGTCCTTGGTCCCGGGACCTCGGACCCATCGCTGCACCGCCGCCGCGCACTGCCGGGAGCGGCACGTCGTAGGGTCTGCCGCGACCGGGCGCGGTGCGCGCCCCCGATGCGGCGACGGGTGGCAGGCATGACCTACGTCCACGACACCATCGAGTACCTCATGCGGTCCAGCCCGGCCCAGGCGGACTTCTACCAGGCCGCGGAGGAGGTCCTGACCTCGCTGCAGCCGCTGCTCGAGCGCGACCCGCGGTACCGACAGGCCAACATCATCCAGCGGATGGTGGAGCCCGAACGGCAGATCCTGTTCCGGGTCGCGTGGGTCGACGACGATGGCGAGGTCCAGGTCAACAAGGGCTATCGGGTCGAGTTCAACTCCGCACTCGGCCCGTACAAGGGCGGCCTGCGGTTCCACCCCAGCGTCACGGCCGGCGTGATCAAGTTCCTGGGATTCGAGCAGATCTTCAAGAACGCCCTGACCGGGCTGCCGATCGGGGGCGGCAAGGGCGGGTCGGACTTCGACCCCAAGGGCCGGTCGGACACCGAGGTCATGCGCTTCTGCCAGGCGTTCATGAGCGAGCTGTACCGGCACATCGGCCCGACCGTCGACGTGCCGGCCGGGGACATCGGCGTCGGTGCCCGCGAGATCGGCTACCTGTTCGGGCAGTACAAGCGCCTGACCGGCCGCTACGAGGGGGTCCTCACCGGCAAGGGCCTGGCGTGGGGAGGCTCCCTGGGTCGGACCGAGGCCACCGGCTACGGCACGGTCTACTTCGCCCAGAACATGCTCGCCGACCGCGGCGAGTCGCTGGAGGGCAGGACCTGCACGGTGTCCGGCTCCGGCAACGTGGCCATCTACACGATCGAGAAGCTCTACGAGGTGGGGGCGATCCCGGTGAGCTGCAGCGACTCCGGCGGGATGATCCACGACCCGCGCGGGATCGACCTCGAGCTGCTCAAGCAGATCAAGGAGGTCGAGCGCGGCCGGCTCGTGCGGTACGCCGAGGAGCACGCGGAGGCCACGTACACGCCCATCGAGGACTACCCGACGGGGCACAACGGGGTCTGGACGATCCCCTGCGAGGCCGCGTTCCCGAGCGCGACGCAGAACGAGGTCAACGCCGCCGATGCTGCCGAGCTGCTCAGGAACGGGTGCGTCTGCGTCTCGGAGGGCGCGAACATGCCCTCCTCGGCCGAGGCCATCAGCAGGTTCCTCGCAGCCGGGATCGCCTACGGGCCGGCCAAGGCGGCCAATGCCGGTGGGGTCGCGACCAGCCAGCTGGAGATGAGCCAGAACGCCTCGATGTCGCAGTGGACCTTCGAGGAGGTCGACGGCCGGCTGCAGCGGATCATGGCCGACATCCACCGGACGGCCCGGGACACCGCCGACGAGTTCGGCGAGCCCGGCAACCTCGTCCTCGGCGCCAACATCGCCGGCTTCCGCAAGGTCGCCGACGCGATGATCGACCAGGGCGTCCTGTAGGACTGCCTCGGGCCGGCCGCGCCTGCAGCCGCGCCGCCGATCGCGACGCCGGTCAGCCGTCGGGCGACGGCCGGTGGCAGGCCACCACCTGGCTGATGATGTCGGCCTGCAGCACGAGCTCCTGGCCCTCGGGCAGGTCCACCACCCGGATGGTCCCGGCCAGGCCGGCGTCGCCCGGCAGCAGCTCGGCCAGGCGGTTCGGGGAGCGCTCGAGCAGGGCCAGGTTCAGCTGCGTGTCGGGGCGGTCGGGGAACAGCGCCACGTACCAGATGCCCGACTCGACGAGGTCCTGGAAGAAGTGGCTGCCGAACGAGAGCTCGGGCATGAGTCCGCCTGCCGAGAAGGCGATCTCGCCGAGGACGGTGATGCAGCCCAGCTCCGCGAAGCGGACCGGGACGCCCATGCTCGGGCTGGTGGTGCCCCAGCGTCCCGGGCCGAGCAGGGCCGTGGGCATGTGCTCGCGCTGCCGCACCAGCCGGGTGAGACGGCCGATGGTCCGGGCGACCTCGTGGCGATCGGGCTGGCGCAGCCGGGCGTAGGACTGGGGATCCACGCAGATGATGCGCCGCAGGGGGGCGACGATGCTGCCGCCCATGAAGCTGCCCGTGGAGCGGAACAGCGTGCGCGCCGCCGGCACCTTGTCGGGGATCTCCACCCGGCTGGCCTGGATGCCGCGGGTCTGCATGGGCCGGCACTGCACGAGGTTGATCCGCAGCGACCCCGCCGCGTCGAGGTCGGCGGTGAACTCCACGTCCACCGGGTAGTCGTACGCCTGCTGCAGCGTGCCCAGCATGCTGCGCATGAGGCCGGGGAAGTCGGTGGTGGCCAGCAGGTCCGCGAACGACAGGACGCGCCGCGCGCGGCCCGCTACGAGCGCCCCGGGGGCTCCCGCGGCGCCCCCGCGCGGCCTGCTCCGTTCGGCCGGCGCTGCGACGGCCGAGCTCACCAGGGACCAGGGGAGGTCGGGGACGGCGTCGACCACCTCCTGCAGCCCGACGCTCCGGGGCGCGTTGCGGGCCACGTCCAGCACGTCGACCTGGTGCTGGGAGAACCGCGCGAGGTCCCCCGGTCCCGAGAACGCCCCCAGCGTGGGGCGGTCCAGCGCGACGAGCCGGGGGTAGTCCCCGGCCACCCGGTCGACGGCGCGCGTGCCGAGGCCCAGCACCAGGCGCAGCAGCCCCGCGCTCGGATCCAGCCGGCGGTCCCACACGAAGGTGTTGTACGACACGGCCACGCCTGCGAGCGTGGGGAAGAACAGCTGGCCGTGGTACCGGCCGGACACGCGCTGGACGAGCAGGGCCATCTGCTCCTCCTCGCCGTCCAGGCCCCGGGCCCTGCGGTAGGCCAGCGCCTCCTGGCTCATCGTGCTGGCGTAGACCCCGCGCACCGCGTCGACGAACTGGCGCAGGCGCTCCTCCGGCGTGCCCTGGCTGACCAGGAAGACGCTGTCGTACTTGCCGGCGAAGGCGCTGCCGAAGCCGTCCTCCTGCAGGCTGCTGGAGCGCACGATGATCGGGTACTGCCCGAAGTGCTCGAGCATCTCCTGGAACGCCTCGAGGGTCTCCCGGGGGAAGTCCCCGTGGAGCAGCGCCTCCCGCAGCCGGGCGCCGGCGGCGAAGTACCCCTCGGGCGTCTTCTGCTCCATGAGGGTCCGCCACCAGCCGTTGGTCACGATGTAGGAGTAGAAGACGTCGGATCCCACGAACCAGGAGTCGTGCGGCTCGAGCACCTCGTCCCACTGGCGTCCGGATGCCGGGTCGCCCAGCAGGATCCGTCGGGCCACGAGCATGCCGACGGCCTTGCCGCCGACGTAGCCGGTCCCGATGAGGCGCGACCTGATCGCCAGCAGGTCGCCCAGGTCGAGGTGCGCGCCCGCCAGCGCGAGCATCCGCGGCTCCCGGGAGATCACGGCCCGGCACAGCTGGTCGATCATGGCCGCCCTGTCCCGGGCGGCGGCCCCGTCCCCCGGACCGGCGGCGGCCTGGCCCCCGGCCGGGGCACGCGGGCCGGCCAGCTCCGCGGCACGCAGGAACAGCAGGTCCCAATGGTCCAGGTGGCCGCCACCCTGCTGCACCTGCCGCTGCTCCCGCAGGCGGGCGACGAGCGCCGTGGCCTCCGTGCTGCTGGTCAGCGGCAGGAACGCGTCCTCGACCTGCCGGTGCGGCAGGAACATGGTCACCGACGATCGCCCGTCCACCTTGACCGGGTGGACGTAGCGCTCGTCGTCGCACCGGTGGACGTCCACGAGCACCTGGGTGGTGCGCCGGATCCGGGCCACCGTCGCGCGGGAGTGGCTGGGCCGCAGCAGGGCGAAGTACGCGACCGTGTCCAGCTCGTACAGGTACGGGCAGGTCACCAGGAAGAAGTGCCCGATCATGGCGTCGGTCGCCCAGGCGTCGAGCAGCTCGGACAGGCAGTCGAACACGTAGAAGACCCCGGGGCCCTCCCGCGCCAGGATCGTGTGCAGGCGGACCGTGAACGACTCGAACCCCCGGTACGCGTCGAGGTCGTGCACCGTGGCCGCATCCGCAGCCACGAGCGGCTCGGAGCGGCCGAAGCGGATGTAGACCACACGACGACCATCAGCCCGCGCCGCGGTGACGAAGCGGTCGACCAGTGCGCGGTAGTCGACGAGGTCGTCCACGCGCCACACCACGTTGTCGCCCATCCGAAGGCCGCTGAGGATGGCGTCGAGGCCGGCCAGGCCAGTCGTCACCGCACGCGGGTCGGCGACCCCCTCGGCGATGCGCATCCCCGGCCTCCGTTCGGACCCGGCCCGGGCCGGACCGTGCACCGTGCGTGCCGTCCCATCATCGCCTGCCTCGCCCGGCCCGGGTGCGGCGACCGGCGGGCGGCCCGGACGTGCCGGCTGGCCAGGTGCGCCGCTCGGCCGGAGGATTCCCCCATGCGCTCCCCGAGTGACCTCGTCGCGGACCTCCGTGCGCTCGGCGTGCGTCCCGGCGACCGGCTCATGGTCCACGCGTCGCTGCGCCGGATCGGACCCGTCGTCGGCGGTGCCGCCGGGGTGGTCGAGGCCATCGACACCGCACTCGGGCCGGAGGGCACCTGGCTGATGGTGTACGGGTCGCGGGACGACCACGCCTGGGTGAACCAGCGGCCGGAGGCCGAGCGCCCCGCCCTGCTCGCCGACGCCGAGCCGTTCGAACCGCTGGCCACGCCGGTGCTGCCCGAGGTGGGCGTCCTCGCCGAGGTGATGCGCACGACGCCCGGCACCGTCGTGAACGACAACCCCGAGGGCCGCTTCGGGGCACGCGGGGCGCTCGCCGGGGCGTGGTTGGCCGACCACCCGTGGGACGACTACTACGGCCCGGGCTCCGCGCTCGAGCGGCTCGTCGCCGCGGGTGGCCGGGTGCTGCGCATGGGGGCGGACCCGGACACCGTCACCGTGCTGCACCACGCGGAGTACCTCGCCGACGTGCCCGACACCCGTCGGGTGCGCCGCCACCGGCTGGTCCGCACGCCGCACGGGCCCCGGGTCGTCGTCATCGAGTGCCTCGATGACGAGGACGGCATCGTGCCCGACGACCGACAGCCCGACGAGGACTACTTCGCCCTGATCCTGCGCGCGTTCCTGGCCGGTCATGCCCACGCCAGCGGCCGGGTCGGCGACGCCGCCGCGGAGCTGCTCGACGCCGCCGCGCTGGTTCGCTTCGGCGCGTCGTGGATGACCGAGCACCTGCGCTGATCGGCGGCGTTTCGCCCGAGCGGGTGGCGGGCATCACCCGTCGGGGCCGTTCGGCACCGACCTGGGACCCCCCGGCGCTGGCCAGTCCCGCCCGGACGTGCGACGATGCGTGTCGTCCGGGGACTCCGAACGGAGCCTCGAGATGGGAGCGATCGCATGACCCTGTCCGCCGATCCCGGCACCCCCACCCTCTATGGCGCGTCCCCCACCGGGCGGCGCATCACCACGCGCGACCTCATCGCCGCCAAGGCACGCGGCGAGAAGTGGCCGATGATCACCGCGTACGACGCGCTGACGGCCCGCATCTTCGACGAGGCCGGCATCCCGGTGATGCTCGTCGGTGACTCCGCGGCGAACGTCGTCTACGGCTACGACTCGACCGTGCCCGTCACGGTCGACGAGCTGCTCCCGCTGGCCGCGGCCGTGGTCCGCGGCTCGAAGCGGGCGCTCGTCGTCGGCGACCTGCCCTTCGGCTCGTACCAGGCCTCGCCGCAGCAGGCGCTGGAGACGGCGGCACGCTTCATGAAGGAGGCCGGCGTCCAGGCGGTGAAGCTCGAGGGCGGCGCCCGGGTGCTGCCGCAGGTCGAGATGCTGGTCAGCGCGGGGGTGCCCGTGATGGCCCACCTCGGGCTGACCCCGCAGTCCGTGAACCAGCTCGGCGGGTACCGCGTGCAGGGCCGCGGCGAGGACGGCGAGATCCTCATGGGCGACGCCAAGGCGATGGAGGCCGCGGGGGCCTTCGCCGTCGTGCTCGAGGTGGTGCCCAGCGAGCTGGCCGAGCGGGTCACCCGCAGCCTGTCGATCCCGACCATCGGGATCGGCGCCGGCGCGGCGACCGATGCCCAGGTGCTGGTCTGGCAGGACATGGCCGGGATGAGCCCGGGCCGCCCACCCAAGTTCGTCAAGCGCTACGCCGAGCTCGGCGCCGCCCTCGGCGACGCGGCGCGGCACTGGGCCGACGACGTGGTCGCCGGCACCTATCCGGGTCCGGAGCACCAGTACAGCTGAGCGATCGGCGGGGTGGGGCCGCAGCGCCGGCCCACCCCCCTTCGGTCACGGCCCGCCGTACCCGGCCACCCGGCCGAGCGCGTCGAAGCGCTCCGGCGCCCCCTTCACCCCGGCCGTGCCCTGGTGCAGGACCACGGCGGCGGCCGGGTCGGGACCGACGGCCGTGCTGGGCAGCGCCGTGACGGTGCCCGCCTCCAAGCGCCCCGCCGGCGAGTCGGTCGGTGCGCCGACCGCCAGCCAGGTCGCCCGGCTGCCCGCCCGCGCGAGCACGGCCAGGGAGTCGCCGAACCCCGATGCGGCGGCGTCGGGCAGCCCCGGGCCGGCCGGCCTGGACAGCTCCACGTCGGTCGCGACGAGACCCGCGGGGGAACCCGCCAGCACCTGGACGACGGCGCCGCCGCCGGATCCGGTCGCGCCCACGACGAGGTCGGCGATCCCGTCGGCCGTCACGTCGCCGGCCGCGAGCGCCCGGACGTCGAGGTCCCACAGCGTCGCGTCGGCCGGGACGAGCCCGGTGCTGGCTCCGGGCAGCAGCGCCACGCCACCGCCGAACCGGTTGCCGAGCGCGAGGTCGGCGTGCCCATCGGCATCGACGTCACCCATCGCCAGCACCGAGCCGGCCCCGCCCTCGTCGCACACCGTGGAGATGCCGACGTCAAGGCCGGTGACGAACTGGCTGCCCGTCGCCGTGAGTCCGTCGGCGCTGCCGGGCACCAGGTGCACCGCTCCACTGCCGACCGCCGGCGACACGCACTCGCTGTGCGCACCGATGGCGAGGTCGTCCCGGCCGTCCGCGGTCACGTCCCCGGCGGCCAGCGCCAGCCCGAAGTTGCCCTCGAAGGGCTCCGGCTCGTCGTCGATCCCGGGTGTGGCCTGGCTCCACGAGGACGCCCCCGTGGCGGTCAGGCCGGTGGCCGAGCCGCGCAGCACCACCACCCGACCGGCCCACGCGATGTCCCCGATCCCCTCGCGCGGGACCCCGATGGCCAGGTCCGCGTACCCGTCGCCCTCGAAGTCCCCGACCGCCAGCGACCAGCCGAACCGGTCGCCCGACTCGTTCGCGCCGGGGACCCCGGCCGTGCCCTGGTGCCACAGCTGGTCGCCGGCGGCGCGCAACCCCGCGGCGGTGCCGTAGAGCACCTGGACCGCTCCTGCCTCGGACCGCCCCCCGATCGACTCCCCCGGCACCCCGATCGCGAGGTCGGCGAAGCCGTCCGCGTCGAAGTCACCGGAGGCCAGGACGCTGCCGAAGCGGTCCGAGCGCTCTGCGGCGCCCCGGACGCCGGGCCGGGACTGGGACCAGAACTGGTCCCCCACCACGCTGGGGCCGCTCGCCGTCCCCGGGAACACGTGGACCGCGCCCGCGGCGTTCCGCGAGCCGATGTCCTCCCCGGGGACACCGACGGCGAGCTCGGGCTGGCCGTCGCCGTTGAAGTCGAAGGGCAGCGCCTCGGTGGTCGCCGCTGCGGGGGTCACCGCGAGCGGGACGCTGACGAGCGCCCCGACCCCCATCGCCACCAGCGCCGTCGTCAGTCGTCCGTGCCGCATGAGGATCGCCTCTTCCCTGCTCGACGCACCTTCGACGGTACTCCCGTGGCAGGGCGGCCGTCAGGCCCAACGGACCCCCGATCCGGGGCCGACGGCAGCGCCCACAGGGCTCGCGCGGCGCCCCGGACGCAGGGCGCCCAGGCAGCGCCGCGGCCCTCGTCCCGGGCGGGTGCTGGTGCCCTCGACCACCGTGCCGCGGGCCCCGTGCAGCGCCTCGCACCGGGCCGGACGGATCAGTCCTCGAGGTCGGCGGCGTCGTTCCAGCGGGGGTCGTGGTCCCAGGCCTCCGAGCGGGCGTGCGCCCGGGACAGCGCCGCCTGCGCCGACGCCTCGTCCGGGTAGGGCCCGAGCCGCTCGGCGTGGGCGCACCCCTCCTCGCCCTCGACGGCCATGTGGGTCAGGCAGAACCAGAACGCCATGGCGGTGCCTCCTCGCCGGTCCCGGGCCCACGCGGGCGCCGATGCCACGACGATAGCCACCGCGCGATCCACGCGTCGCTCGTAGACTCCCCGGCATGGCCAGCACCGCGATGCGCGCCCCGCTCACCCCTGGGCGCATCTCGCCGCGCCGTCCGGTGCCGGCCAGCATCCCCCGGCCCGAGTACGTCGACCGGCCCCGGCCGGCTCCCTACGTCGGCTCGGAGGTCAAGGACCCGGCCACGATCGCGGCCATGCGGGCGGCCGGCCGCCTGGCGGCACAGGCGCTGGCCGAGGTCGGTGCGGCCGTGACGCCGGGCGTCACCACCGACGAGCTGGACCGGATCGGTCACGAGTTCCTCTGCGACCACGGCGCGTACCCCTCGACCCTGGGGTACCGGGGGTTCCCGAAGAGCCTGTGCAGCAGCCTCAACGAGGTCATCTGCCACGGCATCCCGGACGACACCCGACTGCGCGAGGGGGACATCTGCAACATCGACATCACGGCCTACATCGGGGGGGTGCACGGCGACACGAACGCGACCTTCCTCGTCGGCGAGGTCGCCGAGGAGGTGCGCCTGCTCGTCGAGCGCACCGAGGAGGCCACGCTGCGGGGCATCCGGGCGGTGAAGCCGGGGCGTCCGCTCAACGTCGTCGGGCGGGTGATCGAGTCCTACGCCAAGCGGTTCGGCTACGGCGTCGTCCGTGACTTCACCGGCCACGGGATCGGCACCTCGTTCCACACGGGGCTGGTGGTGCCGCACTACGACGACCCGACCGCCGACACCATCCTGCTGCCCGGCATGACGTTCACGATCGAGCCGATGCTCACCATGGGCACCCACGACTACCGCATGTGGGCCGACGGCTGGACCGCGGTGACCGCGGACGGCAGCTGGACCGCCCAGTTCGAGCACACGATCCTCGTCACCGACGAGGCCGCGGAGATCCTCACGATCCGGTAAGGGGCCCTTCAGTAGCGCTCCGGCACCGGGGCGAAGGCGCCCTCCGGCGGCGGGATGTCCTCGACAGCGCGGTCCGGCAGCTCGATCGGGTCGTACGGGACCGGCTCGTACGGCACCTGCGAGAGCAGGTGGCTGATGATGTTCAGCCGCGCCCGCTTCTTGTCGTTGGTCCGCACGACGAACCAGGGTGCCCACGCCGTGTGGGTGGCCCGCAGCATCGCGTCCCGCGCCTCGGTGTAGTCGTCCCACCTCGTGTACGACTGCACGTCCATGGGGCTCAGCTTCCAGATCTTGCGCGGGTCGCCGATCCGGCCCTGCAGCCGGGCCGTCTGCTGCTGCGGGCTCACGTCGAGCCAGTACTTCAGCAGGATGACCCCGGAGTCGACGATCGCCTTCTCGACGTTCGGCACGGTGTCGAGGAACCGCTCCACCTCGTCCATCGGGGTGAACCCCATCACGCGCTCCACGCCCGCACGGTTGTACCAGGAGCGGTCGAAGATCATGACCTCGCCGGCGCCCGGCAGGTGCGGGACGTAGCGCTGGATGTACATCTGGGACTTCTCACGCTCGGTGGGCGCAGCCAGCGCGATGACGTGGAAGACGCGCGGGCTGACCCGCTCGATGATCCGCTTGATGACACCGCCCTTGCCCGCGGTGTCCCGGCCCTCGAAGACGACCACGACCTTGGCGCCGGTCGCCTGCACCCAGCGCTGCATCGCGACCAGCTCGGCCTGCAGCGGCTCCAGGAGCTCCTGGAAGTCCTTCTCCTTGAGCTTGGGTCGGGCGGCCTCGGCCTGCGGACCCGTGGTGGCGGCGCGCTTGGCAGCGCGCTTGCGATCCTTGGCTCCCTTGGTGCCGTCCTTGCCGTTCCTGCCCTGCTTGGTCGTGCCCCGACCGTCCTTCGCCGCCTTCCCCCCGTTCCTGCCCTGCTTGGTCGTGCGATCCTTCGGCGGCTTCGTGCCGCCCTTGGCCTTCCGGCCGTTCTTGGCGGTGCCCTCGCGGTCCCTCGACGCCTTCGCGGCGGGCTCGACCGGGACCGTCCCGCCGTCGGCCTTCCGGCCGCCGTCCGCCGTGCTCGCCGCTGTCCCCGCCGCCGTCGTGACGGTCGGGCGGGTGGCGGCTGCCGAGGCCGTGGCCGACGCACGGGTGGCCCTGGGCCTCGCCGCCCCAGCCGCAGCCGGCGCCGCGGCCGTGCGCTTCGTCGCGGGCGCGGCGGTGCGCTTCGTCGCGGGTGCGGCCGTGCGCTTCGTCGCGGGTGCGGCCGTGCGCTTCGTCGCGGGCGCGACCGTGCGCTTCGCGGGCGTCGCGGAGGTGGCCGTCGCGGGCGCGGCCGTGCGCTTCGTCGCGGCCGTGCGCTTCGCGGCCGGCGGGGCGTCGGGCGCAGCGGTGGATGGGCTGGCTGCGGCGGCTCGCCGCCTCGGTGCCCTCGTGCTCGCTGCCCCGG
>JALOLH010000137.1 GCA_025456065.1 Candidatus Nanopelagicales bacterium | reverse complement strand
CGCAGCCGAGCTGGGGGCCGGGGAGATCCTGCTGAACTCGATGGACGCCGACGGCACCAAGTCCGGCTACGACCTGGAGCTGATCCGCCTCGTGCGTGCCGAGGTCCGCGTCCCAGTGATCGCCAGTGGGGGAGCAGGGCACCTCGAGGACTTCGCCCCGGCGGTGGATGCCGGCGCCGACGCCGTCCTCGCGGCCAGCGTCTTCCACTTCGGGGAGCTCACGATCGGGCAGGTGAAGGCCGCCCTCGCCGGCTCCGGGCACGTCGTGCGGCTCTGACGCCCGCGTCGCGGCGTGCCGGCAGGGGTGCCCGCGTGGGCCAGAATGGGCCCGTGGACTTCCTCGACAGCGGGCTGGACCCGGATCTCGCGACCCGGCTGCGCCCGGCCGGGACGGCCCCCGACGGCCGCGCGCTGGTCACCGCCGTGGCGCAGGATGCGGACACCGGGCGCGTCCTCATGGTCGCCTGGATGGACGCAGAGGCCCTGGCCCGGACCCTGGCCACCCGCGTGGCGACCTACTACTCGCGCTCCCGCCAGGAGCTGTGGGTCAAGGGCGCGACCTCCGGGGCCACCCAACAGGTCCTGGGGGTGCAGCTCGACTGCGACGGGGACGCGGTCCTGCTGCGGGTGCGTCCGGCCGGGCCCGCCTGCCACACCGGACTGGAGTCCTGCTTCGACACCCTGGAGATCGCATGACCGCCGCCACCCCCGACCTCGAGGGCTTCCGCGAGCTGGCCCGCTCCCGGCGGGTCATCCCCGTCGTCCGGCGCCTGCTGGCCGATGGGGACACGCCCGTCGGGCTGTACCGCAAGCTCGCCGGTGAGCGGCCCGGGACGTTCCTGCTGGAGTCCGCCGAGCACGGCCGGGTCTGGTCGCGCTACTCGTTCATCGGCGTGCAGGCCGCGGCGATGCTCTGCGAGGTCGACGGTCAGGCGACGTGGCGGGGTCGGGCGCCCGTCGGCGTGCCCACCACGGGCAACCCGCTGGAGGCGCTGCGCGACACGCTGGCGCTGCTGCACACCGACACCCCGGACGCCGCGGGCCTGCCACCCCTGACCGGCGGCCTCGTCGGGATGATCGGCTACGACGCGGTCCGGCGCTGGGAGCGGCTGCCGGACGCCAACCCCGACGAGCTCGGCCTGCCCGAGATCGCCATGCTGCTGGCCATCGACCTCGCCGTCCTGGACCACTGGGACGGCACGGTCCTGCTCATCGCCAACGCGGTGAACTACGACGCCACCGACGAGCGGGTCGCCGAGGCCTGGGCCGATGCGGTGACGCGCCTCGACGCGATGGAGCAGGCGCTGGCCGCGCCCAGCCCCGCGTCGGCCGCCTCGCTGGACCGGGTCGCCGCCCCGCCGGACGTGCTGCCCCGGACCCGTCCCGAGGACTACATGGCGGGGGTGGAGGCCGCCAAGGAGCACATCCGCGCCGGTGACGCCTTCCAGATCGTGCTCTCCCAGCGCTTCGACCGCCCGACGTCGGCCAGCGCCCTGGACATCTACCGGATGCTGCGGGTGAACAACCCCAGCCCGTACATGTACCTGTTCCGCTTCCCCGAGCCCGGCGCGGGTGCGGACCTCGGCGAGCGCGTGGCCTTCGACGTGGTCGGCTCCAGCCCCGAGGCGCTGGTCAAGCTCGCTGCGGGCCACGCCATGCTGCACCCGATCGCCGGGACCCGGCCCCGGGGCGCGACGCCGGAGGATGACGCGGCGCTGGCCGAGGAGCTGCTCGCCGACGAGAAGGAGCGAGCCGAGCACCTGATGCTCGTCGACCTCGGCCGCAACGACCTGGGCCGGGTCTGCGCCCCGGGCAGCGTCGAGGTCGTGGACTTCATGTCGATCGAGAAGTACTCGCACGTCATGCACATCGTGTCCACGGTGACCGGACGGCTGGCCGAGGGCCGCAGCGCCTACGACCTGCTCGCCGCCACGTTCCCGGCTGGCACCCTGTCGGGGGCCCCGAAGCCCAGCGCGATGGCCATCATCGACGACCTCGAGCCCGCCCGCCGCGGGCTGTACGGGGGCGCGGTCGGGTACCTGGACTTCGCCGGCAACATGGATGCCGCGATCGCGATCCGCACCGCCGTCCTGCGCGATGGGGTCGCGCACGTGCAGGCGGGGGCCGGCCTCGTGGCCGACTCCGTGCCGCAGACCGAGCACGACGAGTGCCGGAACAAGGCCGCTGCGGTGCTCGCCGCGATCACCATGGCCGAGGGGTTGCGCCCCGCGGGCTCCCCGGATGCCAGAATGACCCATCACTGACCAGCGAGGAGACCCATGAGCACCGAGCACGACAACCACGGGCGGACCCCGGCCAACTGGACCGGCGCGACCATCATCACGCTCGCCTTCATCGTGGGCACCATCGGCGTGGTGATCGCCCAGCCGATCGTGTTCTGGGTCGGCGTGGCGATGATCCTGGTCGGTGCCGTGGTGTGGAAGGTCATACCACGTGGAGGATGGGCGACCATGAGCGTCGAGAACCGCGGGCTGGTGCTCGTCGCGGAGGACGAGAGGCCCATCGCCGACCTGATCGGCATGTACCTTCGCCGTGACGGGTTCGGGGTGCACGCGGTCGCGACCGGCCCCGATGCCCTGGCCGCGGCCCGCCGGCTGCACCCCGTGGCGATGATCCTGGACGTCGGCCTGCCCGGCATCGACGGGACCGAGGTCTGCCGGACGCTGCGCGCGGAGGGAGACTCGGTCCCGATCCTCTTCTGCACGGCCCGCGACGACGAGATCGACCGCGTGCTCGGGCTGGAGATGGGCGGCGACGACTACATCACCAAGCCGTTCAGCCCGCGCGAGGTGGTGGCCCGGGTCAAGGCGGTGCTGCGCCGGACCGGGGGCCCCCTCGAGGGTGAGGAGCGCTCCCTGGTGATCGGCCCGGTGGAGCTCAACCGCAGCCGGCACCGGGTCACGGTGTCCGGGGAGCCGGTGGAGCTGACCGCCACCGAGTTCGAGCTGCTGGCCTACCTGATGGCGCGCCCC
>JALOLH010000136.1 GCA_025456065.1 Candidatus Nanopelagicales bacterium | reverse complement strand
GATCACCGCGTCCCCGACCAGATGGCCGTACCGGTCGTTGATCGGCTTGAGGTTGTCGATGTCGCAGAACAGCACCCCCACGGTGCTGGCCGACTCCGCCGGCATCCCCAGGCGGTGGGTCAGCCGGGTCTTCAGGGACTCCTTGTTGGCCAGGCCGGTCTGCAGGTCGTGGCTGGCCGTTGGGCTGCCGTGCGGTCGGCGAACTGGTGCACGAAGAGCGCGGGGTTGCCCAGATCGTCGCGCATGATTCCGACCGAGTGGTCGACCCAGACCTCGCTGGTCTGGCTGGTCAGCCGGTGCTTGCAGCGCTCGATGGCGATGTTCCCCCAGAGCAGCCGCTGGCGCCACTGGTCCACCTCCTCGCGCTCCTCCTCCGGGATGTACTCCCGGAAGCGGTGCCCGATGAGGGCCTGGGCGGAGGTCCCGAGGAGCTCGCACAGGGCGGGGTTCACCTGCACGATCCGGTCCTGCGAGTCGGTGACGGCCATCCCCTCGGGTGCGCC
Organism: Candidatus Nanopelagicales bacterium; assembly: GCA_025456065.1. Classification (GTDB taxonomy): domain Bacteria; phylum Actinomycetota; class Actinomycetes; order S36-B12; family CAIYMF01; genus Prado023. Next base: position 2,634 of record JALOLH010000136.1, on the reverse strand, counting down.
GAGCATGGCCATCCGGAACTGCTCCTCGCTGCGCGCCAGCTCCCGCTTGGCCCGCAGCTCCTCGGTGACGTCGCGCATGGCGATCGCCGTCCGCCGGCCGATCCCGGCGTCGGCGACCGGGCGGGCGGTGACCGACATGTACCGGTAGGCCCCCGAGCTCGCGCGGAACCGGACCGTGCGGGTCGTGGGCTCCTGGCTGGGCTCCGCCCCTGCGAGGGCGTCGGCGAAGCCGGTGAGGTCCTCGTGGGCGATCAGCGTCGTGATCTCGCGGCCGATGATCTCCGCGGAGTCCGACTCGGGGCCGAGGACGGCGCGCACCGAGGGCGAGGCCCAGGTGATCCGCCCGGCGTCGTCGATGAGCGCCACGACGTCCTGGACGTTCTCGCTCATCACCTCGAGCGAGACCTGGGTCCGCACGGAGTCGCTGACGTCGACGGCCTGCGCGAGGACCGCGGGCCGCCCTCCGGTGTCGGTGTCGAGCAGGGACAGCGACACATGCAGCCAGCTGCCCGGGGTCGGGCCCTGGACCCGGGCCATCGACATCGGCTGGTCTCCGAGTGCGCGCAGGGCCCCCGCCATCCGGTCGCGATCAACCTCGTGGACCAGGTCGGCCACCGGCCGGCCGAGGAGCTCGCCCTCTGGGGTCTGGACGAGGTCGAGCATGGCCCGGTTGACCCACAGCAGCGTCCCCTCCGGCCCGATGACCGCGGTGCCGACGGCTGCCGTGGCGTGTGCGCGCTGCACCCACGCGGGGATGCCCGCCGCGTCCAGCGCCGAGTCCGATCCGCCCATCCGCGGGGTTGCTGCCACGGGGTCACTCTAGGACCAGCGGCTGACATCGGGCGGCTGCGGCACGTGGTCCGACCCGCGACGTGGTCCGGCCGGCCGTGCCCGTCCGGCGACGTGGTCCGACCCGCGACGTTGACCGACCGGCCGTGCCCGGCCCGCGACGTGGTCCGGCCGGCGACGTTGACCGACCGGCCGTGCCCGGCCATGCTGGGCGCGTCTGCCCCTCGGGGCCAGGGAGGAGCCCGCATGCGCACGCCGAGTGCCGTCGTGGCGCCTGAGCGATGACGTCCCGCGGCGAGAACCGTCCGCTTCGACCGGTGATGCGGATCGACCTGAACGCCGACCTGGGTGAGGGCATCGGGGATGACGAGGCACTTCTGGCGATCGTGACGTCGGCCAACGTCGCCACGGGCGCGCACGCAGGTGGGGGACACGTGCTGGCTCGGACCGTCGCGGCGGCGGCCCGTCGAGGAGTCGCCATCGGCGCCCATCCCTCGTACCGCGATCGCGCGGGATTCGGTCGTGCCTCGCACCTGGCTGTGCTCCACAGCGACCTCTCGGCGCGCTCGCACCTGGTCGGCGACCTGGTCGCCCAGGTCCTGGGCGTGGCGCGGGAGGCGGACCGCCACGGCGCCCCACTGGCCCACGTCAAGGCCCACGGCTCGCTGTACAACGAGGCGGTCCGTGACCCCGTGGCCGCCCAGGTCGTGGCCGACGCCGTCCTCGGGGCGGAGCACGCACTGGGGTACCGCGTGGCGGTGGTGACCCAGCCGGGCGGCGCACTGGCTGCTCTCGCCACCCGCCTGGGCCTGGCCGTGCTCCGGGAGGGGTTCGCTGACCGCGCCTACCTGAGCACGGGCCACCTCGTCGGACGCAGCGAGCCCGGGGCCGTGCTCGGGGGCGTCGGGTCCATGGTGGCCCAGGCGCTGGACCTCGCGGGAGGCCACGTCGACCCGGTCGACGGGCCACGCATCGCCATCGAGGTTGACTCGCTGTGCGTCCACGGCGACACCCCGGGCGCGGTGGCTGCCGCCCGGGCGATCCGCGAGGCGCTCCGGGAGCGGGGCTGGCTGGTGGTCGCCCCGAGTGGGCGGGTGGCCGCGGGCGAGCACGAGCAGGTGATGGGTGGCTCGCTCGGCGCTGCCGAGGCTCGGAATCGGCCAGCGGGCGGGCACACGCCTGCGGCCGCGCGCGACACTGGGACCATCGGCGATCCGCTCGCGATCACGGCGTTCGGGGACCGAGCACTGCTCGTCGAGCCGCCCGATCGCCAACCGCCGGGCACGCCGTGGGTGCTGCGAGTGGCGGCGCGAGCGCGGCGGGGGTGGCCCTCGGCGACGGTCGTGCCGGGCCTGGCCAGCGTGCTGGTGGCCTTCGAGCGCCCGTCGGATCGACCCGATCCTCGCGGTCCCGAAGCACAGACCGTCCTGTCGGGTCACGGGCCCCGGTGGTCGTCGATCTCGTCGATCCACCCGACCGGATCGACGACCACCAGCCCCCGCCAGCCCGGCTGCACACGCTCCCCACCCGCTACGACGGTCCTGACCTGGCCGACGTGGCGACGATGCTCCGGCTCCCCGCCGCTGAGGTCGTGCGGCGCCACGCTGAGGCGGTCTGGACCGTGGCGGCCATCGGCTTCTCGCCGGGCTTCGGCTACCTGACCACCGCCGACCCCTTGTTCGCCGGGGTGGTGCGCCGCCCCGACCCGCGACCGCGGGTCCCCCGGGGATCGGTCGCCCTGGCCGCGGGGATGTGCGCCGTCTACCCGTCGGCGACGCCCGGCGGCTGGCAGCTCATCGCCACCACCGCGACCGAGCTGTTCGACGTCCACGCCGAGCACCCGGC
>JALOLH010000090.1 GCA_025456065.1 Candidatus Nanopelagicales bacterium | reverse complement strand
CCCTCCGCGATGGCGAACTGGACGCCGACCAGCGCGACCATCCCGGCGCCGACCGCGGCACCGGTGCCCACCGCCCGTGCCGCACGCACCGGCGCACGCTCGGCGACGAACGCCCGCCGCTCCTGCCACGCGCCCTCGCCGTAGCGACGGGCCCTGCGGTTGCGCAGCAGGACCCGGGCGCCGGAGGCGGCAGACCCGATGCCGACAGCGACCGCGAGGTTCACCGGCAGGGGGCGCGGGCCGACCGTGGCGTCGAGGGCCTTGTCGGACCCGACCACGAGGGCACTGGCGAGGGCCCCGCCGGTCGCGACCCAGGCCGCCGCCCTCACCGAGGCCAGGGGCAGCGGCACGTCGTTGGCGTCCGGGATGGCCCGGGAGACCGCGGCTCCCGCGGCGGCCACGACGCAGCTGGTGATGAGCACCCCGTCCTGCGGGTCACCGCCCCGGCGGGCCTTCACCACGAGCTCGGACAGCGCCTCGATCGTCGAGAGCCCCAACGAGGCGAAGCCCAGGCCGTAGGCGGCCGAGGCGGCGGTGACGATGGCCTGGTCGGCCGCCGAGCGGGGCAGCAACCCACGCGCGAAGGAGGGACCGACCGTGGCGGTGGCTGCCGCCACGCCCGCCCGCAGGGCCAGGAAGCGGCGTTGGCGGACGAACGTCCAGACAGGCGTGGGCTCGAGCATGGGGCGCATCCTCCCCGTGCGGCACGGCCCGGCGCCACCGGGCGCCCTGTCGCGGCCGGAACGGGGCTGGCGGTGAAACGGCCCGCACCACGCTGGAAGGTGCGCCGGCGAAACGGTTACGCGTCAGCCACTCCCGCCGCAGGCCCCCTGGACCGCGGTGCACCCTCCTACGCTCGCTCCGGCGCGGGCCGGCCGGACTGCTCAGTGACGCCCGCCGCCGGGTGGAGGTGCGGGTGCGGGCGCGTGAGGTGGGGATCGAGGTCGGGATCGGTGCTCCTGGGCCGTGCAACGCGATCACCGATGTGCCGGGCGTGTTGGTGGGGTACTGCACCCTGGTGTCGGGGTCCGGGGAGCTGGTGGTCGGTCGGGGCCCGGTGCGCACGGGGGTGACGGTGGTCCTGCCGCACGGCGGGCGGCCCTCGACCGAGCCGGTGTTCGCCGGGTACCACCGGTTGAACGGGTTCGGTGAGCTGACCGGCCTGGAGTGGTTGCACGAGTCGGGGATGCTGGCCAGCCCGATCGCGCTGACGAACACCAACAGCGTGGGGGTGGTGCGCGACACGATGATCGCCCGGGAGGTGGCGGTGCCGGGCCGGCTGCCGATCATGCTGCCGGTGGTCGGCGAGACGTGGGACGGGATCCTCAACGACATCGGTGGGCAGCACGTGCGCCCCGAGCACGTCCATGCGGCGTTCGACGATGCCCGGTCCGGGGCGATCGCCGAGGGCAACGTGGGCGGGGGCACCGGGCTGCAGTGCTACGGGTTCAAGGGCGGCACGGGGACGGCGTCACGGGTGGTCGCCCTGGACGGGCGCACGTTCACGGTGGGGGTGCTGGTGCAGGCCAACCACGGCGACCGGCGCCACTTCGAGGTCAACGGGGTCCCGGTCGGGCAGGTGCTGGGCTGGCGGGAGGTGCCCATCCCGCGGATGTCGGAGATCACCCGGGTGCCGCCGGGAACGGGCTCGGTGCTGGCGGTCGTCGCCACGGACGCCCCGCTGCTGCCGCACCAGCTGCACCGGCTGGCCCAGCGTGCCGGGTTGGGCATCGCGAAGTTCGGGGCGCGGGGCGACAACTACTCCGGCGACCTGATGATCGCCTTCTCGACGGCGGCGCACGGCCTGCCCGACCAGGGCCCGGGCGCCCGTACCGCGGTCTGCCTGCCCGTGGAGACTCTGGCCCTGCCCTACGTGGACGCGATGTTCGCCGCGGTGATCGAGGCCACGGCCGAGGCGATCCTCAACGCGATGCTGCAGGCCGAGACGATGGCCGGGCGTGACGACCTGGTGCTGCGCGGGCTGCCCGGCGACGACCTGGCCGAGATCCTGGACCGCTACGGCCGGCGCACCTACTCGGTGCGATGAGCCAGCGCTCCCGGGATCCGCTGCGCGCCACGCTCGCCCTGGCGGGGGGCCGTGGCGCGGCCGCGCTGTCGCAGGCGCTGGGCCGGGGCTCCGGCACGATGATCGGCGGCCGGGTGGCGCTGCGCATGGACCCTCACGTGCTGGCCACCGTCGCCGGCGGCCGGCGGCCGGTGCTGGTCACCGGCACCAACGGCAAGAGCACGGTGACCGCGCTGGCCGCCGCGGCGCTGTCGCCGGGTGGCGCCGTGGTGACGAACGCCACGGGGGCGAACATGCCCGACGGCATCGTGACCGCGCTGGCCGCGGACCGCACCAGCCCGCTGGCCGCGATCGAGGTCGACGAGGTGTACCTGCGCGCCGTCGTCGAGGCGACCGCCCCGCGCGCGGTCGTCGCGCTGAACGCGTTCCGGGAGTACACCCGCGGGGTCTCGCTGGCCGCGACCCTGGCGCACTGGCGGCAGGCCGCAGCCCGGCTGCCCGCGGACTGCGTGGCCCTGGTCAACGTCGACGACCCGCTGGTGGTGTGGGCGTTCGAGCCCGCCCCCCGCGTCGTCGGCGTCGCCGGTGGGCTGGGGTGGCGCGAGGACGCCGCGCTGTGCCCGGCCTGCGGCGCACCGCATGAGTGGTCCGGGGTTGCCTGGTCCTGCCCCGGGTGCGGTCGGGCGCGGCCCGAGCCGCAGTGGCGCATCGCCGCGGATGCCGCAGACAGGTGGGCGATCGAGCACCCGCGCGGGGTCACGCCGGTGACCGTGGCGGTTCCCGGCCGGACCGGCCCGGTCGCGGCCGCGTTCGCGCTGGCCGCGGCCGACGCGCTCGGGATCGACCTGACCCGGGCGGCCGAGGCGATCAGCGCCGTCGTCGACGTGGACGGCCGCTACGTCCCCTTCCCGGTCGGCGACCGCCGCGCCCGGCTGCTCATGCTGAAGAACCCCGCCGGCTGGACCGAGGCGCTCGACCTGGCCATCGCGGAGCGGTTGCCGCTGGTGCTCGCCGTCGATCCGTTCGGCCCGAAGGACACCACCACCATGTGGGAGGCCCCCTTCGACCGGCTGGCCGGGCGGGTGGTCCCGGTCACCGGCGGGCGGGCCGCCGACGCCCTGGCCGTGCTCGACGCCGCCGGCGTGGCCGGCCGCGAGGTGGCTGATCCCGCGCGAGCCGTCGCGGCGGTCGAGCTGACGGGCAGCGACGAGGTGGTCGTGGCGTGCAACTACCCGGCGTTCCGCCGCCTGTCGCGGCAGTTCCGGGCAGGCACCGCATGACCGTGCTGCGGATCGCGACCCTGTTCCCGCTGGACACCGTCGCCGCCGGGGACCAGGCCAACGGCCCGGCGCTCGTGCGCCGGGCGCGCCAGCGCGGCATCGAGGCGACCAGCGTCGTCGTCAGCCGGCCGGAGGACATGGCATCGGCGGACATCTACCTGCTCGGCGGGGAGGGCCTCGCGGGCGTCGGCGACCTCGTGACCCACCTCGTGGCGACCCCCTTGGCGGATCAGGTACGTGACGGCCGGGCGACCGTGTTCGCCGTCGACGCCGGCCTGGCCGCCCTCGGCCGGACCTGGACCGACGCCGCGGGCACCACCCACGAGGGCCTCGGGCTGGTGGGCACCGCTGTCCGCGCCCGCCCTGGCACGGTGCGGACCGTCGTGTCCCGACCGGCTCCCGCCCTCGGGCTGCCCGCCATGCTCGGGTGGCACGCCGACGCCTTCGAGGTCGCCCACGACCCTGGCGTCGACCATCTCGTCGCGCTGGCCAGCGCTGACGGCGCAGCGGCCATCGACGGCGTGCTCGCTCCCGGGGTCATCGCCACCCTGCTGCACGGCCCGGCGCTGGCCCTCAACCCCGAACTCGCCGACCTCGTCCTCGCCCGCGCCCTGCGCGCGCCCGACTGGGACGCCCTGCCCATCCCCGCCGTCGAGGACGCCCGCGCCAGACGGATGCTCGAGCTGCGGCGGCAGGCCGGGGCGCAGCGCCGCCGCGGGTTCCGCGCTGGCCGGCACTGAGCCCCTTGCGCGCGCGATCAGGCGCGAAACGCCCTGGTCACACGCCGGCTGGCGTGCTGGGCGGGTGCGGCACGGGTCCCGCGCCCGAGTACCGGGGGTCGGCCGCGCGCATCGCGGCCTCCACGCGGTCGCGCTCGCTCTCCCCGGGCACGGCGCCGAACTCCTCGACCAGCTCGTAGCGGCGTCCGTAGACGGTGATGACCGACTGGACCGTCGCCACGACGGGGATGGCCAGCAGGGCGCCGGTGACGCCGAACAGCGCCGCGCCGGCGATCACCGAGCCGAAGGCCACCGCCGGGTGGATCTCGAGCGTGGTGCGGGTGATGCGGGGGGCGACCAGGTAGTTCTCGACCTGCTGGTAGCCGACCACGACGAGCACCACGACCAGGGCCTTGGTGGGATCGCCCTGCACCAGGGCGATGATCACCGGCAGCGCCCCGGCCAGGTAGGTGCCGATCGTCGGGATGAACTGCGACACCAGGCCGACCCACAGGGCCATCGGCAGCCAGAACGGCAGGTCGAGGAAGAAGAACGCGACCCCGTGGATCACGGCGCTGACCACGGCCAGCAGCCCCCGGGAGATCACGTACCCACCGGCCTTCTGGGTGGAGATGTCCACCACCGTCAGGAAGTTGCGCTGCCGGTCCGGCGGCAACCACGAGGCGACCGTGCTCCGGAAGGTGGGTCCGTCGGCGGCGAAGTAGAACGCGAACAGCAGGATGGTGAACAGCGAGAAGATCCAGTTGACCGCCTTGCCGAGGACGCCGAGCAGGCCGACCCCCAAGCTCGTGGCGAGGTTGGCGATGTCGTCACCGCCGATACCCACGTCGTCGAGGATCTGGTTGGGATCCAGCTGGGTGCCGAACCGGCTGTTGGCCCAGTCGAGAACCGTGGCGAGCACGTCCGGGAGGCTGCTGATCAGCTGCGCGAGCTGATCGGCGAGCAGGGCGCCGAACACGGCGAAGAAGACCACCGCAGCGACGATCAGTCCGGCCATCACCAGGAAGGTCCCGACGCCGCGACGCACCCCTCGCCGCTGCAGGCGGTTGACCACGGGCTCCATGGCCAGGCCGATGAAGAACGCGAAGAAGAGCATGTACCAGAACGACGCGAGCTGGCCGAACCCCCAGACGACGATCCGCGAGGCGGCCACGAGCACGAGCACGAGGATCACCGCGCGGCGGAACCACGGGGGCAGGCTGCGATCCTCGCCCTCGACCAGCGTCGGGGGCAGCGTGGGCGATGCCATCGTCGGTCCTCTCGCCTCGGTGATCGAGCAGCTCCGCCGGGCACCGGGGAGGTGAACGGGCGCCGGGTGACGGCCTGCGTCGCCACGTCCCATCGGGGGGCGTGCGGGTCAGCGTGCAGGAGTCAACCGTGCCAGCGTGGGCAGGCACGAGGTGGCGATCAGCCTGAAACGGTTTCGCCGTCCGGCGCTGCCGTGCCGTGGCCCGCCCGCCTGGCGTCGGCGATCAGCTGCACCCGGTGCAGCAGCGGTGCCACCCGGTCCCGGCTCAGCATCCGGTGCCCGACCATGTGCGTGTAGGGATCGTCGAGGAAGTCGGGGTCCAGCCGGAGGACGCCCTCGAACTCCTGCTGCGCCTGGTCGAGGTGACCCATCCCGGCCAGCGCCAGCGACCGGTGCAGGTATCCCCAGATCAGGCCGACGTCGGGGATCACCGCTGCCTCGGCCAGGGCGCCGGCGTCATCCTCGGCCATCAGCCGATCCAGGGCCAGCGTCGCATGCCAGAGCCCGGGGTGCGCCGGGTGCAGCGCGAGCGCCTGCCGGAACAGCGCGATCCCCTCGTCCCACTGCCCGCCGTGGGCCACGAGCAGCCCCGCCGTGGCCAGGATCGACGGGTGGTACGGGTTGCACCGCGCGGCCTCCCGGCCGTGCAGCACCGTCAGCTCCGGCTGCTTGCGCGCCATCGCCACGGTCCCCAGGGCGCAGTGCGCGTGCCCACTGCGCCGGTCCAGCGCCAGGGCCTCGCGCGCGTACGCCTCGGCCAGGACCAGGTCGTTGGGGTCGTCGCAATGGCGGTCGGCGATGCCCACGGCCAGCACCGAGGCCGCCATGGCCAGCAGCACCGGCGACCGGTGGCCCTCCGCGAGGGCCGCCTCGATGGCGCGCCTCGCCTGCGCCAGCGCCTGCGGGCCCCCCAGCTCGATGTAGTGGAAGTAGGCCAGGCGCGCCGCGACCTCGCCGGATGCCACCGAGGGTTCGGTGCCCGCGGCGACGGCGTGGAACAGCGCGCCGCTGTAGTCACCGAGCTCGCCGGCGACTCCCGCGGCCCACTGGTGCGCGACGTCGAAGACGTCGTCGCCGGCACGCTCGTCCGCCACCGACCAGACCACCGCGCCGTTCACGGCATCGCTGAGGCGGGCACCGAGCCGGACCTCCCGGTCGCGCGCGATGACGGAGCCCTGCAGGACGAACCGCACGCCCAGCTCCTGCGCGATCCGACGCGGATCGGGTGAACGCGCGCTGGTGGGGCCGATCACGCGCAGGCCGGGGAACGTCGACAGGCGCCCCACGAGGGCTTCGGCGACCAGTCGCGCCAGGGCGGGCGCCGCCTCGTCACCGACGGACTCGAGGACCAGCACCGCGATCGAGGGATCGCCGGCCTCCATCGCCGAGCCGGTCCGGGGCACGAACGAGAAGACCGGGGCGTAGCTCCCGACCGCCAGCTCCACGCGGATCGGGTCCCCCGCCCCCTCGGTGGCGTAGTACGCCTCCAGAGCCCTGCGCACCCGGGTGGCCCGCACCCGGACCGACGCATCCACGCGGCCGTCGAAGGTGTCCCCCCGGTCGAGGCCGTGGCGGCCCACCGTCCGCTCGGAGAGTCGCGCGCCGCGACCGGCGAGGGTCTCGGTGACGACGAAGGACAGGAAGTCCCGCGACCGCTTCGCGCCGCGGAAGGTCGTGCTGGCCAGGATCCGTGCCAGCTCCTCGGCCACCGCAGCGCTGGACGGCCGCTCGTCGGCGGCGGGGGGTCCGGGAGGAGCCCCGGTGTCACGTGTCATCGAGGCCGCGTCCTGACGTTCGAGGGCACCGTCCCGTCAGGCTAGCAACCCGACGCCGGCCCGCGGGGAGGATCCGCTGGGCATCGACCATGGACCAGGGCCGCGGGCAGCGCCGGGTGGGCACCGCCCGGACGCCGCGATCGTCAGCTGCGCGAGGCCGGCGGCGGCAGCTTGCTCTGGATCCAGTTGACGAAGTCGCTGCTGCTGCGTGTCTGCAGCCACAGGCGCCCCGGGCCGCTGAAGTCGGTGACCAGGCCCTCGGCGCCCAGGATCGTGGACTTCCAGCTGCCGGCCTTGCGCACCTGGTACTGCACCGACTCGTCGAACGCGACGACATGGCCCGTGTCCACGGACATCTTCTCGCCCGGCGCCAACGTGTAGGGGCGGATGGCGCCGTAGGCAGACATCAGCACCTGGCCCTGCCCGGTGCACCGCAGCAGGATCAGCCCCTCACCGCTGAAGAACGTCTTGCCGCCGCCCCACTTGGAGTCCACGTCCACGCTGGTCTCCGAGGCGATCCAGGACCCGGACTGGACCATCAGCGCCCCGGTGCCGTCCAGCGTCACCAGGCTCAGGTCGCCGGGCAGCGCAGCGGCCACGGCGACCACCCCGCCGGTGGCCGAGCTGAAGTCGTTGACGAAGAAGCTCTCGCCGCCCAGGGAGCGCTTCAGGCCCTTCATGAACCCGCCCTGGGTCGAGGTGGCCATCTGGATGTCGCCGCGCGTCATCGCCATCGCCCCGGCCTCGACCCGGACGGCGCCACCGGCTGGCAGCGTGATCTCGCCGAACGCGAACGCCGGACCGGAACTGATCTCCACCTGCATCGATGCACTCCTCATCTGGTTGCCTGATGGGGCCTGCTGCAGCGACTGCCCCGCAGCACCCGAGCGCATCATCGCGTGCCGCCGTGGGCCCGGCGAGGGCACGTAACCGTTTCAGCTCGGCTCGGAGACCCGCGGGATGCTCCTACTCCAGGACGAACTGCAGCTCGTACTCATCCGACTGCGCACACTCGAGGTCCGGCTCGCTCGCGGGGTCGGCCAGGAATGCCGCGGCGATGTCGCCCGGGCAGAAGGCCGGGTCCTTGGCGGCGGCGACGTGGCCCTGGTTGTCCCATTGCACGACCGTCGACCGGCGCAGCCCCTTGGCCACCTCGCGACCCCAGCCGACCGGGGTCTCGTTGTCCAGCGG
>JALOLH010000031.1 GCA_025456065.1 Candidatus Nanopelagicales bacterium | reverse complement strand
GCCGAACCCGGGCAGCGGGTACTTGCCGGGCAGCGGCTCGGTCTCGTAGTTGAAGTCGATGAGCAGGCCCTTGCCGTGGCCGGTCTCGATGAAGCAGTTCGCGTGCCCGTCGAACGGCTCGGTCATCCTCAGGCCCTGGATGTGGCGCAGGAAGTTGTGCGGGAACAGGTCCATCGCGAAGTGCGCCACCGAGCCCGCCTTGGACGCCGGGATGTTCGAGGCGTCACCGATCGCGAAGATGTTGTCGTACGTGTCCGAGAGCAGGGTCTCCTTGTCGACCTCCACGTAGTTGAGGTCGTCGCCCAGGCCCGAGCGGCCGATGAAGTCCGCGCCCATGTTGAGCGGGATCGTCACGAGCAGGTCGTACTCGACCTCGCGCTCGTCGAAGCTGACCAGCTTCTTGGCCTCGGGGTCGATCGACTCGACCATGAAGTCGCCCTCGAGCCTGATCCCCCGGGTGTCGAGCATGTCGCCGAGGTACTTGCTGGCCACCGGCTTGGTGAACGCCCCCTCGAGCGGCGTCACGTAGGTGATCTCGACCTTGTCCCGCAGGCCCTGCTCGGTGAAGAAGGCGTCGGCCAGGAACGTGAACTCCAACGGCGCGACCGGGCACTTGATCGGCATCTCGGTGATGTGCACGACCAGGCGGCCGCCCTCCCAGGTGCGCAGCTTCTCGGCCAGGGCCGTGGCGCCCTCGAAGGTGTAGAACTCGTGCACGCTGCCGCCCAGGTCGTCGGCCATGCCGGGGGTCTCGTCCGGCCGGGGCGTCGTGCCCGACGCGATGATGAGGTAGTCGTAGCGCAGCTCGGTGCCGTCCACCAGCAGCACCCGGTTGTCGTCGGGCTCGACGCGGTCGACCTCGGCGAGGACCAGGTCGACCCCGGCGGGCATGAACCGCTGCTTGGGCTTGACGATCTCCTCGGGCCGATAGATGCCGAACGGCACGAACAGGTAGCCGGGCTGGTAGTAGTGCTGCTCGTCAGGGTCGACGACCGTGATCGTCCACTCGTCGCGGGGCAGCAGGGGGCGCAGCTTGTTCACGGCCATGGTCCCGGCCGTGCCGGCGCCGAGGACGAGCAACCGCTTCATCAGTTCTCCTTCGTGACGGCACCGATCGGCGCCGTCGTGGGGGGTGGGACCGGCGACCGGGTGGCGATCGCCGCGGCGATCCTGGGCAGCGCGGCCAGCACGCGGTCGCGCTGGTCGCCGTCCAGGTGGTAGAGGTCGGGATGGGTCCCCGGGTCGGTCGACGGGCTCACCCCGCCCGCGAGCACCATGCCGACCAGCGTGGTGCCCTCGCGGATGAAGGCCCGGGCGCACTCGAAGCCGAGGGCACCGGGCTGGAAGCGGGGACTCAGGTCGGGGTGGTCGGCCAGGTCGCGCCACTCGGCCACGCACTGGTCGAGCACGTCACGGTCGGTGCCGTGCTCGGCGAACCACGGGCACGGGTTCACGACCCCGGTGAGCGGGCGACCGCTCATGTCCGTGACGACCATCATCACGCCGAGCAGGTCGGCGGCGACCTCGACGGCGGCGCCGGCGGCGCCCAGATCGAGTGCCGGTTCGGCGGCGCTCGCGCGGTCGATGGGGCTGCCCAGGCCACCGACCCATGATCCGTGCGGGTTCGGCAGGCCCTTGGCCGCCGAACCCGCATGGATCATGCCTGGCGGGGGGGCGCTGGCGACGCGGGCAGGGGGCACGGTGCCGGGGTCGGCGGGGCCGGGTACGGCGGGGCCGGGTGCGGCGGTGGCGGGTGCGGCGGGAGCGACGGGGCCGGGTGCGGCGGGGCCGGGTGCGGCGGTGGCGGGTCCAGCGGGGCCGGGTGCGGCGGTGGCGGGTCCAGCGGGGCCCTCCACGGCGGGGTTCGGCGGGGTCGCGGCGGCCAGCATGGCCTCGATGCGGTCGGCGGGGAAGCGCCAGGAGCGCCCCACCCGGATCGCGGGCAGCCGGCCGTCCTCGGCCATCCGGTACACCGTGGACCGATCGATGTGCAGCAGCTGCTGGACCTCGAGTGCGGTGAGCAGCGGCCGCGAGCCCGGGGGCGACGGCTGCATGTGCTGCATGACATGCAGGCTATGCCTGCCATGCATATGCATGAGTGGGACGAAGGTCCCGATCGCCTGGGTCTTCGGGCTGGGCTCGTGCGAGGGCCCCGGCACCCCGGGCGTCGCGACCGTACGAGGGTTCCCGGGGCGGGGCCCGCGTCGTGACCGGGCGGACGCCCCCGGCGGCCCGGCAGGCGGGCGACGCCGTCACGCGCGCGTAACGTGCGCGACATGGATCGGCCACGTGGCAGTGACCTGATAGCCGGCGTGCGCCCCTGGGACGAGATGTACGACGAGGCCGGCGCTGTCCGCTCGGGCCGCGAGCCGCTCGTCGAGGCGCTCGCCGCGCTGGGTCCGGACGGGCTGCTGGCCCGTGCCCGGCTGCGCGACGCCCACCTGAGCGCCCAGGGGATCACGTTCACGCTCTCCGGCCGGGAGCGCCCGTTGCCCATGGACCTGGTGCCCCGCATCGTCGACGCGGTCGAGTGGCAGGTCATCGAGGCCGGCGTCGCCCAGCGGATCAGGGCCCTCGAGATGTTCCTCGACGACCTGTACGGGGCCGGCCAGATCCTCGACGACCAGGTGATCCCCCGGCGCCTGATCACCTCCTCGGCCCACTTCCACCGCGAGGCGCACGGCGTTCGGCCCGCCAACGGCGTGCGCATCCACGTGGCCGGCGTCGACCTCGTGCGCGACGAGGAGGGCACGTTCCGGGTGCTCGAGGACAACCTGCGCTGCCCGTCCGGCGTCTCCTACGTGCTGGAGAACCGGCGCACCCTGTCGCACGTCGTGCCCGAGGTGTTCACCGGCTACCGGCTGCGCGGCGTCGAGGAGTACCCGGCGCGGCTGCTGGCCGCGCTGCTGGCCGCCGCCCCGGTGGGGGTGGCCGATCCCACGGTCGTGGTGCTCACGCCCGGCGTGCACAACGCGGCCCACTTCGAGCACGCCTTCCTCGCCCGACGGATGGGCGTCGAACTGGTCGAGGGTCGCGACCTGTTCTGCCGCGACGGCGTGGTGCGCATGCGCACCACGCGGGGCAGCGAGCCGGTGCACGTGATCTACCGGCGCATCGACGACGACTACCTGGACCCGGTGCACTTCCGGCCGGACTCGGTGCTGGGCGTCCCCGGGATCCTGAACGCCGCCCGGGCGGGGTCGGTGACGATCGCCAACGGCGTCGGGAACGGGGTGGCCGACGACAAGGCGGTCTACCCCTACGTGCCCGCCATCGTGCGCTACTACCTGGGCGAGGAGCCCGTGCTGCCGAACGTGACCACCTACGACCTGCGCGACCCCGACGAGCGCGCCCACGTCCTGCCCCGCCTCGACCAGATGGTGGTCAAGCCGGTCGACGGCTCCGGGGGCTACGGCATCGTGGTCGGCTCGCGGGCCAGCGACGCCGAGCTCGCCGCCGCCGCAGCGGAGATCGAGGCCGACCCGCGTGGCTGGATCGCGCAGCCGATCGTGCCGCTGTCCACCAGCCCCACCCTCGTGGAGGGCGGCGCGCTGGCGCCGCGGCACCTGGACCTGCGGCCGTTCGCGGTCAACGACGGGGAGCGCGTCTGGGTCCTGCCCGGAGGGCTGACCCGGGTGGCGCTGACCGAGGGCAGCCTGGTGGTGAACTCCAGCCAGGGTGGCGGGTCGAAGGACACCTGGGTCCTCGACTCCGGCGACGGGGAGCCGCTGCCCCCGCTCGAGCCCGAGCTGGTCGTGGACGACCCCGGACCGACGTTCAGCGCCGCCCAGGGGCGCGGCAACGGGGAGGGCAGGGCCCGTCGCGACCAGCCCGCGGTGCACTCCGAGCGCATGCGCCAGCAGGAGGAGCAGCAGCAGCAGGGCGCGCCGGGGGCCGCCGACCCGGGGAGCCGTCGGGGGGTCGTCCCATGCTGAGCAGGATCGCCGAGGCCATGTTCTGGATCGGCCGCTACGTGGAGCGCGCCGAGGCCACGACGCGGCTGCTCGTGGAGCACCACCAGCTCCTCGTCGAGGACACCAGGCTGAACCCGGCCGTCGGCGCCGAGGCGCTGCTCGGACCGCTGGGCATCGTCCCGCCCGAACCGGACGAGCTCGCCGTGCTCTCGCCGGCGGGCCTGGTCCGGGTGGTCGTCGGGGACTCGGCCGACCTCTCGACGATCCTGGGCAGCGTCGCCGCCGCCCGCGAGAACGCGCGCACCATCCGGGAGGCGCTGCCGGGCGACATGTTCGAGCGGATGAACGCCACGCACCTGCGCCTGCAGGCGGGCATCTCCACGGTCATCCCCGGCATCCCGCTGCGCAGCCTGCTCGACGAGCTGGCCGTGGTCGCCGGCATCATCGAGTGGCAGATGCCGCGTGACGAGGGCCTGGTCTTCGTGCGCCTCGGGGCGGCGCTCGAGCGCCTCGACATGACCTGCCGCCTGCTCGACATCGACCACGACGGGCTGTGGCCGCAGGCCGGTGCCGCCACCACGCTGCGCGCGGCGGGCGGCCTGAACCCGTTCCTGCGGACGCAGCGCGCGCTCACCGGTGACCAGGTCGAGGGCTTCCTGGTGCTCGACCCCACGTTCCCCCGGTCCATGCTGCAGAGCGCGATGCGCGCCGAGCGCGCGGTGCGCACGATGGCCACCTACGTGAGCCCGCAGCAGACCTCGACCCTGCTGCGGACCGTGGGCATCCTGCGCGCCGAGCTCGAGTTCGCCTCGGTCAACCCGACCCCTGCCGATCTCGCGCTGCTGCGTGAGCGCGCCCGCGATGCGGCGTTCGTCGCCAGCGACGCGGTCGCCGCCGCCTTCTTCCGGCAGGCCGGCACCATCGTGTGGAGCCACTGATGACCCAGCGCCTGTCCGTGGTCCACACGACCCGCCTCACCTACCAGGGGGACGTGCGCGCGTCGTTCAACGAGGCGCGGATGACCCCGCTGAGCACGTCCGGCCAGCTCATGCTGCGCCACGACCTCACGGTCACCCCGGTCGCCAGGATCCAGCGCTACACCGACTACTGGGGCACGGCCGTCGAGGCCTTCGACGTGCACATCCCGCACCACACGCTCACGGTCGTGAGCACCTCGGTGGTGGACACCGTCGAGCGCTGGCGCCAGGCGCCGGGCGTGAGCTGGGCCGAGATCCGCTCCGCGGAGGTTGCGGACCGCTGGTGCGAGTTCCTCGGCACGAGCGCGGTGGTCGACGGGGCTGACGAGGACCCCGCCCGGGCCCAGGTGCTCGCCGCCCTGCGTGCCGCGCCCACGCCGAAGGCCGCGATCGGACTGGCGATCGAGGCCGTGCGCGACCGCATCGCCTACACGCCCGGGGTCACCCACGTGCACACCTCCGCCGGCGAGGCCTGGGCCGAGGGCCAGGGGGTCTGCCAGGACTTCAGCCACACCACCCTGTCGCTGCTGCGCGCCGTGGGCATCCCGGCGCGGTACGTGTCCGGCTACATCCACACCGAGGACGCCGAGGTCGGCGTGCCCGGGGTGGGCGAGAGCCACGCCTGGGTCGAGGTCTGGAACGGCGCCTGGGAGGCACACGACCCCACGAACGGCCGATCGGTCGCGGCCGCCCACGTGGTGGTCGCGCGCGGCCGCGACTACCGCGACGTCTCGCCGCTGACCGGCATCTACGCCGGCCCGCTCTCGCAGGATCCCGAGGTGGTGGTCGAGGTCACCCGGCTCGCCCGCTGAGGCCGAGCCGGTTCGGACCAGGAACCTACGCGACCGTAGGATCGGCGGCCATGGACACCCAGGCGGTCGCCCGACGCATCCTCGCCACGACCGGCTGGACGGTCGAGGGTGAGCCGCCGCCGGACCCGGTCGTGGTGCTCGTCGCCGCCCCGCACACCTCGGCCTGGGACTTCCCGGTGATGCTGCTGCTGTCGCGCGCGTTCGGCATCCAGGCCAAGTTCCTGGGCAAGCAGGAGCTGTTCCGCGGGCCCCTGGGCCCGTTCATGCGCCGGGCCGGCGGCATCAGCATCGACCGGTCGAACCCCGCCGGCGTGGTCGACGAGCTCGTCGCGCACGCCAGCACCGCCGAGCGCTTCCAGCTCGTGATTGCCGCCGAGGGGACCCGCAAGCCCAAGGAGTACTGGAAGTCCGGCTTCTACCGCCTGGCCGAGCAGGCCGGCATCCCGATCTGCCTGGGCTTCTGCGACGGGCCCTCGCGGACGATGGGGTACGGACCCACGTTCCGCCCGTCCGGCGACGTCGGCGCCGACATGGACATGGTCCGCGCCTTCTACGCCGACAAGCGGGGGATCAACCCGGAGAACCGCACCGAGCCGAGGCTGCGCGAGGAGGGCACGCCCCGCGAGCCCGACCTCGGGGTCGCCGCCACCTGACCGGCGGCGAGCCCTCCGCGCCGGCCCGGCCTCGGGCTGCCGCGACCTGACCGGGGGTGCCCTCCGCCTCTGGGTCGTCGGGACGACGGCGTTCCTGCCGCTGCGATGCCACATCGCGTCCGGAGCCGGTGGAGGGGGCGGGGATGCCACATCGCGCAAGGAGGCGGGGAGGCGCGGGGAGGGTGGGGGCCGCGGGAGCCAGCGGAGGCGGTGGCTTCACCCTGCCAGGTGACAGGACCGCCGCACACCTCAGTCGTTGCGCGGCTCGGCCCCGGCCCCCGGACCGACGCCGCGCGAGTCCGCGGCGTCCGGCTTGGACTCCGGCATCGGCAGGGTCGGCTGCTCCGTGAGGAACCCGCCGCCGCGGTGCACCCCGATGCCCGGCCGGGGCAGGAAGCGGGTCGACAGCTCGCGTGCCCGTTCCGTGAGACCGGCCGCGAGGTACAGCGCCACCGCGTGGGCGAGGTCGCGCTCGGCGGCGGCCACCCGCGGCGCGCTGCGTGAGGACAGGCGGGACAGGCCACGCATCTCGTAGAGCTCGGCCCGCTCGGCGACCATCTCGGCGTCGGCCGCCAGCCGCAGGCCGTCCTCGGCGGCCCGGGCGGCCAGCGCCCGGCGCCCGGTGGCGAGCAGGGCCTTGGCCCGCAGGGCCGCTGCCTGCACGCGGGCGCCGACCTCGGTGGACTCGGGGTCCTGGGCGTCGAGCACTGCGATGGCCTCGTCCGGCCGGTCCAGCTCGATGAGGTTGCGGGCCAGGTGGTTGCTGATGTCGCCCAGCAGCCAGGTCATCTCCCCGGCCCGGGCCCGGGCGACGAGCGCGCGGTTGAGCTCGGCGGCGTCGGCCACCCTGCCCGTGCGCGCCAGCAGCACGGCCCGGTTGGCGTCGCTGAGCACCACCTGCGAGTCGTGCCCGAGGGCGTCGAAGACCGCGCGGGTGCGCCGGTACAGGTCGTCGGCCTCGTCGTGCTGGCCCAGCGACGTCAGGGCGTTGGCGGCCTCCAGGTCGCAGCGCGCGCGGCCCTCGAGGTCCTCGAGCTCGTCGAACAGCTCGGCCGCCACGCTCAGGTTGCTCAGGGCCTCCTCGAACTGCCCGACCAGGCGCAGGGTCCAGCCCAGCCGGTAGTGGGCGTAGGCGACGCGCGGCACGTCACGCTGGACCTCACGCACGCTCAGCGCGGCGCGCAGCCGCTCCAGCGCCTCGTCGATGCGGCCCAGGTCGATCAGCGCCGCCGCCGCCCGGTCGTCCGCCCACGGCACCGCGCCCGGCTCGTCGCTGCCGCGGAACAGCGAGCGGGCGTGGTCGAACGTCTCCAGCGCCTCGGCCTGGCGGTTCAGCCGGCCCAGGGCCTCCCCCAGGCTCATGTACATGCGCCCGGCCTCGCCGGGGTGCTCCTCGCTCTCGAACAGCCGAGCGGCGCTGCGCCAGTGCTCGAGCGCCTCGGTGTCGTCGCCGAGGTCGGCCAGCGCTGCGGCCACCATCGCGTGGCACTCGGCGATCTCGGCCGGCTCGCCGTTGGCGCGCAGCAGGTCGGCGGCCTCCATCGCCACCGTGATCAGCTCCTTGGTGCGGCCCAGCCGGCGCAGCCCGGCCGCCTGGCCGAAGAGGCTGCGGGCGGTCAGCAGCCCGTCACCGGACTCCCGGGCCTGGACCGCGGCGGACTCGGCCAGGGCCACCGACTGCTCGAACTCCTGCTCGGAGAAGGCCCGGCCGCCGAGCTCGTGCAGGATGCGGGCGCGGTCGACCCCGGTGGCCTCGTCGAGCATCTCCCACAGCTCGTCCTCGGTGGCCTCGTCGGGGGTGAGGTCGTCGTCGTCCATGTCGGCCCAAGCATCCCCCACGTGCGGCGGTCCATGCCCCCGCAGGGGCACAATCGTGGTCGTGACCGAGCCGCTTGCGCGCCCGCCGGTGCCCGCCGCCGGCGACCTCCCGCCCGCGATCCCACCCGTGGTCCCGCCCGCGGTCCCGCCCGTGCCACCCGTCCCACCGGTGCCGCCGGTGCCCGGGGCCGACCGCTGGCTGGACACCGACGTCGAGCGGCTCGCGCGCATCCGCTCGCTCGTGCGCGACGTCCCCGACTTCCCGAAGCCGGGCATCCTGTTCCGCGACATCACCACCGTGCTGCGCGACCCGGTGGCGTGGCGGGCGACCGTCGACCAGCTGTGCGACGCGGTGGACGCGTGGGACTTCGACGTGGTGGTCGGCATCGAGTCCCGGGGCTTCATCCTGGGGTCGGCGATCGCCTACCAGCTGGGGGTCGGGTTCGTGCCGGTGCGCAAGCGCGGGAAGCTTCCGGCTCCCGTGCACTCGGTCGAGTACGCGCTGGAGTACGGGTTGGACTCCCTGGAGATCCATCGCGACGCCCTGGAGGCCGACCATCGGGTCCTGGTGGTGGACGACCTGCTGGCCACCGGCGGCACCGCCGCCGCGACCGTCCGGCTGGTCCGGGAGTGCGGCGCCGCGGTGGCCGGGATCGCCTTCCTCGTCGAGCTCGAGGCGCTGGGCGGCCGGGGCGCGGTCGCTGCCGCCGCCCCCGAGGCCGAGCTCGCCGCCCTGCTCACCTACTGAAGCGCCCCGGACGTCGTGGACCCCCTGCTCGCCGCATGGTGCAGCCGGCATCTCGGCGCCCCCGCCGTGCAGCAGTTCTTCGGGCTGCAGCGGCTGTCCGCGGTGCACGGGGTGCGGCTGGCCGACGGCCGTGCCGTCGTGGTCAAGGTGCGCGGCGCGCACCCCCGGCAGGTCGCCTGCGGGATCGTCCACGCCGTGCTGTGGCGTGGCGGGATCCCGTGCCCGCAGCCGCTCGCGGGGCCGGCGCCGCTGGCGGAGGGGACCGACGTCGTGCTGGTGACGGGCGCGGGCGGCGCCGCTCGGGTGGACGCGCGGCAGCTCGCGGTGAGCGCCGAGACGTGGGAGGGCGAGGGCGAGGCCCGGGTCGCCCCGATGTCCCCGGGGGAGTGGGGTGCGCTGCTGGCGCGCATGGTCGCCCTCGCCCCGCCGGTCGACGACCTGCCGACCCTCCAGCCCAGCGTGCCCTGGCTGCACTGGGACCATGACGCGCCGGCCCGCCTGTGGCCGCCCCCGGCGTCGCACCGGTGGGACCCGCACCGGGTCGTCGACCGGATGGACCCGCTCATCCCCGAGGTCGCCCGTCGTGCCCGGGCCCGGCTGCTGCGGGCCGACGTCGCGGCCCTGCCGCGGGTCGCCGCGCACGGCGACTTCGAGGCCCAGAACTGCCGGTGGGTACCGCAACCCGCGGGCGGCGAGCGCTTGGTGATCCACGACTGGGACTCGGTCGTCGCGCTGCCCGAGGCCGCCCTGGCGGGCAACTCGGCGATGTGCTTCGTCTCGGAGGAGGACGTCGACGTCTCGACCCTCGAGCAGAACGACGCCTTCCTGGCCGGGTACGCCGAGGCGCGGGGACGCGGGCTCAGCGCCCTGGAGTGGCAGGTCGCGCACGCCGCGGGCGCCTGGGTCGCGGCCTACAACGCGGCCTTCGAGCACCTCAAGGACGGCCCGGGCCGCGGTACGGCGGGCCTGCTGGCCCAGGCCGACGAGCGACTGGCGCGGGCGGGGGCCTGAGCGCCGCCGCAAGCGGCGCCCCCGTGCGGCTCAGCCGAACATGGCGCGGATCCGCTCCCAGAGCGACCTCGGCGCGGCGACCTCCGGCAGCGTGAAGGAGTAGGCGACGTGCCCGACGGCGCCCTCGGGGGCGCCGTAGGGCAGGGCGTCGGCCGCCCGGGCGTCGGCAGCGGCCAGCCAGGCCGCGGCCTCCGCCGGTTCGCGCGAGGCCCCCAGCACCGTGCGAGCCGCGGGCGCGGTGCCCTCCTGCTGCAGCTGCCGGGCCCCTGCGGCCAGGTCCGCGCCGGCGCCGGCGGCGGCGTCGGACCCGGACGCCAGCCCGGCGGCGCCGCCGCGCAGCTGCTCCGCCCCGGTCGTCGCCTTCCCGGCGCCGTCCGCGAGCGCGTCGGAGCCACGGGCCAGGCGCCCCGCCCCCGCGGCCGCCTGCCCGGTGCCCTCGGCGAGCTGGTCGGCCCCGCCGGCCAGCTGCTCCGCGCCCGCGTCCGCCTCCTGCAGCCCGCCGGCGAGCTCGGTGCTGCCGGCAGCGACCTGGGCCAGCGCCGCCGAGAGCTCCTGCTGGCTGCTCGTGAGGCCCTCGGCCAGCTCGCGCAGCCCGGCGTTGAGGGCGACCATCGCCGCGGTGAGGCCCGGCTGGTCGGGCGTGCCCTCGCCCAGCACGGCGCCGAGCGCGGCGACGGCGGCGAGCACGCGGTCGACGGAGGCCAGGGCGGCCCCGGCCGCGGTGCCGAGGGCCTCGGCCTGCGCGACCAGGGCCGTCGTGGTGGTGACCAGCCGTACGGCGACCGGTTGTGCGGCAGTGAGGGTGCCGTCGGCGGCCCCCGCGTCCCGCGCCACCTGGCCCAGGCGCGCGCAGCTGTCGGCGTCGAGCACGGGGGGGACCCCGTCGCACAGGTCGGCCTGCAGCCCGGCGGCCCCCTGGGCTGCCGCGCCGGTGCGTGCCTGCGCCCCGGCCACGGCGGCGGCGAGCCGGCCGGCGTCGGCCCGCGCGTCCTCGGCCCGAGCGAGGATCGCGCCGCCCAGCTGGTCGATCGTGGTGAGGGCGTCGCGGACGGCTCGCACGCCCTGGACGATCGTGACGCAGTCGTCGTCCGGCGGGGCCGTGCCGCCCGGCGGGCAGCTGTCGTCGCCGTCGGGGGGGATCGGACGGGTCGGGTCGAGCGGCGGGTCGCCGGGGCCGCCGACCCGTGCCGCGGCATCCCGCAGGCCCGCCTCGATCTGCGCCCCGCCGGCCACGAGGGGGGCGACCGGGTCCTGCTCGGCCCCGGCGGCCGCCACGGCGGCCAGCTGCGCCGTCGCGGCGGCGAGCGCGTCGGCCCCGCCGCTGGCGTCGCCGAGGGCCGAGGCCAGCGCCGTGCCGCCGGCGGCCACCTCCTCGGCTCCGCCGGCGAGGTCGCCGACCCCCTCGGCCAGGGTGGCCGAGGCGTCCGCCAGGCCGCTGGCCCCGGCGGCCAGGTCCCCCACCCCACCGGCGAGCGCGTCGGACGCAGCGGCCACCTGCCCGGCCCCGCCGGCGAGGCCGAAGAGCCCTCCGGCCAGCTCGGCCGATCCGGTCGCCAGGCCCTCGGCGCCGACATCGAGGTCGCGCAGCCCGGCGTACAGGTCGGCGTTGCCGGTCGTGATGCCGTCGAGCAGGTCCGCGGCGAAGGCATCGCCGGGGTCCTGGGCGGCTGGAACGGGAGCCAGCTCCAGGGCGGCGGCGGGGATGGCGGCCGGGTCGGCGCGCATCGCCAGCGAGACCGTCTGGATCGGCTCGCTGATCGGGGGGTGCAGGGCGATCGCCCACCGCGCCACGGTGCGGCCGTCCGCATCGGTGGCCAGGACCGCGTCGGTCGCCTCGAGCAGCTCGGCCCCGGTCGGCAGGGTCACGGTCAGCGAGCCCTGGAAGGGGGCGAACACCGGCTGCGTCGTGGTGCGCTCGATGCCGGCCGCGTCGGTCCAGTCCAGCTCGACCTGCTCGGCGGTGGTGTTCGTGACCGTGTACGTGACCCGGAAGGTCCCGGCCGCGCCGGGGACGTCGGCGGCGGGCACGACGGCGCCGTCACGGGCGTACTCCGCGTGCAGCGCCACCGGAAGGGGCTTGTCGAAGCGCGCCTGGGTGAGCACGGTGGGCCGGTCGCCACCGACCGTGACCAGCACGGCGTCCGCGTCGGTGTCGGGCCGGCCGAGCCGGTCCAGGTAGCGCACGTTCGTCACGCTGGCCGGGTCGCGGACCTCGCGGGCCTCCCCACGCGCGCTGAGCCGGCTCAGGAGCAGGGCGCGGGCCGGCAGCCCGGTGGGATCGAGCTCGGCGACGGCGACCTCGTCGTTGACCAGCGCCGGCGGGACGGGGTCGGCGTCGGTCGGGACGCCCCGCAGGGCGGCCGCGGCTGCGGCGGGGGTCAGCGCCCACGACTCCGGGAGCTGGGCCCGGGCACCGGCCAGCGCCGCGGGGGCGGGGGCCAGGCCGAGCAGGACCACGCCGGCGGCACCCAGCGCGGCCGCGGCCAGGGGTCGACGCGCCGTCATGACCGCCCCGTCCCCGGGTCCGAGGGCCCCAGCCCGGCGATCGCCGGCAGCGGGGCCTCGGCCGACGCGGTCCCGTCCGGGTCCGGCACGGCCCCGCCGGCGTGGCCCGTACCAGCGCTGCCCGCCTTCAGGTCGTCGAGGCGGCCCAGGCGCGGGACATGCGGTTCGGCCGGCTCGCCGCCGCCACGCAGGGCCCGGCCCAGCGCGGTGAGGACGCGGGTCGAGACGGCGGCCGCCACGGCCGGCACGAGCACGAGGAACAGCTGCGGCCCGCCGCCGGCGACCATGCCGGCCGTGGCGGCGGCGGCGCCGAGCCCGACCGGCAGGGCCACGCGGCGCAGGGGGGTGAGGACGGCCAGGGCGAGCGGCACGAGCAGCGCCAGCCCGGTCTGCAGCACCGGCACGTCCGCCGTCGCGGGCGTCAGGCCCCGGACGAGCAGGAACACCGTGCCGGCCACCAGGGCGCCCACGAGCATGGCCAGCAGCCGCACGCCGAGCCCGGCGCTGGCCGCGCGGCTGGACCGCGGCACGTACGCCAGGACGCCGCCGCCGGCCGCGG
Organism: Candidatus Nanopelagicales bacterium; assembly: GCA_025456065.1. Lineage (GTDB taxonomy): Bacteria > Actinomycetota > Actinomycetes > S36-B12 > CAIYMF01 > Prado023. The sequence goes on along the minus strand of JALOLH010000031.1, from coordinate 11,636 downwards.
CCAGCGCGATCGCGGCGCCCACCGCGGGCGAGGGCTCGATCGCCACGGCGGCACCGGCCACCCATCCCACGAGGGTGCCCGCGACCAGCGCCGCCCGGCCCGCCGAGGGCAGGTGGTCCCGCGGCCCCACCGGCCGCGGCCCGGCCACGCCCTCCAGCTGGGCCGGGTCGCCCTCCACGTGCAGGTGCGGCAGGGCGCGGTCCAGCCAGCCGGGCAGCCACCACGTCCAGCGTGCGGCCAGCACCATGAGGCTGGGGACCAGCACGCAGCGCACGATCGTGGCGTCGACGAGCACCGCGGTGGCCAGCCCGACGCCGAACATCTTCACGATCGCGTTGTCCGGCAGGATGAACGAGGCGAAGACCACCACCATGATCAGGGCGGCGGCGGTGATGAGCTGGCCGGTGTCCGCCAGGCCGCGGCGGACCGCCGTGACGATGTCGCCGCTGCGCTGGAAGTGCTCGGTGAACGCGGTCAGCAGGAACACCTCGTAGTCCATGGACAGCCCGAACAGGACCGCGAACATCATCATCGGCACGTACGACTCGATCGGCACGGGCCCGTCCAGGCCGATCAGCTCGGCGCCCCAGCCCCACTGGAACACCGCGACGACGACGCCGTACGCGGCCGAGATCGACAGCAGGTTCATCGCCGCGGCCTTGAGCGGGATCACCAGCGAGCGGTAGGCGAGCATCAGCAGCAGGAAGCTCAAGGTCGCCACGCCGACGATGAAGGGGACCAGCCGCTCGGCGATGCGCACCGAGAGGTCGGTGCGCGCGGCGGTGATCCCTCCGACGTAGGCGGTCATGTCCGCCCCCTCGGTGGCCGCCGGCAGCACCACCGTGCGCATCGTGCCGACCAGCTCCTCGGTGGCCTTGTCGGAGGGACCGGTCTCGGGGGTGGCGCGCCAGATGACGACGCCGCCGTCCGGGCTCACCACCGGGTCCGCGACCTCGGCGATGCCCGCGGTGCCCCGCAGCTGGTCGGTGACCGTGACGATGCGCGGGTCGGCGGCGCGCGGGTCGGCCGGTGCGTCCGGCGCATCCGCCGGCGCAGCGCCCTCGTCGGGCGTCGTCGCGGCGCGGTGCAGCTGGCCGACGATCGCCAGCGGTCCGGTCGAGCCGGGGCCGAACGCCTCGGTCACCAGGTCGTGGGCCTGGTGGGCGGTGGTGTCGTCGGGCAGCGCCGAGGCGTCGGCCTGCTGGAACTGCATGGTGAGCATGGGCGCGGCCATGAGCAGCAGCACCAGCGTGGCCGCGATCGCGAACGGCCAGGGCCGACCGGTGACCGTGTTGGCCAGCCGTGCCCACCTGCCGCGGTCGAGCTCCTCGTCGGGGCGGTCCCGGTCGAGCTCGCCGGCGGCCAGTGCCTGCGCGTCCGCGCGGCGCAGCACGCGGTGGCCCAGCAGGCCCAGCAGGGCGGGGACCAGCGTGAGGGCGGCGGCCAGGGCGACGGCCACCACGATCGCCGCGGTGTAGCCCAGCCACGCCAGGAACGCGATGCCGGTCAGGGCCAGGCCGGTCACGGCCGTGAGCAGCGTGGCGCCGGCGAACACCATGCCGGCACCCGCGGTCCCGGCGGTCCGGCCGACCGCGTCGTCCACGGCGAACCCGCGGCGCAGCAGCGTGCGGTGGCGGGTGACCAGGAACAGCGCGTAGTCGATGCCCACGCCCAGGCCCAGCATCGTGCCGAGGGTGGGGGCCTCGTCGGGGATGTAGACGAGCCGGCCGAGCAGTCCGATCGTGGCCAGGCCGATCCCGACCGCCACGATCGCCGTCGCCAGCGGGATCACGACGGGCCACCCGCGCCGCAGCGTGAGCAGGAGCACGATGACGGCCAGGGCGAGGCCGAGCGCCTCCGAGGGTCGCGTGTCGGTGCGTGAGATCTGCTGGCCGATGTACCCGCCGAGGGCGACCCGGGCCGTCGGCGCGACCGCCTCGGCGCTCGTCTGCGCGGTCTCGAGGATGGCCGTGCCGACGGCGGGGTCGCCGGCCGCCCGCTCGGCGAGGGTGAGCTGCAGGATCGCGGTGCGCCGGTCCACGGCGAGGAGGTCGGCGTCGTCGGCGGGGCCACGCACGGCGTTCACGCCCTCGACGGCCAGCACCGCGGCGGCGAGGTCATCGACCAGCGCCGCCCCCGCCCCCTCGTCGAGCGGCCGGTCGTCGGCCACGAGCAGGGGGACCGGCTCGGCCGCCGTGCCCGGGAACGCCCGGTTGAGCAGCGTCTGTGCGGAGGCGGAGTCGGTGCCGGCCAGCACGAAGGGGTCGAGCGCCGGCGGCGGCAGCACCCGGTCGGCGAGCCGCACCCCGCCGAGCAGCGACAGCCACAGGACGAGCACGAGCACCGCGTGCTCGGCGCACCAGCGCCCGAGCGCGTACAGGACCCGTGTCACGGGTGCAGTGTCCCCCGTGGTGCCGGCTCCTCCGCACACGGGACCACCGGTGGTTCAATGGCGCCCCCATGACCGCCACCCCGACGAGCCCGGCCGGCCACGCCGAGCCGGCCCACGCCGCGGTCACCGGGCACTTCTGGGCCGTCGCCGCGACCTTCTGCGCCCTGCTGCTGATCTCGAACGTCGGTGCCACGAAGCTGATCGCCGTCGGCCCGCTGATCACCGACGGCGGGGCGTTCCTGTTCCCGCTGGTCTACGTCGTCGGCGACGTCCTGTCCGAGGTCTACGGCTGGCGGGCCACCCGACGGGTGATCTGGCTGGCGTTCGCCCTCTCCGCGCTGGCCGCGCTGACGTTCTGGGCCGTGCAGGTGGCGCCGCCGGCCGCTGACTGGCCGAACCAGGCGGCGTTCGAGGCGGTGCTCGGGTTCGTGCCCCGCATCGTCGCGGCCAGCCTGGCCGGGTTCCTGGTCGGCCAGCTGCTCAACGCCTGGGTGCTCGTCCGCATCAAGGCCCGCACGGACGAGCGGCGGCTCTGGGTCCGCCTGCTCGGCTCGACGGCCGTGGGCCAGCTCGCCGACACCCTGGTCTTCTGCACCATCGCGTTCTACGGCGTGATCACCGGGTGGACGTTCGTCAACTACGTGGCCACCGGGTACGTCTACAAGGTCGCCGTGGAGGTGCTCGTCCTGCCGGTCACCTACCGCGTGATCGCCGTGGTGAAGCGCCACGAGCCGACCTACGGCCGGGTCGTCGCCGCGCCGCCCGTCCCCTGAGGCCGGGCGCCGCACCCACCGTCGTGCTCGCCGATGCCGTCGCGGCGTGTGGGCATGCTCAGGACCCGGTGGCTCGACGGCGGGCGTAGTAGCGACCGAGGAACTCGGCACGGAACGGGTCGAAGTCGCCTGCCTCGAGCGCCGCGCGCATGCGGTCGACCAGTCGCACCAGGAAGCGCACGTTGTGGATCGTGGCCAGCGTGTGCCCGGCGATCTCGTCGGACTTGGCCAGGTGGTGCAGGTACGCGCGCGTGTAGTGCGTGCAGGTGTAGCAGTCGCACTCCTCGTCCAGCGGGGCGAACGCCCGCCGGTTCGCCGCGGTCGCGATGTTGTAGCGCCCGTCGTGGTGCAGGATCGCGCCGTTGCGGGCCACCCGGGAGGGCATGACGCAGTCGAACGTGTCCGCGCCCGCGGCCACGCCGGCGAACAGGTCGTCGGGCTCGCCGATGCCGAGCAGGTGCCGCGGCCGGTCCTCGGGCAGCTCCTCGCTCACCCAGCCGACGATGGTCTCGAGCTGCGCCTTCTCCAGCGCCCCACCGATGCCGTAGCCGTCGAACGGCAGGCCGCCGAGGTCGCGTGCCGCGGCGCGCCGCAGGTCCTCGAACTGGGCACCCTGCACCACCCCGAACAGCGCCTGGTACGGCCGGTGCCCGCGCTCGTGGGTCAGCGCGGCGTGGGCCGCCAGGCAGCGCCGCGCCCACGCCGCGGTCCGTGCCACCGAGCGCTCCTGGTAGCCCCGCGTGTTCATCAGGGTCGTGCACTCGTCGAAGGCGAAGATGATGTCGGCCCCGAGCTGGTGCTGCACCGCCATGCTCGACTCCGGGGTGAACCGGTGCCGCGAGCCGTCGATGTGCGAGATGAAGCCCACGCCGTCGTCGTCCACGTGCGCGAGCCGGTCCTTGCCCGGCGCGATGACCTCGTCGGAGGTGATCCCGGCGGAGGCCATCGCGAGCACCTTCTTGAACCCGACGCCCAGGCTCATCACCTGGAACCCCCCGGAGTCGGTGAAGGTGGGGCCGGGCCAGTGCATGAAGGCCCCGAGGCCGCCGGCCGCGTCCACGATGTCCGCCCCGGGCTGCAGGTACAGGTGGTAGGCGTTGGCGAGCACCGCCTGCGCCCCGAGCGCGGACGCCGCCTCCGGCAGGACCGCCTTGACGGTCGCCTTGGTACCGACCGGCACGAACGCGGGCGTGTGGATCGGGCCGTGCGGCGTGGTGATCACCCCGGTGCGGGCCAGCCCCCGCTGGGTGCCGACCTCGAAGCGGAAGGGGGCGGGCACCCGCCCATTGAACACGACCGGGGCAGCCCCGGCGCCCGCCGCCGTGCGGCCGGGCCGGGTGGCCGGTTCGAGGTCCGCGAGCCGACGGGGGGCGACCCGAGGAGTTCACCCGGTCGTCGGGACAGGGTTGCCGGGGAGCAGCCCCGGGGCCAGACGCCGCGGCGATGCTGGGGGCATGTTCCAGCTGCCCGCCCGACCAGTGACGATCGACAGCACCGAGCTCGCGGGGCGCCGGATGGTCCGCGCCGACCTCGGTGGGGCCGACCTCTCCGGCATGCGGCTCGACGGGGCCAACCTGCGCCAGGCCCGCCTCGTCGGCGTGCGCGCCGTCGGTGCGACCTTCGTGGGCACCCGCATGGTCCGCGCCGACCTGAGCGGCGCCGTCCTCCACGATGCCGACCTGCGGCACGCCGACCTCTCCGGTGCACGGCTGCGGCGGGCCGACCTGTCCGGCGCGACGTTGGCCGGCGCCAACCTGTTCGGGGCGGACCTCACGGACGCCGACCTCACCGGCGCCACCCTCTGCCGCTGCACGCTCGAGGTGGCCATCCTGCGCGGTGCCGTCCTGCACGGCACCGACCTCTCGGACGCACGCCTGGCGACGGCGGACCTGCGTGACGTGGACGCCGACGAGGACACGATCTGGCCGGCGGGGATCCCCCTGCCCCGCGGGTCGGACCCGTGGCGCATGTCCACCTGGCGGTGACACAGGCGGCATGGACGACCACCGCCGCCGTGCGCGTCTCACGGCGCCGGTGCCACGATGACCCCCATGCCCATCGCGACCCAGAACCCAGCCACCGGCGAGATCCTCGAGACCTTCGACGCGCACACGCCGGAGCAGGTGCAGGCGGCCATCGCCACCGCCCATGCCACGTTCCAGGAGTGGCGCCTGACCTCGTTCGCCCACCGGGCGGCGCTGCTGCGCCGGGCCGCAGACCTCCTCGACGAGGACAACGAGTCGATCGCCCGGCTGATGACCCTCGAGATGGGCAAGACGCTGAAGTCGGCCCGCGCGGAGGCGGCCAAGTGCGCGAAGGGCATGCGCTGGTACGCCGAGCACGCGGAGGCGCTGCTGGCCGACGAACCGGTGGATCCCCCCGCTGCCGTGGGAGCATCGCGGGCCTTCGCCCGCTACGCCCCCCTCGGTGTCGTGCTGGCGGTCATGCCGTGGAACTTCCCCCTGTGGCAGGTCGTGCGGTTCGCCGCGCCGGCGCTCATGGCGGGCAACGTGGGCCTGCTCAAGCACGCCTCGAACGTGCCGCAGTGCGCCCTGTACCTGGAGGACCTGTTCCGCCGCGCCGGCTTCCCGGCCGGCTGCTTCACCACCCTGCTGATCGGTGCCCGGGAGGTGGAGGGCGTGCTGCGCGACCCGCGGGTCCGCGCTGCCACCCTCACGGGCTCGGAGCCGGCCGGCCAGTCGGTCGGTGCCATCTGCGGGGACGAGATCAAGAAGACCGTGCTCGAGCTGGGGGGCTCCGACCCGTTCGTCGTGATGCCCTCGGCCGACCTCGAGCGGGCCGCGGAGGTGGCCGTCACGGCGCGCTGCCAGAACAACGGGCAGTCGTGCATCGCCGCCAAGCGCTTCATCGTCCACGACGCCGTGTACGACGCCTTCGCCGAGGCGTTCACGCGGCGCATGGCGGCGCTGGTCGTCGGCGACCCCATGGACGAGGCGACCGACGTGGGCCCGCTGGCGACCGAGGGTGGGCTGCGTGACGTCGACGCGCTCGTCGACGACGCGCGCGCCAAGGGTGCCTCGATCCTGTGCGGTGGTCGCCCGGTGGACGGGCCCGGCTGGTTCTTCGAGCCCACCGTGGTGGCGGACATGACCCCCGACATGGCGATGTACGCCGAGGAGGTGTTCGGCCCGGTCGCCGGCCTCTACCGCGTGGCCGACATCGACGAGGCCATCACGCTCGCCAACGGCACGACCTTCGGCCTCGGGTCGAACGCCTGGACCACCGATCCCGACGAGCAGGACCGCTTCGTGCGTGACCTCGATGCCGGGGTGGTGACGATCAACGGCATGACCATCTCCTACCCGGAGCTGCCGTTCGGCGGCACGAAGCGGTCGGGGTACGGCCGTGAGCTGAGCGCGCACGGCATCCGGGAGTTCTGCCAGATCAAGGCGGTCTGGGTGGGCTGAGCCGCCGGCGGGCATCCGAGTGGGAGCGCGCCGCGCCCTGACGCGGCGAAGTTGCTCAGAACTTGTGCATCCGATCCGAGCTCGTTGGGAGAAGGAGGGAGTGAGCGCCCGAACAGGTCGGGCCCACCCCAGCAAGGAGCCCCCCATGCGCAAGCTCGCCACCGGCGTCGCCGCCGCCTCCGCCCTCGCCCTGACGATGGGCGCCGCCGCCCCGGCCATGGCCGCCGAGCAGGGGACGAACCCCCTCGCCGCGGTCCTGACCGCGGACGGCAACACGTTCGACCGCAACAGCAAGGACTTCGACATCGTCACCGAGGCCGTGCTCGCGGTCCTCAAGGCCAAGCCGAGCTCGCCGGTGGGCGTGCTCACCGACGGCACTGTCGCCGCGACGGCGTTCGTGCCGAACGACCAGGCGTTCCGCATCCTCGTCGAGGACCTGACCGGCAAGCACCTGCGCTCCGAGCGCAAGATCTTCAAGGCGGTGGCCGGCCTCGGCATCAACACCGTGGAGCAGGTGCTGCTGTACCACGTGGTCCCCGGTGCGACGATCGACTCCGAGACCGCGCTCGGCGCCAACGGTGCCAAGCTCACGACGGCCCAGGGCGGCACGTTCAAGGTCATCGTCCGCGACGGCGGCATCCGCCTGCGCGACAAGGACTACAACAGCCGCAACCCGCGCGTGATCGGGGTGGACGTCAACGAGGGCAACAAGCAGATCGCCCACGTGATCGACCGGGTCCTGCGCCCCATGGACCTGCCCCCGAAGAAGAAGCGTTGAGCTGACCCCCGCACGAGGGCCCCGGAGCGATCCGGGGCCCTCGTCGTCTGTCCGGACGCTTCCCTCAGAGCCCCGGGCCGAAGCGCCGCGGGCTGGCGAGGAAGTCGCGGACAGCCCGGCGGCCCTCACCGCGGATCTCCGGGCCGTGGGTGAACGCGGCAGTGGTGTACTCCAGCTCGCCGAGCATGGCCGCGGTGCGCTCGGTGAGCGCCGCGTCCGTGCAGAAGGCGAGCACCGGCCAGGTGCGCCGCGAGCGCATGTTCCAGATCGCGTCCCCGGTGATGAGCGTCCCGGACGCCTCGTGCAGCAGTGAGCAGTGCCCCGGCGTGTGCCCCGGGGTGTGGTGCACGCGCAGCCCGGAGTCGACCAGCAGCTCCCCGTCGGCCATCGTGCGCGCCACCGGTGCCGCACCGAAGCGGTCGGGGATCCTGCGCATCAGCCGGCCGAGCCGGAACGCCTGGTCGCGCCCGGGGGAGCGGCCCTCCCGGACGGCTGCCGCCTCCGCCTCGTGCGCCCGGACCCCCTGACCGGTCATCGCCGCCATGGCCGCGGCGCCGCCGGCATGGTCGCTGTGGGCGTGGGTCAGCACGATCGCGGTCACGTCGGCGGGGGCGGCGTCGAGCTCGGCGAGCGCGGCGCGGATCCGCGGCGGTGCGGTGCGCAGGCCGGCGTCGACGAGGGTGAGGGAGCCGTCGGCGTTGCGCAGCAGGAACGAGTTGATGAGGTCCCAGGGTGCGGTCGGGACGCGCCAGATGCCGGGGCCGATCGCGATCGCAGCGGGCATGCCGGCCAGTCTCGCACGCACCCTCGCGACCGGGAGGGGAGCGGCCGCGGAGAGCCGACCACGGGGCACGCCGCGAGCTCAGACCTCCAGCACGCCGCGCATCAGGGACTCCTTCGAGTGCGCCGGATCACCGTCCAGCGGCTCGAGCGAGATGTCCACCACCGGGAAGTCCTCGATCGAGATGCCCGGCGGGACGGTGAACGTGCCGACCGAGCCGGCCGGCAGCGCCCCGAGCGCGACGAGCTTGGTCACGCCCTCGTCGATGAGCCAGACCTCGTAGAAGCCGTCCCGTGCGGGCAGGGCGGTCGCGTCGACGCGGATCACCTGGCCGTCCGGGCTGTCGAGCACCTCGGCCTGGCCGGGCTGCGCGACGTCCGCGGTGAGCGGGTCGAGCACGGCTTGGGCCACGAGCTGCCCCTGCGGACCGATCGGCTGGCCGCCCTCGTCCACGGCGGCCCAGACCAGGCCACCGCCGACCAGGGCGCCCGCCGCGGCGGCCACGGCAGCCACGCCGAGCATCGGGCGCCGGCGGGGGCGCATCGGCACCACGGTGGTGTCCGGCTGCGGGGGCACCTCCGCAGCGGGGGCGGGAGCGGCCGTCGGCAGGGTGAGCACGCGACCCCGGTCGCTGCCCTCGGGCGCCCCGAGCAGGCCGAGCTCGGCGCGGATCCCGGCCCAGACGTGCTCAGGTGCGGGGGCGAGCTCGATGGGTGCCTCGCGGCCGAGGGTCACGACCTCGGTCAGCTCGGCCACCTCCGTGAGGCACTGCTCGCACTGGGCGAGGTGCGCGGCGTCAGCGGGGTCGATGTCCTCGCCGAGGGCCACGAGCGCGAGCGTCGTGGGATCAGAGTGCGACATCTTCCACCACCATCCTGGCGCGCAGCCGGTCCAGTGACCGACGGATATGCGACTTCACGGTGCCGATCGGCATCTGCAGCCGATCGGCGATCTGGCTATGGGTCAGGTCCTCGTAGAACGCCATCCGGACGATCCGGCGGGCGGGCTCACCGAGCCGGTCGAGCTCGTCGGCGAGCAGCATCTGGGCAGCGATCCGTTCGACCTCGGGCGGGACGGCCTCCTCGACGGGCTCGGTGGCCTCGACCGCGGCGCGGGTCCGGGCGTCGCGCGACCTCGACTCCCAGTGGTCGGCGATCCGCCGCCGCGTGATCGTCATCAGCCACCCGGGCAGGCTGCCGGCCTCGGGCCGGTAGGTCCCCCGCCCGCGCCAGGCGTTGACGAACACCGTCTGGGTGATGTCGGCCGCATCCTCGGGGTTGCCCGTGGCGCGCAGCGCGGTCGCGTGCACGAGGCCGGACCACCGCCGGTAGGCCTCGTTCAGCGCCTGCTCGTCCCCGTCCCGGAAGCCGGCCGCAACCTGGGCATCGGTCACGTCGGTCAGCACGACTCCGATAGTGCCAAACGTCGGGGCCGTCCGGCGAACGGCGGGCGGGAGCGTGAGCACGCTCATCGCGCCAACCCTCCTGATTCTCCCGGCGAGCCCGTGCTGGGGTCCGGGTGCCCGCCCTGTCCTGTCATGTACCTCTTCGGTTGCCTGACCTCATTCGGATGCACCCAGCACCGATCGCTGCGCCGGCCCCCTTCCCGGGCGGGAACGCCAGGGCGAGCCCGACCGCACAGCCGGCCGCGAGGCCGGCCCCCTTCCCGGGCGGGAACGCCAGGGCCCAGTTGCGACGTCGGGACAGGTAGATGATGATTCAACTACACGACGGGAAGGGACCGACCATGACGCAGCACTCCGGGCAGACCGGCACGGCGGGGGCCTCGGCCGCCGCGACGATCGTCGCGGGGCGACTGGAGGGCCCCACCGGGCTCGCCCTGGACGACCGCGCCGCCGACCTGCTCTTCCGCGAGGCGCACACCGCCTACCGGTTCACCGAGGAGCCGGTCACCGACGCCCAGGTGCGCGCCATCCACGACCTCGTCAAGTGGGCCCCCACGGCGATGAACGCGCAGCCGCTGCGGGTCACCCTGGTGCGGACCCCGCAGGCCCGGGAGCGGGTGATCGCGCGGCTCGCGCCCGGCAACCGCGCGAAGGCGGCGTCCGCCCCGCTCATCGCGATCCTGAGCTACGACGTGGACTTCCACGACACCCTGCCCGAGGTGCTGCCGAGCAATCCCAGTGCCCGGGACGGCTTCGCAGAGGAGGCGGGCCGCCACGCGTTCGGCCAGTTCAACGCCGCCCTGCAGGCTGGCTACTGGATGCTGGGGATCCGCGCCGCGGGCCTGGCTGCCGGGCCCATGGGCGGCTTCGACCGGGCCGGCGTCGACGCCGACTTCTTCCCGGACGGACGGCAGCGGTCGTTCCTGGTGGTGAACATCGGGCACCCAGCGCCCGACGGCACGTTCCCGCGCAACCCCCGGCTGCCCTTCGAGCGGGTGGTCAGCGCCGCCTGACCCCTCTCCTCAGAGCTCGCGCAGCACCCGGCGGGCCTCGTCCACCCCGGCCCGGACGGCGCCGAGCCCCTCGGTGAGCTCGGCGAGGATCCGGGGCTCCACCCCGATGGCGTCCGCGGAGCCGAGGGCGACGATCTCGGCACAGCCCGAGGCCAGCTCCTCCAGGCCACCCACCGCGGCCTGCATCTGCGCCAGCAGGGTGTCGCGGCGCCGGAGCAGTCGGTCGATGGCATCGGCCTGGCCGTCGAGGGCGGCGAGGGCACGCTCCTGCTCGGCACGCACCTCGGGATCACTGGTGGCTCGCATGCGCTGCTGCAGGGCGGCGATCTCGTTGGCGAGCGTGTCGGGCCGGGCCGCGGCGATGCTGCCGTCGAGCAGCGTGACCCGACCGGCCAGCTCCTCCAGCGCGGCGGCGACCCCGGCGCTGCCCGCCAGGACCGAGCCGAGGTCGGAGGCCACGCGCCGGTCGGCCGGCCGCTCGGCCAGGTCCGCCATGCGCGTGACGGCTGCCGCGGCCCGCTCACCGAGCGCGGCCTGTGGGCTCCCCGGCGGGGGCTCGGGGAGGCGATCCCTGACCGCGGCCGCTGGGGCGCGCCGCCGCCTCCCAGCACCGATCGCCAGCTTCCCCGCCAGGGTCACCAGGGCGATGGCCACGCCGGCCAGCGCCGGGGCGGGTGTCGCCTGCGTGACGGCGAGCAGGACCCAGCCGGCGACCCCGGCAACGGCCGCGAGGAGCCAGCCCCACGGGTCGCGCAGCTCGTCGCGCATCCGCATGCCCCCAGTCTGCCCGTCCGGGCCGCCGCCCGCGGCGCTGCCGGCGCCCGGCCGCTGTGCTGCCGCGGCGCCCGCGCCCTACGCTCGACCCCATGCCGGACCGGGCCGTGCCGTGGACCCCCAAGGGAGTCGCGCTGTCGGCGGTCGTCGCCCGGTTCGACCTCGAGGTCGTCACCGACGCCGGGGTCGACCTGGCCGCCCGCCTGGTGACGGCTCCCAAGGTGAACCGGCCCGGCCTGCAGTGGGCCGGGTACTCCGAGCACTTCCCGGTCGACCGGATCCAGCTGGTCGG
>JALOLH010000030.1 GCA_025456065.1 Candidatus Nanopelagicales bacterium | reverse complement strand
ACGGCGATCGGGGTGAGCACGGCCAGCAGGCCCGGGGTGCTCAGCTCGCGCAGGGAGTCGCGGGTGACGATGTCGACGACCTTGCCGTACTCCGGCTTCTCGGTGCCCGCCATGATCCCCGGGTGCTCGCGGAACTGGCGGCGCACCTCGTAGATGACCGCGCCGGCGGCGCGGGACACGGCGTTGATCGCCAGGCCGGAGAACAGGAACACGACGGCCGCGCCGACCAGCAGGCCGACGAGGTTGCGCGGGTTGGCCACGTCGAGCACGCCGACGTACTGGCCGAGCGCGGCCAGGTTGGCCAGCGCCTCGCCGGCCGTCTGGCCGGCGTCGATCGCCGCCGCGGTGACCGCCTCGCGGAACGCGCCGAACAGCGCGGTCGCGGCGAGCACGGCGGTCGCGATCGCGATGCCCTTCGTGATGGCCTTCGTGGTGTTGCCCACGGCGTCGAGCCGGGTGAGGATCTGCGCCCCCTCGCCGTGCACGTCGCCGGACATCTCGGCGATCCCCTGCGCATTGTCCGAGACCGGTCCGAAGGTGTCCATGGAGACGATGACGCCCACGGTCGTGAGCAGGCCGGTGCCGGCCAGGGCGATCGCGAACAGGCTCAGGACCACCGACCCCGCGCCCAGCGAGTAGGCCCCGAACACGGCGGCGCCGATGAGCAGGGCGGAGTACACGGCCGACTCGTAGCCGACCGCGATGCCGGTGAGGATCACGGTGGCGGGGCCGGTCAGCGACGACTTCGCGACGTCGTCGACGGGGCGGCGGTTGGTCTCGGTGAAGTAGCCGGTGAGCTGCTGGATGGCGGCCGCGAGCACGATGCCGATGAGCACCGCGCCGATGGCCAGGAACCGCGGGTTGAACGACTGGGCGATGATCGCGTCCAGGCCCAGGGACTCGATGCGGATGCCGTTGACCCGGGTGAGCCGGTCGGGCAGGAAGACGAACGCGGCGATCGCCACGAGCACCGCGGACAGCGCAGCGGAGATGAAGAAGCCGCGGTTGATCGCGGTCATGCCGGATCGGTCCCCGGGTCGCGGGGTGACCGCGATGATGCCGACGACCGCCGTGATGACGCCGATGGCGGGCACGACGAGCGGGAACACCAGGCCGAGCGCGCCGAACGCGGTGGTCCCCAGGATCAGGGCGGCGACGAGGACCACGGCGTAGGACTCGAAGAGGTCGGCCGCCATGCCGGCGCAGTCGCCCACGTTGTCCCCGACGTTGTCCGCGATCGTGGCCGCGTTGCGGGGGTCGTCCTCGGGGATGTGCGCCTCGACCTTGCCGACGAGGTCGGCGCCGACGTCCGCGGCCTTGGTGAAGATGCCACCGCCGACCCGCATGAACATCGCGAGCAGGGCCGCGCCGAAGCCGAAGCCCTCGAGCACCCGCGGCGCGCCGCCCTGGTAGACCAGCACGACGAGTGCGGCGCCGAACAGCCCCAGGCCCACGGTGAACATGCCGGCCACGCCGCCGGTGCGGAAGGCGATGCGCATCGCCTGCTGCTCACCGGAGTCGCGCGCGGCGGCCGCGACGCGGACGTTGCCGCGGACGGCCAGCCACATGCCGAAGTAGCCGGTCATGGCCGAGAAGACCGCGCCCACGAGGAAGAAGATCGAGCGGCCGATGCGCTCGCCGGTGGTCTCGGCGGGGAGCAGGAACAGCAGGAAGAAGACGAGGACCGCGAAGACGCTCAGCGTCTTGAACTGCCGGTTCAGGTACGCCGCCGCGCCCTCCTGCACGGCCGCGGCGATCTCCTGCATCTTGGCCGTGCCGGCGCCCGCCGCGAGCACCTCCCGGGAGAGCGCCCAGGCCACGCCGAGCGCCGCCAGGGCGATCGCCGCCACGATGCCCACCGTGAGCATCTGACCGCCGGCGAGCTCGACATTCGACACCGCAGCTGGCATGGACGACTCCTCATGGCCTGGCGGCCCGGGCGCGGGCCGCGGATCGAGGTCGGACCGGGCGGGACTGCGACCCGGGATAGGTTTGCCGTGAGTCTAGGACCGGGCCACCGCGCGGGAGCCACCCCCCCTTGGGCGGGACCCGCGGGGCCATCCAGCGGGTCGACCCAGAGCATTCCGGCCCACCGGCACGGGTCGAACGTCTGCTCCCGGGCGTCGCGGGCACGCGTCGTTGCAGCCGTTCGCGGTGGGGGACGGCGCCCCTTGAGGCCGTTGCGTCAGCCCGTGCTCACTCGAGCTCGAGGTCCGACTCGGCCAGCGGCCAGGTCAGGCGGATGCAGCACCCGCTGCCGGCCGGCTGCACGTCGCACTCGAAGGCCAGCGACTCGGCGACCGAGAGGGCCAGGCCTCCGTCCTCGTCGTCGAGCTCGGGGGACGCGGCATCCTGCACGCGGACGGTGAACAGCTCGTCGTCGTCGGTGATGTCGACCACGACGGGGTTGGGCAGCCCGGCCCGCTGCTGGCGCAGCACGGATCGGGCGATCACCTCCCCGACGGCCAGGCGGATCTCGTCGATGCGGTCCTCGGAGACCCCGCAGCGGCGGGCAGCGGCCGTGGTGACCAGACGCGCCGTGCGGACCTGCTCGGCCTGCGGGGGGATCGTCAGCGTCGCCGTGGCCATGGGACCTCCAGGGGAAGTGGATGGTGCCACCGTTGTACACCCGCCGAGCGGGCCCGGTCGGTCACGCGCGCAACGCGTCGTCCACCGTGTCGAACAGGGGCATGGCGGCGTCGAGGCCGGTGATGTCGAAGATCTTGCGGATGCGCTCGGAGGTGACCACGAGGCGAAGCCACCCGTCCGCCTCGCGAGCGCCCTTGAGGCCCTTCACGAGCACCCCGAGCCCGGTCGAGTCGAGGAACGAGACCCCGGACAGGTCGATCACCAGGTGGGCACGCCCCTCCGCCAAGGTCTCCCCGAGGGCGCGATCGAGGTCGGGCGCGGTGTAGACGTCGACCTCGCCGGACGCTGCCAGCACGGCCACGTCACCCTCCTGCCGCGTCTGCACCTGCAGGTCCATCCCGCCTCCTCGCCTCACCGGTCGGGGCAACTGTGGCACACGCCCCTGCGGCTGCGGGACCCGAGCCGGGCGGCGCACCGGGTGGTGATGGGCACCCGCGTGGTCCGGCCGGTGTCGGTCCCCGGGTGCAGGATTGGCCCGTGGCAGGGCGGACCGCGATGCACGGCCCCAACGTCGACGTGCGCGCGGACGGATGGCCCGGGGACGGCGACCACCCGCCCGGGATCGCACTGCTGCGCGACGCCACCCGGCCGCCGGACATCCCCGGGCTGGCGGCGCGGCTGGCCGCCGACCCCCGGGCGGTGCACGTGCGCGACCTGCCGGCGCGGCCCGGGCTGCCCGGGCAGTGGCCGGCCTGGCTGGACCCGTCCGTGGTCGCGGCGTACCAGCGGTGCGGCATCCGCCGACCGTGGCGGCACCAGCAGCGCACGGCGGAGCTCGCCTGGGGCGGCCGGCACGTCGTGCTGGCCACGGGGACGGCGTCGGGCAAGTCGGCGGCCTTCGGGATGCCGGGGCTCACCGCGGCGCTGGCGCAGCCGGAGGCACCCGGCCGGCGCGGTTCCTCGGTCCTCTACGTCTCGCCCACCAAGGCCCTGGCCCACGACCAGCTCGCGGGGCTCGCGGCCCTGGCGCTGCCGGGGCTGCGCGCGGGTGCCCTCGACGGCGACACCCCGGACGAGCAGCGCGACTGGGCGCGCGCCCACGCCCGCTGGCTGGTCACCAATCCCGACATGCTGCACCGCGGGATCCTGCCCGCGCACGAGCGCTGGCGTGGCTTCCTGCGCGCGCTGCGCTTCGTGGTGGTCGACGAGGCGCACGCCTACCGCGGGGTGTTCGGCTCGCACGTCGCCCTCGTGCTGCGCCGGCTGCGCCGGGTGGCGGCGCTGCACGGCGCCGAGCCGACGTTCATCGCGGCCTCGGCCACCGTGGCCGACCCGGGGCGGACCGCCGCTCGGCTGCTCGGCGTGGACGTGGACGTGGTCGACGTCGACGACAGCGCCCGTGGGCCGGTCCACCTCGTGCTCTGGCGGCCGGGCGCAGCCACGGGTCCCGGAGCGGGTGAGCGCCCGCCGACCGCGGCACCGGCACCCGCTGGTCCGCTCGACGCGGTCCCGCCGGGCTGGGACGGGGTGGACGTGGCCGACCCCGACCGGGCGGGCTCGGGCGGGCCGGGTCGCGGCGCCCTCGGCGAGGCCGGCTGGCTGATGGCGGCCCTGGTCGACCAAGGCGTGCGCACCCTCACCTTCGCCCGCTCCCGCCGGGGGGTGGAGGTGGTCGCAGGGCGGGTCCGCGAGCGTGCACGGCAGGGTGGCCTGGTGCGCGCCTACCGCGGCGGCTACCTGCCCGAGGAGCGCCGGGCACTCGAGGCGGACCTGCGCTCCGGACGGCTGCTGGGGCTGGCTGCGACCAACGCCCTGGAGCTGGGCATCGACGTCAGCGGCCTCGACGCCGTGCTGCTGGCGGGTTGGCCGGGGACCCGGGCCTCGTTCTGGCAGCAGGTGGGCCGGGCGGGCCGGCGCGGGGATGCGGCCCTGGCGGTGCTCGTCCCACGGGAGGATCCGCTCGACCAGTACGTCGTGGCGCACCCGGAGGTCCTCACCGGACACCCGGTCGAGGCGACGGTGCTGGACCCGGACAACCCCTACGTCCTGGCCGGGCACCTGTGCGCGGCGGCCGCCGAGGCCCCGCTGGCCGAGGGGGAGTGCGGCACGTGGTTCGGCGCCGGGGCCGAGGCCCTGTGCGCGACGTTGGCCGAGCGCGGGCTGCTGCGGCGGCGGCGGGACGGCTGGTACTGGACCGATGGAGCCCGCCCGGCCGACCTCGTCGACCTGCGCGGCACGCGCGGGGGACCCGTGCGGGTGGTGGAGGAGGGGACCGGTCGGCTGCTCGGCACGGTCGACCCGCCCGCCGCCCCCGCGGCCGTGCACGAGGGCGCCCTCTACGTCCACCAGGGCGCCACGTTCGAGGTGCGCTCCCTGGACCTCGACGACCGCGTGGCCGTGGCCGCGGCCACCGTCACCGACCTGAGCACCCACGCGCGCAGCGTCGCGGACGTCACGCTCGAGGGGATCGACGCGCACCACACGTGGGGCCCGGTGGGGGTCGGGATGGGCGAGGTCGAGGTGACCAGCCGGGTCACCTCCTACCTCGTCCGCCGATGGCCCAGCGGGGAGGTGCTCGCCGAGCACCCCCTCGAGCTGCCCCCGACGACGCTGCGGACGACCGGCATGTGGTGGACCGTCCCGGACGCGGTCCTGGCCGAAGCCGGGATAGGTGCGGACGAGGTCGCGGGTGCGGTCCACGCCCTCGAGCACGCGGCCATCGGGATCCTCCCGCTGCTCGCCACGTGCGACCGCTGGGACCTCGGTGGCGTCTCGACCGCGCGGCATCCCCAGACCGGGGTCGCGACGATCGTGGTGCACGACGGGCACCCCGGTGGCGTCGGCTTCGCCGAGCGGGGCTTCCACGCTGCCCGGCACTGGCTCGAGGTGACCACGGGGGCGATCGCGGCCTGCCCGTGCGAGACAGGCTGCCCCAGCTGCGTGCAATCCCCCAAGTGCGGCAACGGCAACGAGCCGCTCGCGAAGGATGCTGCCCTCCGCCTCGGCCGTGCGATGCTCGCGTGCGCCCCGGCCTGACCCCACCGCGCGTTCGGCCCGCATCGGCGTGGCTCACCGGGTCGCCGCCACCAGCTCGGCGTGCGCGCGAGCACGCACCGTCCCCGCCCACCCCGGTGCCAGCCGGGCGAGCGCCGCGGGCGCGGCGGCGCCGACCTCCACCCAGACCTCGGCGCCCTCCACCCGGCAGGCCAGCAGCCGGGCCCCGTTGGCCCCGACCACGACGGCGGCCCGGGCGCACGGCTCGGCGCCCTCGCCGAGGACCCCGGATGCGCCAGCCAGTGCCCCCAGGTCGGCCGCAGCCGCTGCGGTGGCCCGCACCGCCAACAGGGACGACAGCCCGACGCCCGTGGCAGCGAGCAGGGTGAGCACCACCGCCCACAGCGCCAGGAGCACGCTCGCCGAACCTCGGTCCCCGGTCCCCCGCACGACGGCGGCCCGGAGATGGCGCTCGGCCTCCGCCCGGCTCATGGCCGCTCCCGCCAGCCGGTCGCCGACGCCGCCAGATCACGGGCCAGCGGCTGCAGCAGGGCCATCGGCGGCTCGCGGCGCAGCTGGGCCGTCACGACCACCTGCTCGCCACGGGTCCGCACCACGACGACGGCGTCCGGCACCAGTCGGTGGACGGCTGCCCGCACACTCGTCGTCGGCTCTCCCCGCGCAGCGGCCCGGGCACCCTCCCGCGCCGCCTGGGCCAGACCGGCCTGGGCGGCCCCGAGGCTGAGCAGCCACGCCAGCACCACCGCGACCACCACGAGCCCCGGCAGGCCGACCGCCAGCTCCGCGGTGACCATGCCGGTCTCACCGCCCACACCCGACCCGCCCTGACCGGCCCGGCCGGCCGCCCCGCTGCGGCCCCGGTGCCGGGTGGCGACGATCCGCCGCCACCCGGCCCGGCCGTGTTGTCCACGGACCATCCCCCTGCCCATGCCTAGAACAGGAAGGCGAACGCCTCGGAGATCACCTGCCAGATCAGGGCACGGACCTGCTCGCTGGCCAGGAGCTTCATCAGCACCCCGCCCAGGCCGCACACGGCGACCGTGCCGACCGCGTACTCGGCGGTCGTCATCCCCCGCTCGTCGTCACGCATGCGGATCGCGAGTTCGTTCATCGGTACTCCCCCCGTCGCCCGGTTCCCCGGGACCGCGCCCACCCTGGGCGGGTGCCCCGATGCTCCCCCCGGCGGCGCCGTCCCGGAACCCCTCGCGGGGCGATCTGTGGACGATCCGCTCAGGCGCCGGGCAGCAGCCCCGCGACGACCGGCACGATGCCCAGCAGCGCGAAGGCCGGGAGCAGGCACAGGCCCAGCGGCAGGACCGATCGGACCGAGACGGCACGCACCTCGGCCAGGGCAGCGGCCGTGGCGGCGGCCCGCAGGTCCCCGGCGGCAGCCGCCAGCAGCCCCGCCAACGGCGCTCCGGTCCTCGCCGAGCGCGCCACGCACCGGGCCACCGGCCCGAGCCCCGGCTCACCGGCCAGTCGGGCCCAGGCGGAGGACGCCGGCTCGCCCAGCACCACGCGCTCGTGCACGGCGGCCAACGCCTCCTGGGTCGGTCCGCCCAGCGCTCGTCCCACGACGGGGACGGCGCGCTCGAGTGGGACCCCGGCGACCAGGGCGGCACCCAGCAGGTCGGCCAGGAGCGGTGCGGCACGGACCAGGGCCAGCCGGCGCCGCCGGCTCGCGGCAGTCTCCAGGCGCGCCAGAAGGGCTGGCGTCACCAGGGCGGCGAGGGCGCCGATGCCAGCACCCCACCAGCCGCCGAGCAGCAGCCAGACGACCATCGCGACCAGGCCGGCGACGGCGTGCGCCTGCCCCCGGGGCAGCGAGGCTGCCGGACCGGCGCTCCCCGCCCGGGCCGGGTCACCGGTCGGTCCGGACCGCGCCCGGCTCCGTGCGATGCCCCGGCGGCCCCGCCGCGCGGGCCCGGAGCCGGGTGGGAGTCCTCCCGGGCCCACCAGCAGCCAGACGGCCACGGCCGTTCCCAGGGCCGCCACGAGCAGCACCGACTCCATCCCGCCTCCCCAGCCGCGCATCGACGACCCCGCTACAGCCCCGCACGGACGCCTCGCACCATCCGGGCCAGCCACACCAGCCCGAGGACCTCCAGCAGCAGCCCCAGCGCCAGCGCGGCCCGACCCGGCCAGGTCCCGAGCAGCCAGGCGAGCGGGTCGGCCCCGATCCAGTGACCGATGACGAGGCCGAACACGGGCAGCCCGGCCAGCAGCCGGGCGGACGCTCGGGCGGCGGCGACCTCCGCGCGCAGCTGGGCCCGCGCCTCGGCGGTGGCCCGCACGCCCTCGGCCAGTCGCCCGACGGCCAGCGCCAGGCCGGCGCCGGACTGCTCAGCCACCTCCCAGCAGGCGGCCAGTCCCTGCAGGGCATCAGCCCCGGGCGCACCGGCGTCCACGCGCAGCGCGGCTACCACGTCCCCACCTGCCGCCGCGGCACGTCCGCCCCGCGGACACGGCGGCGGGTGCAGGTCCGCCGCCGCGTGCGCGAGGGCGAGCGCCGGCGGCTGCCCGGCGGCGAGCTCGGCGGCGAGGCCGGCCAGCAGCTCGGCGACGGCCGGCTCGGGATCGGGCCGCAGGCGGTTCCGGCACCAGCGGACAGGTCGGTCGAGCCGTCCGTCGCCGTCACGCGCCGCCCGCTCGCGGCGGCGGCCCTGCCCGGCTCGGGGTGCGGCCGTCGTCGGGGACACCAGCCACGCCGTGAGCCCGGCCAGGCAGGCTGCCAGGACGGCCGTGCCCACGCCGGTCACGGAGGTCCCCCCAGCCGGTCGACCAGGGCGGCATGGGCAGGCCCGGGCCGGAGCTCCCCGGAGGCCGCGACCAGCGCCGGAGTGACCATGGCATGACCGTCGGGTCGCAGGTCGACGACTCCGACCTCGGCGACGATCCGCCGCCCGTCGGCCCGCCTGGCGACGTGGATGACCACCTCGAGGCCTGCCGCCAGCTGGGCGACGGCGCCCTCCCGGGGCAGCCCGGCGGCCATCGCGAGCGCGACGACGCGCTCGGGTAGGGCGCCCGCCGCGTTCGCGTGGATCGTGCCGCACCCGCCCTCGTGTCCGGTGTTCAGGCTGGCGAGCAGGTCCACGACCTCCGCACCCCGGACCTCGCCCACGACGAGGCGGTCCGGGCGCATGCGCAGGGCCTGGCGGACCAGGGCCTGCAGCCCGATGGCGCCGCTGCCCTCGACGTTCGCTGGGCGGGATTCGAGGCTCACCACGTGCGGGTGGGCGGGTGCCAGCTCACACGTGTCCTCGACGACCACGATGCGCTCGTCGTGCGGCACGAGGCCGAGCAGGGCCCCGAGCACCGAGGTCTTGCCCGATCCGGTCCCGCCGCTGACCAGGAAGGCGGCGCGGGCCCGGACGACGGCCGCCAGCCACCGGGCCCCCACGGGGTCGACCGATCCGGCGGCGACCAGGTCGGCCAGGCTGAACCGCCGCCGCGCGGGCACCCGCAGGGAGATCGTGGTGCCGCGGACCGCGAGCGGCGGGATCAGGGCGTGCAGGCGGTGCCCGCCGGGCAGGCGTGCATCCACGAAGGGGGCCGCGTCGTCGAGCCGGCGGCCGGCCCGCGCGGCCAGGCGGACGGCCAGGTGGCGGACCGCGACCTCGTCGCGGAACCGCACGCCGACGCGCTGCAGGCCGCCGCCCCGGTCGACCCAGACCTCGTCCGGCCCGTTCACCAGGATGTCGGTGATCCGCCGGTCCTCGAGCAGGGGGTCGAGCGGGCCGAGTCCGTGCAGCTCGTCCTGCAGCAGCCGGGCGACGCGGCCGAGGCGGGCCCGGTCGAGCACCGCGCCGGACTCGCGGACGATCCCGGCGATGGTCAGCGGGTCTGCGGGGAGGGCCTCGGCGACGAGGCGGCTGCGCACCAGCTCCACGAGGTCCTGGTCGACCCGGTCCGGCAGGCGTCCGTGCTCGGTCGGGTCCCCGGCAGGGGTGCCGGAGGCGGAGCCGGGGCGGGGCGTGCCGGGCATGCTGCGGTGAGGTGCGCCGGGCCCGGAGGTGACGCCGGGGCCGGGTGCCGCACCGATGGCGGTCTCGCGCCGCAGGGGCCCCGCGCTCACCGGGCCGCCGTCCACGTCCGGGCCCCCAGCCGGCGCAGTTCGCGGCCGACCCGACCAGCGAGGACGTCCCCGCACTCGGCGGCCTCCGCGACCCGTCGCATCGACGGGATGTCCAGCACGCGATGGACCCCGAGCTCGGCGGCGACGGCGTCGGCGCCGAGCCATGCGGACGGGCGCACGGCCACCAGCGGCGCGCGCGGTGCCGCCTCCAGCAGCCGGCGGACGCCGATCAGGCCCGCGAGCGTGGCGGGGGCCACGACCACCACCTCGTCGGCCGGCGTCACCCAGCTGGGCACGTCCCGGCCGGCGTCCACCACGACGGCGGGGAAGTGCCGGCGACCCACGGCCACCACGGCGGCCACGCGCGGGTCGGACGCGCAGGCAGGTGGCCCGGCGAGCAGCGCCACGCCGCCGGCGCGGGGCAGGGCGGCGCGCAACGACTCGGCCACCAGCGGCGCGTCGCTGGCCGGGATCGCCGGCCACCGGGCGCCCGGCAGCTCGGTCATCCCCAACGGCAGGTCCAGGCCCGTCGAGCGGGGATCGGCGTCGACCAGCAGGCAGTCCGCACCGGCCGCGGCAGCAGCGGCGATGGCCAGCGTGCTGGCGCCCGCACCCCCCACCGCCCCCACGACGACGAGGGCACCGGGCACGGGCGCCGCCGGCGCGACCTGCTGGGCCAGCCAGGCGGCTGCGCTCGGCAGCTCGACGACGGCCCGGCCCGCGAGGGCGCTGGCGATCCGGCTGGCCTGCGCGTGCTCGCCGGGCAGGTGGACGACCAAGCGCGGGACGGCGAGCGGGGGAGCGAGCTGGACGGCCTGTGGCAGGCCGCCGTCGAGGAGCACGAGATCCAGGTCGACCGCCTCCGCCGGGGTCAGCGCCATCGGGGCCAGCGCGGCCGGACCGTCCCCCTCGGGACCCGCGAGGGGCACGACCTGCGCCCCGGCCGCCGCGACCGCGGCCACCGCGTGCACGGCGAGGCCCGGTCGCAGCCCGAGCACGCCCACCCGAACCCGCATGTCCCACCCCCGCACGGAACCCTGCCGGCGAGCGACCGATGGGGGAAGGCTGCTGGCCGCAAGCTGTGGACAACGGCGTCAGGCTCCGGCCGACGATGTCGCGGCTCGTGACGGGACACCGGACGGCGGTCGGGCGGCCCCAGCCGGTCCCGGACGTGGGACGGCCCCCGCCGGGGGGTGCGGGGGCCGTCACGCCAGCTCGGGGGGGAGGAGCCGACGGTTCGGTCGTCAGCGACCGGACAGGGCAAGCATGCGGCTTGGCCATCGCGGATGCAACAGCCTGGGCGGGTCGGGACGCAAGCTCCGTGCGGGGTGGGGGGTACGAGCAGGACGAATGCCGCCAGAACGCCCGAATCGCGGGGCATTCGCCGGGCACCGTGTCCCGACGCTGGCCCGGCGGGGGAGGCTCATCCCCCGCCGGCCACCCACCCGCTCGGAGCCCGGGCACCGGCTGCGACAGCGCCGGCCACGAGTTGGACCATCCCGGCGACCCCGGCACCGCTGCCCGCCGCGTACCCGCGCAGGGCGCGCACGTAGGACGGTCGCCCCGCGCTGCGCAGGCCGAGCTCGGGACAGCCGAGCATCGCCGGGTCGACCCCCCGCTGGGCCAGCACGAGGCGCACGAGCCCGCGCGCCACGAGTCCCGAGCCCCAGGCGAACGGCCGCAGCGCCGCCACCTCCGCATGGGCCACGGCAGCGACCAGCACCCCCGGGGCGCTCGAGGTGACGAGCACCTGGCCCAGGGTGGCCAGCCGCTCGGCGACCTCGTCGGGCGGCACTGCCGGGCCGAGCCGCAGGGGGTCGTCGGGGGCCGCATCGAGCCGTGGGCGGCCCAGGGCGTCGTCGGGAACGAAGCCGTGCGCCGCCACGGCGTGCATCCGAGCCAGGGCCTGCGCCGGCGCGGAGCCGACGACCGCCACGAGCTGGGGCAGCTCGGCGTGCAGCGCCACCGTGTTGGCCAGCACCCGGCCCACCGGCGAGCCGTCGAGCGCCGCGCCGGTGCGCAGCTCGGCCAGCCCGCACTCGGCGCCCTCGAACCACGCGTTCGCCCAGGCACCCCGGAGGGCGGACTCGGCGGTCACCTCCGCCTGCGCCCGCCCGACGGTCCGGTCCCACAGCAGCGCGTCCACCGCCGCCCGGCCCGCGTCGACCGCCTCGGCCACCCCGGGCAGGGCGAGCAGCCCGGCCAGCGGATCACTGCCGGACGTGCCCTGGCCGGGCCCCGTCACCCCGCGGCCGGCGGTGCCCCCGGTCACTCCGCCGATCCGGATCCGGCCAGCCCCTGGCCGATCATCGTCATCACCGTGGGGTCGGCCAGGGTGGTGACGTCGCCGAGCGAGCGGTGCTCGGCGACGTCGCGCAGCAGCCGGCGCATGATCTTGCCCGACCGGGTCTTCGGCAGCTCGGGCACGGTCAGGATCTGCCGGGGCTTGGCGATCGGGCCGATCTCGTGCGCGACGTGGTTGCGCAGCTCGGCCACGACCGCCTCGCCGCCGTCCATGCCGGCACGCAGGATCACGAAGGCGACGATGCCCTGACCGGTGGTCGGGTCCGTGGCCCCCACCACGGCCGCCTCCGCGACCGAGGGATGGGACACCAGCGCGGACTCCACCTCGGTGGTCGAGATCCGGTGCCCCGACACGTTCATCACGTCGTCGACCCGCCCCAGCAGCCAGACGGCGCCGTCCTCGTCGAGCTTGGCGCCGTCGCCGGCGAAGTAGACCTGCGGCCAGCGCGACCAGTAGGTGTCCACGTAGCGCTGGTCGTCGCCCCAGATGCCGCGCAGCATCGACGGCCACGGCTCGGTGAGCACCAGGTAGCCGCCGCCGCCCGGGCCCACCGCCTCGCCGTGGTCGTCCACGACCTGCGCGCCGATCCCGGGCAGGGGGCCCATGGCCGAGCCCGGCTTGCAGGTCGTGAGGCCGGGCAGCGGGCTGATCATGATGGCGCCGGTCTCGGTCTGCCACCACGTGTCGACGATGGGGCACCGGTCCCCGCCGATCACCCGGCGGTACCACATCCACGCCTCGGGGTTGATGTTGATCGGCTCGCCGACCGAGCCCAGCAGCCGCAGCGAGGACAGGTCGTGCGCCGCCGGCAGGTCGTCGCCCCACTTCATGAACGTGCGGATCGCGGTTGGCGCGGTGTACAGGATCGTGACGCCGTACTTGGCGACGATCTCCCACCAGCGGCCGCGGTGCGGGGTGTCGGGGGTGCCCTCGTAGATCACCTGGGTCACGCCGTTGGCCAGCGGGCCGTACACGATGTACGAGTGCCCGGTGACCCAGCCGATGTCGGCGGTGCACCAGTACACGTCGGTCTCCGGCTTGAGGTCGAACACGTGGTGATGGGTGAACGACGTCTGGGTCAGGTACCCCCCGGTGGTGTGCAGGATGCCCTTGGGCTTCCCGGTGGTGCCCGAGGTGTAGAGGATGAACAGCGGGTGCTCGGCGTCGAACGCCTCGGCACCGTGCGTGTCGGGCTGCCGCTCGACGAGGTCGTGCCACCAGTGGTCGCGGCCCTCGACCCAGTCCACCGCGCCGCCGGTCCGGCGGACCACGAGGACGTGGCGCACGCTCGGGCACTGCGCCACCGCCTCGTCCACCGCGGGCTTGAGCGGTGCGGCCGAGCCCCGCCGGTAGCCCCCGTCCGAGGTGATCACCAGGGTGGCCTGCGCGTCGTCGATCCGGGAGCGCAGTGCCTCGGCGGAGAACCCGCCGAACACCACCGAGTGCACCGCACCCACGCGGGCGCAGGCGAGCATGGCGATCACGGCCTCGGGGATCATCGGCAGGTAGATCGCGACGCGGTCCCCCGGACCGACCCCCAGCTCGGCCAGGGCGTTCGCGGCGCGCTGGACCTCCTGGGACAGCTCGGCGTAGGTCACGCTGCGTGTGTCCCCGGGCTCCCCCTCGAAGTGCAGGGCGACGCGCTCGCCCAGGCCCGCATCGACGTGCCGGTCGACGCAGTTCACGGCGACGTTGAGCCGGCCCCCGACGAACCACTTGGCGAAGGGCGGGGTCGACCAGTCGAGCGGGGTGTCCCAGGGCGTGTCCCAGTGCAGGCGGGCAGCCTGCGCCTCCCAGAACGCCACCCGGTCAGCAGCCGCGTGCTCCAGCAGGGCGGGCGTGGCGTTCGCCTGCGCCGCGAACGCGGGATCGGGCGGGAAGTGCCGGTCCTCGTGCAGCAGGTTCTCGAGTGCCTCGTGGCTCATGCGCGTGTCCTTCCGGGCGGCGACGGAGGAGCGATGCGCGGTCAGGCTAGCGGCGCCGGCGTGCGGCACGCCCTTCGTGGAGGTCCCCTCGGGCCCGCGTCGGACCGGTCGGCGGAGGCCTGCCACCACCGGGGCACCCGGTCGACAGGCCGAGCGTCGGGCTGGGATGCTGGCGCCGATGTCGACCACCCTGTTCGAGCGCCCGTCGCTCACCGAGCGGCTCTGGCTGCTGCGGGTGCTCCGCCTCGAGACGGTCGGCGGGCTGCTCATGCTGGCGGCCGCCGTGCTCGCGCTGGTGTGGGCGAACTCGCGGTGGGCTGCCAGCTACGTGGAGCTGATCTCCATCGAGGTCGGCCCCGAGTCGCTGCACCTGCACCTGCCGCTGTCGGTCTGGGCGGCCGACTTCCTGCTCGCCTTCTTCTTCTACCTCGCGGGCGTCGAGCTCAAGCACGAGGTGCAGCTGGGCACCCTGAGCACCCCCAGCCTGGCCGCCGTCCCGGTCGTCGCCGCACTCGGCGGCATGGTCGTGCCGGCCCTGATCTTCGTCGCGTTCACGTGGGGGCTCTCACCGGAGTCCACGGGCTGGGGCATCCCGATGGCCACCGACATCGCCTTCGCCCTGGCGGTCCTGGCGATCATGGGCCGGGGACTGCCGCTGGCCCTGCGGGCCTTCCTGCTGACCCTCGCCGTGGTCGACGACCTCGGCGCCATCGCGGTCATCGCCGTCTTCTACTCGAGCAAGTTCCAGGCCGGCCCCTTCCTGGCGTCCATCGCGTGCGTCGTGCTGTGGTGGGGCCTGCAGCGGCGCCGGGTGCGGGGTCGGCCCGCCCGACTCCTGCTGTACGTCCCGCTGTTCCTGCTCACCTGGTACCTCATGCACGAGTCCGGCGTGCACGCGACGGTGGCCGGGGTCGCCCTCGGGCTGGCGACGCGGGTCTCCCGCGACCCCGGGGAGGCACGCTCTCCGGGGGAGGTCGCCGAGCACGCGCTGCGCCCGTTCGTCGCCGGGGTGGCGGTCCCGCTGTTCGCGTTCGCCTCCGCCGGGGTCACGGTGCGCACCGTGCCCGGGGCCACCGAGCCGGTGCCGCCGTTCCTGGAGACGCTGTCCTCCCCGGTCACCCTCGGGGTGCTGGTGGGCCTGCTCGTGGGCAAGCCGATCGGGGTGCTCGGCGGGGCCTGGCTCATGGCCAGGTTCACCCGGGCACAGCTGAACCCCGCCCTGCGCTGGGCCGACATGGTGGCCGTCGGCCTGCTCGCCGGCATCGGCTTCACCGTCAGCCTGCTGATCGCCGAGCTCGCGTACAGCGGGCTGTCCGGCCTGCTCGCCGACGCCAAGGTCGGCATCCTGTCGGGGACGCTGGCCGCCGCCCTGCTCTCCGCCGTCGTGTTGCGGCAGCGTCGCAGCGCCCTGACGGCCCTCATCGTGGCCGAGGAGACCGACCTCGACGCCGACGGCGTGCCGGACGTCTACCAGGTGCCCGACCCGCACCGGCGCACGCGTGCCCCGGGGTCCGGCGCTGATGGCACGAGCGGTCCCGAGCCACCCGGTCCCACCGTGCCCGCTGCCGAGCCGGGCCCCCGGCCACCGGGCTGAGGCGGCCCGAGGCTGACCCCATCCTGGGCCGGGTCGTCAGCAGGGCCGACGCGCTAGCCTTGCGGCCATCGCAGCCGGGCAGCCACCCGGACATCCACGTGGAAGGACCCCGGCATGGCCAAGCAGGACAGCGGCGTCGCCTCGCTCGTGAACGCCGTGCTCACCGACGGGCAGACCCTGGTCAAGCAGCAGATCGAGCTGGCGAAGTCGGAGATCCAGTACTCGGCGAAGCAGGCGGCCGCCACCTCGGGGATGCTCGTCGGGGCCGGTGTCCTGGCCTTCCTGGCGTTCGTGTTCGCGCTCGTCGCCGCGGCGTACGGACTGATCCAGGCCGGCCTGCCGCCGTGGGCGGGCTTCCTGGTCGTGGCCGGCGTGCTGCTCCTCGTGGGGATCGTCCTGGGCCTGCTCGGCCGGTCCCGCGCCAAGCGGGTCGGTCCGCCGCAGCGCGCGATCACCCAGGTGCAGGAGACGAAGGCAGCCCTCACGTCCCGGGTGCCGACCGGCGGATCGGCGGGCACCAGCCTGGTGCCGGCCGCGCCGAGCGGCGCGGACGTGCTGCCCGCCCCGTGACGCTGCCCGACCCCGAGGACGTCGTCCGCGTCGAGGGACCATGGACGCACCGGGACGTCCCGGCGAACGGGGCGCGCTTCCACGTCGCGGAGGCAGGTGCCGGGCCGCTGGTCCTGCTGCTCCACGGCTTCCCCACGTTCTGGTGGACCTGGCGCCACGCCCTGCCGGTCCTGGCCGGGGCCGGCTACCGCGCGGCAGCGATGGACCTGCGCGGCTACGCCGGCTCCGACCATCCGCCCCGGGGGTACGACCCCTTCACCCTCGCCGCCGACGTCACCGGGGTGATCCGCTCGCTCGGCGCCCGTGACGCGGTGGTGGTGGGCCAGGGCTGGGGTGGCTTCCTCGCCTGGGTGGCCGCGGCGCTCGAGCCCGAGGCCGTCCGCGCGATCGCACCGGTGTCGATGCCCCACCCCCGGCGCCTGCGGGAGGCGCTGCTCGGCGACGCCCAGCAGCGCCGCGCCTCGGCGTACGTGTTCGGCTTCCAGGTGCCCGCCTCCCCCGAGCGCGACCTGCTCGAGGACGGCGCAGCCGGTGTGGCCCGCCTCCTGCGGGACTGGTCGGCCACCCCGACCTGGCCCGACGAGCACGCCGAGGCCAGGTACCGGGCCGCCATGCTGCTGCGCAACACGGCGCACTGCGCCCTGGAGTACCACCGGTGGGCCATGCGGTCCATCCCCCGCCCCGACGGCATCCGGTTCGCCCGGCGGATGAAGGAACCGATCTGGGCACCCGTCCTGCAGGTGCACGGCGGCGCCGACGCCACCGTGCTGCCGGCCAGCGCGCGCGGCTCGGAGGCCTACGTCCGCGGGCCGTACCGCTGGGCCGAGCTGCCCGGGTGCGGCCACTTCCCGCAGGAGGAGCAGCCCGACGCCCTGCACGACCTGCTGCTCGACTGGC
Organism: Candidatus Nanopelagicales bacterium; assembly: GCA_025456065.1. GTDB lineage: Bacteria > Actinomycetota > Actinomycetes > S36-B12 > CAIYMF01 > Prado023. The sequence goes on along the minus strand of JALOLH010000030.1, from coordinate 20,625 downwards.
TGCCGACCGTCTGACCCCGGCAGCCCGCCTGGCGCCGGCAGCCCGCCTGGCGCCGGCAGCCCGCCCGGCCCCGCACTGGCCTGAGCTCGGCACTCGCCGATCCGGCTCGACGCCGCGGCAGGCGTCAGCCGCCCGCCGGGCAGGCGCCGGTCGAGACCGGCTCGCTGGCGTCCCGGGTGCGCTCGACGGCGGGGAGGACCTCCTCCGCGGCGAGGGCGAAGCCGGTCCGCTCGTCCACGCTGGAGTTCGCGAAGACCAGGCCGAGCACCCGGCCCCTGGGATCCAGGACCGGCCCGCCGGAGTTGCCCGGCTGCACCAGCCCCTGCAGGACCACCACCTCGCGGACGCCCGGGCCGCCGTCCTCGGCGATGCTCGCCGTGCCCCGGACCCGGGCCGCCCGGATGGTCAACCGGCCGCCCCCGGGGTGCCCGGCGATGGCCGCGTCCGTGCCCCGCTGGACCGACCGTGCCCACGCGGGGGCAGGGGCGTCCAGCCCGGGCACGGCGAGGATGGCGACGTCCGTCCTCGGGTCGACGAGCACGGCCGTCGCCGCGCGGGCCCCGCGCAGCCCCGCCCCGCGCACGGTGATCCGGTCGGCGCCGGTCACGACGTGGGCATTCGTGGCGACGCGTCCGGGAGCGACCACCAGCCCCGAGCCCATGGAGGTGACCGCGCACCGGTCCGAGCTGGTCGCCACCTGCACCACGGACTCCCGGGCGACCTCCACCGCCGCGTCGGTCAGGACGCCCTCGCCGGGCTCCTCCACCGGCGGCAGGGTGGCCGGGTTGAACGGCAGGCTCGGCAGCTCCAGGTCGGCCAGCAGGCCCCGGGCGTCGGCCAGCAGGTCCCCGCCGGGACCGGCCATGACCTGCTCGAGCACCGGGAACGTGCGCGAGCCGGCCACGGCGTCCGCGGCGGTGGTCGAGGGCATGGACACGACGACCGAGAGCACGAGCCAGGCGCTGAGCAGGAACGCCACGGCGCTGACCACCATCCCGGAGGCGCTGTCGAGCAGTCGCAGCGGCGTGAGGTCCAGGGCGCCGCGCAGCGCACGGCCCACGGACCCGAGCACGGCCTGGCCGACCATGCCGAGGACCAGCATGCCCGCCACGGTCGCAGCCCCCTCGAGCAGCGGCGGCCACTCGGCGTTGACGAGCAGCCGGGGCACCAGCCACGCCCCGGCCAGCGCCCCGGCGAGGAACCCGGCGAACGCCGCCACGGTGGCGATCACGCCCGCCCGCCACCCGGCGTACCCCACGAGCAGCACGCCGACGAGCAGGACCAGGTCGACCGGGTTCATCCGGCCACCCCACAGACCCGGCCGCGGGGACCCGGCCCGGCCGCGGCTCGACCTGCGCTCACCACGGCACCGCCACCTCCCGGTCCCGGGGCCACGGCCCGGACCATCCGGCGAGCTCGAGCAGGCGGTCCAGCAGCATCGCGGTGAACCCCCACACCCGCATGCCCACGACGTCGAAGCCCGGGCCGCGGTAGCCCGAGGGGTGCACCACGGTGACCCGATTGGCCGGGTCGATGAGCGCCGAGACCGGCACCCGGGCCACCCGCGCGACCTCGGCGGGATCGGCAGCCCGCACCTCCACGGGCGCCCGCCAGTACCCGAGCACCGGGGTCACCGTGAACCCGCTCGGCGGGAGCCAGAGCTCGGGCAGGGTCAGCACGACGTCCACCCCGGCGGGATCCAGCCCGGTCTCCTCGTGGGCCTCGCGCAGCGCCGTGGCCACGGCGTCGGCGTCCCCCGGGTCGGCCCGGCCCCCCGGGAAGGCCGGCTGGCCGGCGTGCGAGCGCATGTCGGCGGCCCGCTCGATGAGCAGCACGTCGGGACCGTGGTCGTCCTCGCCGAACAGGATGAGCACCGCGGCGGCGTTGCCGGCCAGTCCCTGTGGCGGGGTGAAGCGGGAGAGCTCCCCGCCCGGGACGTCCACGATCCGGCGCGCGAACTCGGTGAACCACGCGGGCTGCCCTGCGACCGGAGGGCTCATCCCCGCACCAGCCGCTGGGCCTTCACGGGGTCCACCTGGCCGATCCCGAAGCTCGGGCACAGGCCGGCCAGGGGGCACGCCCCGCACGCCGGGGTGCGGGCGTGGCAGATCCGGCGGCCGTGCCAGATGAGCCGGTGGGACAGGTCGGTCCACTCCCGCCGCGGGAACAGCGCACCCACCTCGGCCTCGACCTTGTCGGGGTCCTCCTGCGTGGTCCAGCCGAACCGTCGGGTCAGTCGCCCCACGTGGGTGTCCACCGTGATGCCCGGCACGCCGAACGCGTTGCCCAGCACCACGTTGGCCGTCTTGCGCCCGACCCCGGGCAGCGTGACCAGCTCCTCGAGGCGCGCGGGCACCTCCCCGCCGTACGCCTCGACGATCCGCGCCGACATCCCCAGCAGGGAGGTCGCCTTGGACCGGAAGAACCCCGTCGGCATGATCGTCGCCTCGAGCTCGGCGCGGTCGGCGGCGGCCAGGGCGGCCGGCGTGGGGTAGGCGGCGAACAGCGCTGGGGTCACCATGTTCACCCGCACGTCGGTGCACTGGGCGGACAGGATCGTGGCCACCAGCAGCTCGTAGGGCGTGCGGAAGTCCAGCTCGCAGTGCGCATCGGGATACGCCTCGGCGAGGATCCGGCCCATCCGGCGGGCGCGCCGCACGAGGGCGGTGCGCGTCACGGGTGGGGCTGGGGCCGGCATGTCGCTAGCCTAGGGGCGACCCGCGCACTCCCGCCGGGCCTCGTCCAGCCGCGCCCGTCGCCCGACGACCCGCGGCACACGGGCGCAGCCCGCCGGCGTCGCTGCGCAGCACGCCCGCCCGAGGGGGATCGATGGCCACCAAGCCGGCACCGCAGCCGCCCGCGCTGGACCCCGCGTACGCCCGGCTGACCCTCGAGGACCTGCGGGACCTGCGCCGTGAGCTCGGCGAGGAGGAGTCGCGCGTCTCCTACTGGCGGCGCATCATCCAGGCCCGCATCGACCTGCTCACCCGGGGCGCGACGGACGGCGACCTCGTGGCGCGGCTGACCTCGGTGCTGGCCCAGTCCGGGACGGTGCACCGCCGGCTGGCCAACCTGTCGGTCCGCCCGGCCAGCGACATCGAGGCCCTGCCCGACCTGCACGCGCTGTGGACGCGGGTGGTCGACCCGAGCGACGAGGCCGCCGTCGCCGAGTTCGTCGCCGGGCTGCAGCACGCGGAGGCCGACCTGTCAGCGATGCGCCGCGAGATCCACAGCCGGCTCGACGAGGCGACCGGCCAGCTCATCGCACGGTACCGGCAGGATCCGGCCCAGGCCCTCACCGCGCTGCCCGACATCGGCCTGCGCCAGCCCCTAGGCTGATTCGCACGCGGGGGACGAGTGCCCCCTGCCCCGGGAGGAGCCCACCGTGCAGGACCGCCTGCGCACCGCCCCCCTGTTCTCGGCCCTCGACGACGACGCGGCCGCGGCGCTGCGCGCTTCCATGGTGGAGCTCCGGCTCGCCAAGGGCGACGTGCTGTTCGCCGAGGGGGAGCCCGGCGAGAAGCTGTTCCTGATCGAGACCGGCAAGATCAAGCTGCGCCACACCGCGCCGGACGGGCGCGAGTCGATCATCGCGGTGCTCGGCGGCGGGGAGATGCTCGGCGAGCTCTCCCTGTTCGACCCGGGCCCACGGACCGCGACGGCGACGGCGGTGACGGCCACGAAGGTGCTCTCGATGTCCCACGAGGCCCTGCTGCCGTGGCTGGTCGGTCGCCCCGACCTCGCCGTGGCGCTGCTCGCCGCGCTGGCCCGCCGGCTGCGCCGCACGAACGAGGCGCTGGCCGACCTGGTGTTCTCCGACGTGCCCGGCCGGGTGGCCAAGGCCCTGCTCGAGCTCGGCTGGAAGTTCGGCGAGGACACGCCGAACGGCATGGTGGTCAACCACGAGCTCACCCAGGAGGAGCTCGCCCAGCTCGTCGGGGCCTCCCGGGAGACCGTGAACAAGGCGCTGGCCGACTTCGCCCAGCGCGGCTGGGTCAAGATCGAGCAGCGCTCGGTCACGCTGCTGGACGTGGAACGGCTGGAGCGCCGGGCGCGCTGACCCAGCCTGCTGAGGGGGTCGTCGGCGCTGCGCGGCCCGGCTAGGGTGGCCGCATGGCTGAACGCACCCGCTGGGAGTACGCGACCGCGCCCCTGCTCATCCACGCCACCCAGCAGATCCTGAACACCTGGGGCCAGGACGGCTGGGAGCTGGTGCAGGTCGTCCCCGGGCCCAACCCGGAGCAGCTGGTGGCGTACTTCAAGCGGCCGGTCGGCTGAGATGGGCGCGGTCGAGCAGCGGCTGGCCGCACTCGGCACCCCCGTCCCGGAGGTCGCCGCCCCGGTCGCCGCCTACGTGCCGGCCGTGCGCGCCGGGTCGCTGGTCTTCACCTCCGGGCAGCTGCCCCTCGTCGACGGCCAGCTCATGGGCACCGGCCTGGTCGGCGCGGAGGTGACGCCGGAGGCGGCCCACGCGATGGCCGCCCGGTGCGCGCTCAACGCGATCGCCGCGGTGCGCGGCCTGGTCGGGGACCTGGACCGGGTGACCCGCGTGGTCAAGGTCGTGGGCTTCGTGGCATCCGCACCCGGGTTCACCGGCCAGCCCGCCGTCGTCAACGGGGCGAGCGAGCTGCTCGGCGCGGCGTTCGGCGAGGCCGGGGTGCACGCGCGCTCCGCGGTGGGCGTCGCCGCGCTCCCGCTCGGCGCCCCCGTCGAGGTCGAGGTGATCGTGGAGGTCGGCTGAGTGACCCTGCGCATGCCCGAGGAGCTGGTCGCCCGGGCCCGGATGCTCGCCGAGGGCGGGGCGTGGACGCCGCCACCGGCGGTCCCGGCCGCGACCGTGGTCCTCCTGCGCGACGGGCCAGCCGGCCTCGAGGCACTGCTCATGCGCCGGCCGGCCACCATGGCCTTCGCGCCGGGCATGCACGTCTTCCCCGGCGGCCGCGTCGACGAGGCGCAGGACAGCCGCCCCACCGTGCGCGGCTCGGTGCCCACGGGCGCCTGGGCCGACGAGCCCCTCGCCCGGGCGATCGTCGCTGCCGGGGTCCGCGAGACGTTCGAGGAGGCCGGGGTCCTGCTGGCGGTGGACCGGTCAGGGCGTCCGGCGGTGCCGGACGGCGGCTGGGCCCGGGACCGGCGGGCCAGCGAGCGGGCCGCGGGCTTCCCGGAGGTGCTCGTGCGCCGGCGGCTGCACCTGGACGCCGACCTGCTCGTGCCGATCGCGCACTGGATCACCCCCGAGGTGGAGACGCGCCGCTACGACACCCGGTTCCTGGCCGCCGCCCTCCCCGCCGGCCAGGAGGTGGACCGGCACGAGACCGAGACCGACCTCGCCCACTGGTTCCCGCCCGCCGACGCCCTGGCGGCGTACGAGCGCGGGGCCATGCCGATGCTGCCGCCGACCGTGGCCGTGCTCGCCGAGCTCGCCCGGCACCGCGACGTGGGGGACGCCCTGGCGTGGGCGCGCTCGCACCCGGTCGTGCCGCTGATGCCCCGGGCCGTCCTCGCCGACGGCGCCCTGACGTGGGTCCTCGTGCACGGTGCGACCGGCGCGGTGGTCGGGCCGACCGGTGAGCCGGCGGGCTCCGAGGAGCGGGGGACGCGATGAGCCACCCGACCGTCGCCCGCCCGTGAAGCCGCTCGGCTCCACCGGTCCGTGGGCGGCCGGTCCGGTCACCGAGCGGGCCACCGCGGTGCTGGCCCCGAACCCCGGGTGGATGACCCTCGACGGGACGAACACCTGGCTGCTGGCCGAGCCGGGCGCGGCACGGGCGGTCCTGGTCGACCCGGGACCCGACGACCCAAGGCATCGCGCGGCGGTGCTGGCCCTGGCCGAGCGGCGCGGGACCCGCATCACGCAGATCCTGCTCACCCACGGCCATCCCGACCATGCCGAGGGCGCCCGGGCCATGCACGAGGCGACCGGGGCGCCCGTCCGCGCGCTGGATCCCGGACACCGCCTGGGGGGCGAGGGCCTGGCGGAGGGTGACGTCGTGGCGGTCGACGGCCTCGAGCTGGCCGTGGTCGCGACCCCGGGACACACCCGGGACAGCCTCACGTTCCTGCTGCCCGCCGACGGGGCGCTGCTGACCGGGGACACCGTCCTGGGACGCGGCAGCGCGGTCATCGTGCATCCCGACGGCGACCTGGGTGCCTACCTGGCCTCCCTGGCCCGCCTGGCCGAGGTGGCCGGCAGCACCGGGGCGCGGTGGGTGCTGCCCGGGCACGGTCCGGCCTGCCCGGATCCGGCAGGACTCATCGCCGACTACCGCAGCCACCGGGCCGAGCGGCTGGCCCTGGTCGAGGCGGCGCTGGCCACCGGGACCACCGACCGGGAGGCGCTGCTGGACGCGGCCTACCCGGACGTGCCCGAGGCGCTGCGCTGGGCCGCCCACCTCTCGTTGGCCGCCCAGCTGGCCCACCTGAGCGGCCGGGCGGATGCTGCCGGTGCTGACTAGTCTGGATCGGTGACCACCCCACGCCTGTTCCCCGGCGTCCGGCTGCACGTGGTCACCGGCAAGGGCGGCACCGGCAAGACGACCGTCGCCGCCGCGCTCGCGCTGGCCCTGGCGGCCGAGGGCCGGCGCACGCTGCTCATGGAGGTCGAGGGCCGCCAGGGGATCTCGCAGCTGTTCGACACCCCGCCGCTGCCCTACGAGGAGCGCCGGGTGGCGCGCGGCCCCGGCGGCGGCGAGGTCCACGCGCTCGCCGTGGACCCCGAGGCGGCGCTGCTGGAGTACCTCGAGCTGTTCTACAACCTGCGCCGGGCCGGATCGGCGCTGTCGCGGCTCGGCGCCATCGACTTCGCCACCACCATCGCGCCGGGTGTGCGCGACGTGCTGCTCACCGGCAAGGCGATCGAGTCGGTCAAGCGCACCGAGGACGGCCGGGCCCGCTACGACGCCGTCGTCATGGACGCACCGCCGACCGGGCGGATCGCGCGCTTCCTCAACGTCAACTCGGAGGTGGCCGGCGTGGCCCGGATGGGGCCCATCCACAGCCAGGCGAACTCGGTGATGGCGGTGATCCGCTCGCCGAGGACGGCCGTGCACCTGGTCACGCTGCTCGAGGAGATGCCCGTCCAGGAGACGCTGGACGGGATCGGCGAGCTCGAGACGGCCGACCTGCCCGTCGGGGCGATCCTGGTCAACGCCGACCGTCCCGCCGTGCTGACCAGCGCCCAGCAGCGGGCGGCGCTGGCCGGCGAGCTCGACGCGGTCGCCCTGGCCGGGGCGGTGCAGGCCGCTGACGTGGTGACCCCGCGGCGGGCCGCGGTGGCTGCGGTCGTCGACGCCCTGCTCGACGAGGCACGCGACCACGCCGAGCGCGTGGCCCTCGCCGAGCAGGAGCGCGCCCGGCTGCTGGAGGTGGGTCGCCCGGTGCTCTCGCTGCCGCACATCCCCACCGGCATCGACCTGGGCTGCCTCTACGAGCTGGCCGAGGACCTGCGGGTCCAGGGCCTCGGGGCGGAGCCCCGATGAGCCCCTCGCTGTGGCAGTCCGCCCACCGACTCGAGGTCGACGCCCTCCTGGACGACCCCACGACGCGGATCGTGGTCTGCTGCGGCTCGGGTGGTGTCGGCAAGACCACCACCGCCGCCGCGGTCGGCGTGCGCGCGGCCGAGCGCGGGCGGCGCGCCGTGGTGCTCACGATCGACCCAGCGCGGCGCCTCGCGCAGAGCCTGGGCCTGTCCCAGCTGGACAACGTCCCCGCGCCGATCCCCGGGATCGACACCGCGGCCGGGGGCTCGCTCGACGCGATGATGCTCGACATGAAGCGGACCTTCGACGAGGTCGTCGAGTCCCACGCCGAGCCGGCGCGCGCCGCGGCGATCCTGGCCAACCCCTTCTACCAGGCGCTGTCCACGTCGTTCGCGGGGACGCAGGAGTACATGGCCATGGAGAAGCTCGGGCAGCTGCACCGGCAGTCGCAGGCCGACGGCACGTGGGACCTCATCGTCGTGGACACCCCGCCGTCCCGCTCCGCCCTGGACTTCCTCGATGCGCCGAAGCGCCTGGGCAGCTTCCTCGACGGTCGGCTCATCCGGATCCTGGCCGCACCCGCGCGGGCCGGCGGTCGGGCCTACGTCCGGGTCCTCTCGGCCGGGCTCGGGGTGTTCTCGAACGTGCTCACCAAGATCATCGGCGCCCAGGTGCTGCGCGACCTGCAGACCTTCGTCGCGTCGTTCGACGCCCTGTTCGGCGGGTTCCGGGAACGGGCCGAGCAGACCTACGCGCTGCTGGCGGCGCCGGGGACGGCGTTCCTGGTCGTCGCCTCCCCCGAGCCGGACGCGCTGCGCGAGGCGACGTACTTCGTGGAGCGGCTCGAGGAGGACCGGATGCCGCTGGCCGGGATGGTGCTCAACCGGGTGGCGCCGATCCGGCTGCCCGAGCTCAGCGCGGAGCTGGCGGGGGCCGGCGCGGAGCGCCTGCGCGACGGCGACCCGCTGCCGGACTCGGCCGAGGCGCTCGCGGCGAGCCTGCTCGAGCTGCACGCCGACCGGATGCGCCAGGCCGCCCGCCAGCACCACCTCGCCGACCGGTTCGTGGCCGCCAACCCGGCGGTGCCCGTGGTCGCGGTGCCCGCGCTCGCGCAGGACGTCCACGACCTCGAGGGCCTGCGCCGGGTCGGGGTGGCGCTCGCCGAGCGCCGGCACGCCGCCGAGGCCGCCGGTTCGGCTCGCCGTTAGCACACCCGCACCCGACTTACACTGGTGGGGTGACCTCCCCGCCCTCGAAGCGTCGACGCCCGCTGGCCGCCTCGATCCCGAAGGTCGTGGCGTTCGTGGCCGTCGCCGGCCTGGCCGGCGTCGTCGTGGCCGGCATGGCCCTGCCCGTGGTGGGCCCGGTGAGCGTGGCCGCCCGCGACTCGATCGAGTCCTACGAGGACCTGCCCCAGGAGTTCCGCGAACCGGCCCTGCCGGTACGCACCCGCATCTTCGCCGCCGACGGCACCCGGATCGCGACGGTGTTCGAGGAGAACCGCCGCGAGGTCGGGCTGGACAACATCGCCCCGGTCATGCAGCAGGCGATCATCGCCATCGAGGACTCGCGCTTCTACGAGCACAACGGCTTCGACCCGCGCGGCGCGGTCCGGGCGGCGATGACGAACATCGGCGCCGGTGGGGTCGCCCAGGGCGGGTCGACCCTGACGATGCAGTACGTGAAGAACGTCCTGCTCACCTCGGCCCGCAGCGAGGAGGAGCAGAGCGCGGCCCGGGAGGACACGATCACCCGCAAGCTGCGGGAGATCCGCTACGCGATGGCGCTGGAGAAGCGGCTGACCAAGGAGCAGATCCTCGAGCGCTACCTCAACATCGCCTTCTTCGGCTCACGGGCGTACGGCATCGAGGCCGCGTCCCAGCGCTACTTCTCCAAGCGGGCGCGCAAGCTCGAGCTGGTGGAGGCCGCGACGCTGGCCGGGATCGTCCAGCAGCCCACCCGCTTCGACCCGACGCGCAACCCGGAGGAGTCCCAGGCCCGCCGCGACGTGGTGCTCAACCGGATGGCCGAGCTCGGCTACATCACGGTCGAGGAGGCGCGGGAGGCCAAGGCCCTCGACATCGAGGACACCCTCAAGCCCAAGCGCACCCTGAACGGCTGCACGGCCTCGTGGGCGCCCTACTTCTGCGACTACGCAGTCCGGCAGGTCCAGGAGATGGAGCTGTTCGGGGAGACCCCGGAGGAGCGGGCGGAGGCCTGGCGCGCTGGTGGGTACGACATCTACACGACGCTGGACGTCCCGGCGCAGAAGGCCGCGACCCAGGCCGTCATGGAGGCGATCCCGCCCAAGGATCCCAGCCGCAAGGCCGTGGCCATCGCCATGATCGAGCCCGGCACCGGCAACGTCCAGGCGCTGTCCCAGAACACCACGTGGGGCACCGATCGCAAGGAGCCGGGGACATCGGCCTTCAACCTGGCCGTCGACCGCAAGGACGGCGGCGGGCTGGGCGCGGCGGCCGGCTCGACGTTCAAGCTGTTCACGATGCTGGCCGCCCTGGAGCAGGGGCTCAGCCCCTTCACGGTCATCAGCTCCCCGCCGCGCAAGGACTTCTTCGGGATGACCGACTGCCAGGGGGCACCGCTGACACCGGGCGGCCGGGAGCCGTACACGGTCTCGAACTCGACGTCCTCGGGCAGCTTCGACATGTTCCGGGGCACCGCCTACTCGGTGAACACGTACTTCGTCGAGCTCGAGAAGCGCGCGGGCGTGTGCGAGACCGTCGACGTGGCCAAGCGGCTGGGCGTGCGCGTCGCCGGGACCGGCAAGGCCCCGAGCGAGATCGCCTCCTTCGTGCTCGGCTCGACGGAGGTCTCACCGCTCACCATGGCCAACGCCTACGCCACCGTGAGCGCGCACGGGCAGTACTGCAAGCCGCGCGTCATCGCGAAGGTGGTCGACCGCAACGGCGAGAAGATCCCCGTGCCGGCGCCCAAGTGCAAGCAGGCCGTGAGCCGCAACGTCGCCGACGCCGCGGCGGCGATCCTGACCAGCGTGGTCGACGGCAGCATCGGCGGCCGCACCGGGGCGGCGATGAGCCTGGGCCGGGACACCACCGGCAAGACCGGGACCACCAACGACAACGCCTCCGTCTGGTTCGCGGGCTCCACGCCGGACCTCGCGGCGGCGGTCATGGTGTACGACCCGCGTGGCGGCCAGGGGAACACCCTGCGCAACATCGTCATCAACGGCCGGTACTACTCGCAGGTGTTCGGGTCGTCCATCCCGGGACCGGTCTGGCGGCGTGCGATGCAGGGGGCGCTGGCGGGCAGCGATCCCGTGCCCATGAACCTGCAGAACCAGTGGAACCTCGGTCCGGCGCGAACCCGCGGCACGCCCGCCCAGGTGCAACCGCCCAAGCCGCCCACCCCCACGCCGTCGCCCTCGGCCCCCCAGCCGCCGGCCACCGACGCGGACCAGGGCGCCACACCGGCGGCGACCGAGCAGGACTAGCGCGGGATCAGCCGCCGGCCAGGGCGCTGCGGACCAGCGCGGCCAGCCGGCCGCCGTCGTAGCGCCCGGTCGTCCGCGGGGTGAGCTCCCGCATGACCCGACCCATCGCCGCCATCCCCGTGGCGCCCTCGGCCGCGGCCGACACGATCGCGGCGGTGACCAGCTCGCCCACCTCCGCGTCCGTGAGCGGCTCGGGCAGGTAGCGGGCGAGGACGGCCAGCTCGGCCTGCTCACGGGCGGCGAGCTCGGGGCGCCCTGCCCCGGCGAACGCCGCCGCTGCCTCCTGGCGCTTCTTGGCCTCCTTCGTGAGCACCCCGACGACCTCGGGCTCGGAGAGCGTGCGGGCCGTCCGCCCCGCGACCTCCTCGGTGGTGAGTGCGGCGAGGGCCATCCGCAGGGTCGCGGCCGTCACCTCGTCCCGGGACCGGATCGCCTCGGTCAGGTCGTGCTGGAGGGTCGCCTTGAGGTCGGTCATGCCGGCATTCTCGCGCGCCCCAGATCGGCCGGCCTGCCAGACTGTGCCCCCATGGGCATGCCTGGACTGCTGGGCGCCGCGGGGCTCCTTGCCGCCGCTGGCGCCGGGACGGCCGGCTACGCCCTGTGGGAGGCGCGCCAGTACACCCTGCGCGAGGCCACCGTGAGCCTGGGGCGCGACGGCGGCCGACGCCCGCTGCGCCTGCTGCACCTGTCCGACCTGCACCTGTCGCCCCGGGACGCCGACCGGATCGCCTGGCTGCGCGAGCTGGCCGGGCTGGAGCCGGACCTGACCGTGGTGACCGGGGACTTCCACGGTGACGCCACCGGTCCGGCCCTCGCGCTGGACGCGCTCGCACCCCTGCTCGAGCGGCCCGGCGCGTACGTCCGGGGATCCAACGACTACTACGCCCCCTCGGCGTCGAACCCCATGAAGTACCTGCAGGGACCCAGCGAGCTGCGGACCAGGCGTGCGCCCATCGACCCGACGCCGCTGGACGAGGGCCTCACCTCGGCCGGGTGGGTCGACCTGGACAACGCACGCGCGGCGCTGCAGGTCGCCGGCTGGCGCATCGACGCCCGCGGCGTGGACGATCCCCACATCCGTCGGGACCGCTACCCGCTGGTCGCCGGACCGTTCGACCCGGGCGCGGACCTGCGCCTGGGCGTGGCCCATGCGCCCTACCGGCGGGTGCTCGACCCGATGGCCGCCGACGGGGCCGACCTCATCCTGGCCGGCCACACCCACGGCGGCCAGGTCTGCCTGCCCTGGCTCGGCGCCCTGGTCACCAACTGCGACCTGCCGCGGGACCGTGCCAAGGGCCTCTCGGCGTGGGACGGGGCGGCGCTGCACGTCTCCGCGGGCCTGGGGACCAACCCGTTCACGCCCATCCGGCTGGCCTGCCGACCCGAGGCGACCCTGCTGTCCATCAGGTAGGGCGGCTCGCCGCGCACGACGGTGCCGCGCGGGCGCGGCTACGCTCGACGCACCGACGCCGGACCATGCGGCGCCGTCCCCACCAGCCACCCAGAGGAGCGCCAGGCCATGCCCGAACCCGCCACCACCGCGGGCGCGACCCCTGCCAGTGCCACCCCGTCCAGTGCGATCCCGGACCACGTCGAGCATCGGATCGCCCTGCCGGACGGACGGACGCTGGCCCTGGCCGAATGGGGGGACCCGCACGGCCTGCCGGTCCTCGCGATCCACGGCACGCCGGGCGGGCGGATCAGCTGGTGGGGACCGGATCCCTCGATCGACGCCCGCCACGGGTTGCGGCGGTTCAGCCTCGACCGTCCCGGCTACGGCGAGTCGACCAGGCAGCCCGGGCGCCGCGTGGTCGACCTCGTCGCCGACCTCGTCACGGTCGCGGACACGCTCGGCCTGGGCCGGTTCGCCGTCACCGGCGGCTCGGGGGGTGGACCCCATGCCCTGGCGCTCGCCGCGCTGCTCCCCGAGCGTGTCCTGCGCTGCCTGGCCGTGGTCTCGGTGGCGCCGATCGGGCCGGACGGACTCGCCGAGGAGGCGTGGTTGGACGGCATGACCGAGGGCAACGTGCTGGAGTTCCGGGCGGCCATGGCCGGCGAGGCGGAGATCCGCGCGCTGTGCGAGGCCGAGCGCGGCACCATCCTCGCGCGCCTGGCCGACGGTCGCTCCGACATCCTCGGCGACGCCTACGAGCTGGCCGAGCAGGACCGGACGCAGATGGCGCGGCACAGCGTGCCCATGGGGGCCCAGATGGCGCACGCGCTGGCACCGGGCGTCGACGGCTGGGTCGACGACGACCTCGCCCTCGTGCAGCCGTGGGGCTTCGACGTGGCCGCGATCGAGGTGCCGGTGCGGCTCAGCTACGGCCGCGCCGACACCCTGGTGCCGGCCGCGCACGGCGACTGGCTCGCCTCGGCGATCCCGGGCGCGGCCGCGGAGGTCAGCGAGGTCGGGCACATGGGCGACGACGCCGACGTGGAGCGGCATCGCGCCTGGCTCGCGGGGGCATGGGCGTAGGCGCGTCGACGGCGTGCCCCGCTCGGCTTCGCCGAAAGGGGCCTTCGTGGCGTCGGGCTGGCGGGATCCGTCGCCACGCTGCGCGTGGCCCCTCCCACATCCGTGGCCTGACCGATGCATGGATCAGCCCCCGGGCACGAGGCCCGGGGGCTGATCCATATGTCGGGATGGCGGGATTTGAACCCACGACCTCTTCGTCCCGAACGAAGCGCGCTACCAAGCTGCGCCACATCCCGAATGCCCGCCAATCCTACGTCAGCGCTGCCGGGACCCCAAACCCTCCAGCAGCCGGCGACCCCGGGCTGCGGGTCGGGTCGGGCCGTGGTGGTCGGCTCACCCCAGCCGGGCCGCCAGCAGCTCGGCGATCTGCACGGCGTTGAGCGCCGCGCCCTTGCGCAGGTTGTCGTTGGCGAGGAACAGCGCCAGCCCACGGCCGTCCGGCACGCTCGGGTCCTGGCGCAGCCGGCCCACGAACGAGGGGTCGGCACCGGCCGCCTGCAGCGGCGTCGGCACGTCCGACCAGGCGACCCCGGGCGCCCCCTCCAGCAGCGTGCGGGCCCGCTCGGCGGTGATCGGAGCTGCGAACTCGGCGTTGATGCTCAGCGAGTGCCCGGTGAAGACCGGGACGCGCACGCACGTGCCCGAGACCGCGAGGTCCGGGATCCCCAGGATCTTGCGGCTCTCGTTGCGCAGCTTCTGCTCCTCGTCGGTCTCCCCGGAGCCGTCGTCGACCAGCGAGCCGGCGAGCGGGACGACGTCGAACGCGATCGGGGCCACGTACTTCGACGGGGCGGGCAGGCGCACAGCGGCGCCGTCGTAGGTCAGCGCGGCGATGTCCTGGGTCGCCGCCGCCGTGATCTGGGCGGCGAGCTCCTCCACGCCGGCCAGGCCGCTGCCCGAGACTGCCTGGTAGCTGCTCACCACGAGGCGGCGCAGGCCGGCCTCGTCGTGCAGCGGCTTGAGCACCGGCATCGCGGCCATCGTGGTGCAGTTGGGGTTGGCGACGATCCCCTTCGGGATCGAGTCCAGCGCCTCGGGGTTGACCTCGGAGACCACCAGCGGGACCTCGGGGTCCATCCGCCAGGCCGACGAGTTGTCGACGACGAGCGCCCCAGCCGAGGCGAACCGCGGTGCCAGCGCCTTCGAGGTGCCCCCGCCGGCGGAGAACACCGCGATGTCGATCCCGGCGGGGTCGGCGGTGGCGGCGTCCTCGACCGTCACCTCGCCACCGCGCCAGGGCAGCGCCGTGCCGGCGGACCGGGCGCTGGCGAAGTAGCGGACGGCGGCGATGTCGAGCGCCGACGCCTCGAGCAGGCGGCGCATCACCCCGCCGACCTGCCCGGTGGCGCCGACGACGGCGACGGTGACGCTCATCGCCCGGTCCCCGCGTACACGACGGCCTCACCGTCAGCGTCCAGGCCGAACGCCGTGTGGACCGCGCGCACGGCGTCCTCGGCGACGTCCTTGCTGGTCACCACCGAGATCCGGATCTCCGACGTGGTGATCATGCTGATGTTGATGCCGGCGTCGGCCAGGGCCTTGAAGAACGTCGCCGAGACCCCGGGGTGCGAGCGCATGCCGGCACCGACCAGCGAGATCTTCGCGATGCCGTCGTCGGAGCGCAGGTCCCGGTAGCCGACCAGCTCCTGGGCGGCGGTGAGGGCGTCGAGCGCGACCTGCCGGGAGGCGACCGGGCAGGTGAACGTGACGTCGGTCAGGCCGGTCTCCTCGACCGAGACGTTCTGCACGATCATGTCGACGTTCACCCCGGCGTCGGCGACGGCAGTGAAGATCAGCGCCGCCTCGCCGGGACGGTCGGGGACCCCGACCACCGTGATCTTGCAGTCGTTGAGGTCGTGTGCGACCCCGGCGATGATCGGTTGCTCCACGGGTGTGCCTCCGGCGATCGGGACGATGTCGGGCAGGGGCTGGGTCAGGTCGACGACCCACGTGCCCTGCCGGTCGGAGAACGACGAGCGCACGTGGATGGGGATCTCGGAGCGCCGCGCGTACTCCACGCACCGCAGGTGCAGGACCTTGGCGCCGGCAGCCGCGAGCTCGAGCATCTCCTCATGGGCGATGAGCGGCACCTGGCGGGCCGCCGGGACCACCCGCGGGTCGGCGGAGAACACGCCGTCGACGTCGGTGTAGATCTCGCAGACATCCGCGCCCAGCGCCGCGGCGAGCGCCACGGCCGTGGTGTCCGACCCACCCCGGCCGAGGGTCGTGATGTCCTTGCTCTCATAGGACACGCCCTGGAAGCCCGCGACGATCGGGATGGCGCCCTCGGCGATCGCGTGGCGGATCCGGCCCGGGGTCACGTCGATGATCCGGGCGGCCCCGTGGGCGGAGTCGGTGATGAGCCCGGCCTGCGAGCCGGTGTAGGAGCGGCCCTCCTCACCCAGGTCGTGGATCGCCATCGCCAGCACGGCCATGGAGATCCGCTCGCCCGCGGTGAGCAGCATGTCGAGCTCGCGGCCCGGGGGGTTGGGGCTGACCTCGGTGGCCAGGTCGAGCAGCTCGTCGGTCGTGTCCCCCATCGCGGACACGACGACGACCACGTCGTTGCCGGCGCGCTTGGTCTCCACGATGCGCCTGGCCACCCGCCGCACGCTGGTGGCGTCGGCCACCGACGAGCCGCCGTACTTCTGCACGATGAGGGACATGGCGGGGCGCAACTTTCGCAGGCGTCGGACCGGTCGGGGCCCGAGTCTAGTCGCGGGTGGCGGCGCTCAGTCCGTGTCGGCCACCTCGAGCGGTGCGCCGGTGCGGACGTGGGCGACGAGCGAGCGCAGCGCGCGCAGGGCTCCCGACCCCGCGTCGCCCCACGACGTGAGGTAGGTCGTCTGCCACCACCACAGCGCCTCGAGGGTGCGCCCGGCGGTGTGGTGGGCCAGCCCGTGCAGGAGGTCGGCGGCGATGACGCACAGGTCGTCGGACAGCCGCGAGGGCACCAGCTCGGGCCTGGCGTAGGGGTCGAAGACCTCGACGTAGGCATCGATGGGGGCCAACCGCGTGGCCAGCGCGTCCCGCAGCCGGTCCACGTCCGGCTCCGCGCCGGCGTCGGGCTCGTAGCGCCCCTCGGGGACCACGTCCGCGATGGCGCCGAGCCTGGCCCCGATCGCCAGGACGTCGGACACCTCGAGCAGGAGCAGGGCGATCGCCTGGTCCTCCCCGACCCCGGCTGCGACCGTCTCCACGAGCTGCACGAACCGGGCCGCGGCGCCGGCCACCCCGTCGGCCAGGGCCACCAGGTCCTCGTCCACCGGCGTGGCCGGGGTGACCAGCACGGCCATCGCCCCCTCGATCGGCGCCTCGTCCACCTGGGCGCCCGCACCTGCGGTCTGCTCGACCATCACCCCTGCCCTCCGATCCGACGGCGGCCCTCGAAGGCCCGACCGAGGGTCACCTCGTCGGCGAACTCGAGATCACCACCCACCGGCAGTCCACTCGCCAGGCGCGAGACCGTCAAGCCCAGGGGCGCGATCATGCGGGCAAGGTACGCGGCAGTGGCCTCGCCCTCGAGGTTCGGATCGGTCGCGAGGATGACCTCCTGGACCACGCCGTCGGCCAGTCGGGCCATGAGCTCACGGATGCGCAGGTCGTCCGGCCCGATCCCCTCCATCGGGCTGATCGCCCCGCCGAGCACGTGGTACCGGCCGCGGAACTCGCGCGTCCGCTCGATCGCCACGACGTCCTTGCTCTCCTCGACCACGCACAGCTGCGCGGGGTCGCGTCGCGGGTCCCGGCAGATGCCGCACGTCTCCTCCTGCGCGACGTTGCCGCAGATCGCGCAGAACCGGACCTGCTCGCGCAGCGCCACGAGTGCCTCGGCGAGCGCGGTGACCTCCTCGGGGTCCGCCTTGAGCAGGTGGAAGGCGATCCGCTGGGCACCCTTCGGGCCGATCCCGGGCAGGCGGCCGAGCGCGTCGATGACGTCCTGGACGATCCCCTCGTACACGGCCCCGTCCTCAGGAGTGGTCGATCTCGCCGACCGGGCGGGCGCCGAGCTCGCGGGTCAGCAGGGCCATGCCGTCCGCACCGGACAGGTCGGGGTCGTCGTCGCTGGGCTGGTCCGCGGGATCCTCCTCGGACCCCGCACCGGACTGGGCCGCGGCGCGGACCAGCCCAGCGCCGCGCCCCGCGTCCGGGGCGTCCCCGCGCCCTCCGGGGCTCGGGATGGCCGGGTCGGCACCGGCGCCGGTGCCGCCGGGGCGACCGGCCCGCTCGGGCGATGCCGTCGCTCCCACATGCGCTCCGGCCGCAGCCGCACCCTGCGCCGCGCCGGGGTCGTGGAGCACGTCGACCTGCACGTCGAGGCCCAGGCCGTCGATGAGCGCCTGGCGCAGCCGCTCGTCGTGGCCGCGCTGGGCGATGGCCCGCACGTTGCCCGCCTCGGCGACCGCGACCGCGAGGGTCCCGTTGGCCAGGGAGACCGGCACGGCGGCGTGGAAGGCGGTCCAGGCGACCCGGCTGTCCGCTGCCAGGCGCTCCAGCACCGCGGGCCACCCCGCACGCACCCGAGCCAGGTCGTGCTCCCCCGCCGCGGCGGGGGTCCCGGGTGCCTCCGGAGCAGCCGCGGGAACCTGCGGGCGGTTCGGCCCGGGCGAGCGGGACGGTCCCGGCGAGCGGTCGGGCCCGGCATCGCGGGCGTCGGGATCCCCACCAGGTGGCGCCACCGCCCGCCCCACGTCGCTGGCCGCGCCCCCGGTCGGGCCGACCCCTGGCGCAGGAGCCCCGGGGGACGCGCCAGCGTCCGGCTGGTCGTCGGCGACCGCGTCCCGGCTCGCCGTCCGCAGCTGGGGCCGGCGCGGCGGGGGAGCCGTCCCTGCGCCCCGGCCTCCTGCCGGACCTGCGGGCTCGGCCCTGCCGGTCGCCCCCCGCTCCGGGGCGGACGTCCCGCCCGGCACGGCGGTCGGGGCCGGGCCGGGGACGGCGGCGGGCTGGTGCCCGACGGGCTGGGGCGGCTGCGGCCCCGCACCGGCGGCGTCGGACGGGAGCGCTGCCGCGCGCTCGAGACGCTCGAGACGGGCCACGAGCCCGCCGAGGTCGTCCACCGAGGCGGGCAGTGCCAGCCGGGCGCACAGCAGCTCGAGCTGCAGGCGCGGGGCGGTCGCGCCCTTGAGCTCGCCGAGCCCCGCGGAGACCAGGTCCGCGGCGCGGGACAGCTCGGCCAGGCCCATCGACTCGGCCTGCGCCAGCATCCGCTCCCCGGCGTCGTCGGGCACGTCCACCAGGCCGCTGGACAGGGCCTGCGGATCGGCGCGCAGGATGACCAGGTCGCGCAGCCGCTCGAGCACGTCGGTCACGAAACGACGCGGATCGTGACCGCCGGCGATGACCCGGTCGACCACGCCGAACATGTCGGCCGCCGACCCGGCGGCGAGGGCCGCGACGAGGGCGTCGATGAGCGCGGCATCGGTCAGTCCCAGGGCCGCGACGGCGTCGGCATAGGTCAGCCCCTCCGCGCCAGCACCGGCGAGCAGCTGTCCCAGCACGGACAGGCTGTCCCGGACACTGCCCGCCCCCGCCCGGGCCACGACCGCCAGGGCGGGGCCCTCGGCCGGCACGCCCTCGGCACGGCACACGGCGGCCAGGTGCTCGGCGAGGGTCCGGGCGGGCACCAGGCGGAACCCGTAGTGGAAGGTGCGCGACCGGATGGTCGGGATGATCCTGTCCGGCTCGGTGGTGGCGAAGATGAAGCGCAGGTGCGGCGGCGGCTCCTCGACGAGCTTGAGCAGCGCGTTGGCCGCCTCGTTGGTGAGCTGGTGGGCCTCGTCGATGATGTACACCTTGAAGCGGCTGGCCGCCGGGGCGTAGATCGCCTTCTCGCGCAGCTCGCGGGCGTCGTCGATGCCCCGATGGGTGGCGGCGTCGAGCTCCACCACGTCGATCGACCCCGGGCCGTTGGGGGCGAGCTCGATGCAGCTGCGGCACTGGCCGCACGGCGTCGCCGTGGGTCCCTGCTCGCAGTTCAGCGACCGCGCCAGGATCCGAGCGGTGGACGTCTTGCCGCAGCCCCGGGGGCCGGAGAACAGGTACGCGTGGTGGGTGCGCCCCGCCGCGAGGGCGCGTGCCAGCGGGTCGGTCACGTGCTCCTGGCCGATCACCTCGGCCAGCGAGCCGGGCCGGTAGGTCCGGTAGAGCGCCAGTGCCACGCGGTCACCCTAGTGGCCGCGTGCGACAGCGCGACCCGGCCGACCCCGCCTCCGGTCGTCCCCAGGCCCATCCACAGCTGTGGACGAATCACACGCATGTGATTCGTCCCACCCGGGTGCCGCGTGGGCTACAGCGCGCCGCCCGCGGCAGCCGGGGCCGTCGGATCCCCGCCCTCGTGCGGGCCGGCCTCCCGCGCCAGGTAGTCCTCGAGGAGCATGACGTTCTCGCCCACGCGGGTCGCCACCTGCAGCAGGGTGGACATCGAGGCGACCTCCTCGACCTGCTCCTTGAGGAACCAGTGCATGAACTGCTCACCGAGGAAGTCGCGCTCCTCGCGCGCGACCCCGATCATCGTCTCGAACTGCTCGGTCACCGTGCGCTCCTGCGCCAGCGCCAGCTCGATCGGCTCGACCACCCCGGAGAACGCGTTCCGGACGGCCGGCACGCCGGGGATGATCACCTCCGCGTCGCGGTCCATCAGGTACTGCACGAGCATCATCGCGTGGTTGCGCTCCTCGACGGCCTGGGCGTAGAAGTGCCCGGCCAGCTGCGGCAGCGCCTGCTGGTCGTACCAGACGGCGATGGCGACGTACTGCTGGGACGCGGCGAACTCGTGCCCGATCTGGGCGTTGAGCAGCTCGTGCACACGGCTCATGGCGACTCCTGGTGCGGTGCGATCGCGGGCGGGGAGGTGCCCGTCCGGGCCACCCTACGCAACGGTGGCGCGCTCGCCGGCGCCCAGTGGGGACGCCGTGGCGCCCTCGGCCCGCGACGGGCCGTGGCACACGAACGGCCCGGTCCATGGGGGCCGGGCCGTCGGTTCGGCGGTGGCGGTGGGATTCGAACCCACGGTGGGCTCATCACCCACACACGATTTCGAGTCGTGCTCCTTTGGCCGCTCGGACACGCCACCGCGCGGGATTCTAGGTGTGCGGCCGACCCGGCACGAAATCGCCGCGGTGCACCTCGGGGAGGTGCGGCGTGCGTACCCTGCCGGGCGTGCCCGTCGGACCCCACCCGCTGCCCTGGCCGGACGACCC
>JALOLH010000135.1 GCA_025456065.1 Candidatus Nanopelagicales bacterium | reverse complement strand
GACCCCCCGAGCGGGCCGGGCTGGCCGCTGACGGGGGCCCGGCTCAGCCCGGCGTCGGCTCGGTCGTCCACGCCGCGAATCGTTCCATGCGACGGCGGGGATCGGAGCCCGCGAGCACCTCGCGCAGGCTGGCCACCACCTGGTGGGCCGCCGTGGCCACCCAGTCCGGCTCGGACTCCCGCACGATCACGTCGACGAAGCCGTGGCCGGCCAGCGCGTGGGCGCCGATCTGCTGCTCCCAGGCGATCTGGGCGGGATCGTGCGTGCCGCCGTGCCGGATGGCGGCAGCCCCCTCGGGGGCCAGCGGCGAGACCCACGCGTGGGACGCGGCGACGATCCGGTCGCTGGCGAGCAGGGCCAGCGCCGCGCCGCCGGTGCCCGCCCCGAGCAGCAGGGCCGCCGTCGGGGCCGGCGTGTGCACCAGGTCGAGCATCACGCGGGAGATCTCCCCCGCGATGCCCGACTCCTCGCCCTCGACCGACAGCTGGGCCCCCAGCGTGTCGACGATGGTGAGCACGGGCAGGCCCCACCGCCCGGCGAGGGCGATGCCGCGCCTGATCGTCCGCAGGCCGTCGACGGTGAGCGGCTCCCCGGTCCACCGGTCCTCGGTCGCCGCGACCACGAGCGGCATGCCCTCGAGCCGCCCCAGCGCGACGAGGGCCCCGTGGCCGACCTCCCCGGTGGCGGTGCCGGGCAGCGTCACGACGTCGGTCATGTGGGCGGCGATGAACTGCGCGGCGTCGATGCGGTCGTGCGCGCGGGACGCCTCGACGTAGCGCCAGAGCTCGGCGGCGGAGGCAGGGGCCCCGACCACCGGCCCCGGGGGGACCCCCTCCACGGCACCCCCGTCCCGGGTGGTCCCGGCAGCACGGGCCCGTCCCGCCCACAGCCCCAGCAGCGTGGCCCAGCGCTCACGCACCTCGGGCCAGTCCAGCACCGCATCGATCACCCCGCACGCGAGCAGGTGCTCGGCGACCTGGATGCCCTCGGGGAACGTCCCGCCGGTGATGGCCGCGAACGCGCGGGGCCCGAGGAAGCCGACCATCGCGCCGGGCTCGGCCGACGTGAGGTCGCCGGCGGAGCCGAGCGTGGCGAGCACGCCGCCGGTCGTCGGACTGCACAGGTGCACCAGGTAGGGCAGGCCGGCATCGCGGTGCTCGGCGAGGGCAGCGGCGATCGCGACCATCTGGATGAACGCCGGCGCGCCCTCCTGCATCCGGGTGCCCCCGGACCGCGGCAGCGCGACCAGCGGCAGCCCCTCGGCGGTCGCCCGCCGGATCGTGGCCACGATGCGCGCGGCGGTCCGCACGCCGACCGACCCGCCGAGGAACCCGAACTCCCAGGCCAGGCCTGCGGTGGGCACGCCGCCGATCCGCAGCTCGGCGGCCAGGACCGACTCGTCGCAGCCCGACGAGGCAGCTGCCGCTGCCAACTCGGCGGCATACGCGCCGGAAATGCCCAAGGAATCGCCGGAAAGGCCCGGCCACAGGTGCAGCGAATCCGCGTCGGCGATCGTGAGCAGGGCCTCAAGGGCGGAGATCCTCGACACGCTGTGAAGGTACCGTGCGAAGAAATTCTGGAAGAATGCGGGTCGCACTCGCATCAATGGCCCATTTGGGTGAATCCTATACTGCAACGGACGCCATTCCGTGCGCGGTGGGCACTGAGGCTCAACTCGGCAGCTGCCGGGACCGACATCGGAGACGGACGACCAGAGGAGGAGCACGGACCATGAGGATGTCGGTGATGGGGACGCGTAGCGGGGCTCCGCTGAAGTTGGTGGCCGCCGCCGCGACGGCGGCGCTGCTGGTCGTGCCGCTGCAGGCCGCCGCTCAGGGGCCGCAGCGCACCGCGCTGCTGGCGCTCACCGACGGCGCCTCCCTGGCGCAGCTCGCCGACTCGGTCGTCGCCCTCGGCGGGCGCGTCGTCGCCTCCCTCGACGTCGCCGACGCCCTCCTGGTCGAGATCCCCGCCGACGCCGCCGTGCCTGCTGGTGCCACGGAGGTCCCGGACATCCCGATGCGCGTGAACGGTGCCGCCGTCGCCACTGCAGCCGCCATCGGCGCGGCTCCCACCTACCGCAGCACCATCGGTGCGCCGGACGACCCGGAGCTCGGGGCCGGGATCACGGTGGCCCTGGTCGACACCGGGGTGGACCCCTCGGCAGCCGGACTGGGCGAGGTCACCCACGTGGCGGTGCCCGGCGTCGATGACACCGGCGACGGGTACGGCCACGGCACCCACCTCGCCGGGATCATCGCCGGGCGGGGCATGTATCCCGGCGTGGTGCCCGGGGCGACGCTGCTCGACGTGAAGGTCGCCGACAACGCGGGCGAGACCTCGCTGTCCATCGTCCTGGCCGGCCTGCAGGAGGTCGCCGAGCGCGACGTGGACGTGGTGAACGTCAGCCTGTCGTCCGGCGCGCCGCTGCCGCCCGGGGCCGACCCCCTGTCGCGGGCGCTCGAGCGGCTGTGGGGCATGGGCACGACCGTCGTCGTGGCCGCTGGCAACGACGGCCCTGACGAGATCGGCTCGCCCGGCAACCACCCGGTGCTGCTGACTGCTGGTGCGCTCGACGAGAGCGGCACGGCGGCCCGCGACGACGACGTCGTGGCGCCGTTCAGCAGCCGGGGCACGAAGCTCGCGAAGGGCAAGCCGGACCTGGCGGCCCCAGGCGTGTCGATCGTCTCGGCGGC
>JALOLH010000029.1 GCA_025456065.1 Candidatus Nanopelagicales bacterium | reverse complement strand
GATCGTGGCCGAGATGACCGGCTACCCCGCCGAGCTGCTCGACCTCGACCTGGACCTCGAGGCCGACCTGGGCGTCGACACCGTCAAGCAGGCCGAGGTCTTCGCCGCCGTCCGCGAGCGGTTCGGCGTCGAGCGCGACCCCAACCTGCAGCTGCGCGACTTCCCCACCCTCACCCACGTCATCGGCTGGGTCCGCGAGCGGACCGGCATCGCGTCGAGCGAAGCTCCGGCTGGCGCCGCACCGACGGCGCAGGCGGCGCCCCCGGTCGCGGCTGCGGCGCCGGCCTTCGCCGGCGACCTCGACGCCGTCGACGCCCTGCCCCGCCGCATCCCCACCCCGGCGCTGCGCCCGGCCCTGGCCGCGTGCGTGCCGACGGGCGTGGAGCTGGGCTCCGGTGCCCGCATCCTGGTCGTCCCGGACGAGGGCGGCGTGGGCAGCGCCCTGGCCAAGAAGCTGGTCAAGCGCGGCGCCGACGTGCTGGTCGTCGAGGCCGGGACCGGCACCGACGAGCTGCTGGCGAAGGTCGCCGAGTGGACCGGCGAGGGCGGCCCGCTGACGGGCGTCTACTGGCTGCCGTCGCTCGACGACGAGGGCCGCATCGAGGCGCTCGACCTGGACGGCTGGCGCGAGGCGCTGCGCCGCCG
The DNA here is from genome assembly GCA_025456065.1 of Candidatus Nanopelagicales bacterium. GTDB lineage: Bacteria > Actinomycetota > Actinomycetes > S36-B12 > CAIYMF01 > Prado023. Next base: position 24,555 of record JALOLH010000029.1, on the reverse strand, counting down.
GGTCGTGGCCCTGCACGCCCTGTTCCACCAGGTCATCGACGACGCGCCGTTCCTGGTGACCGGCAGCCGCCTCGGCGGCTTCCACGGCCACGACGCGGCCGGCGCGACCTCGCCGCTCGGCGGCGCGGTGGTCGGCTTCGCCAAGTCGTACAAGAAGGAGCGCGCGGAGGTCCTGGTCAAGGCCGTCGACTTCCCCGGCAGCCGCAAGACGAGTGCGCTGGCCGACGCCCTGGTCGAGGAGACGCTGGCCGACCCCGGCTGCGTCGAGATCGGCCGGGTCGAGGGGCAGCGGTGGGGGGTGGGCCTCGTCGAGGTGCCGTTCGCCCCGCAGGACGCCCCGGAGCCGGGCGCGATGGAGCTGGGCAGCGACTCGGTGTTCGTCGTGACCGGGGCCGCGGGCAGCATCGTGTCGGCGATCACCGCCGACCTCGCCACCCATTCCGGCGGCACGTTCCACCTGCTCGACCTGGCTCCGGAGCCCGACCCGGCCGACGCCGACCTCCAGGCGTACCTGGCCGACCCGGCCGCGCTCAAGCCACGCATCGCCGAGCAGATCAGCGCGCGTGGCGAGAAGCCCACGCCGGTCCTCATCGAGCGGGAGCTCGCCCGCTTCGAGCGGCTGGCGTCCGCGCTGGCGGCCATCGACGCGGTGCACGCGGCCGGCGGGACCGCGCACTACCACTCGGTCGACCTGCGCGACGGCGAGGCCGTGGCAGCGGTCATGGGCAAGGTGCGCGAGGCCAGCGGCCGGATCGACGTGCTGCTGCACGCCGCCGGCCTGGAGATCAGCAAGGGCCTGGCGAAGAAGGAGCGGGCCGAGTTCGAGCTGGTCTTCGGCGTGAAGGCCGATGGCTGGTTCAACCTGCTCAAGGCCGCCGGTGACCTGCCGATCGGGGCGACCGTGGCGTTCAGCTCGGTGGCCGGCCGGTTCGGCAACGCCGGGCAGACCGACTACGCCGCCGCCAACAACCTGCTGTGCACGATCGCGAGCAGCATGCGGCGCTCCCGGCCCGACACCCGGGGGATCGCCCTGGACTGGACGGCGTGGGGCGGCATCGGCATGGCCACCCGCGGCTCGATCCCGAAGATCATGGAGGCCGCCGGCGTGCAGATGCTGCCGCCGGAGGCGGGGATCGCCTGGATCCGCCGCGAGCTCACCAGCGGCCCCGGCCGCGGTGAGGTGGTCGTGGCCGGCCGGCTCGGCATGATGGCGACCGAGTTCCACGAGACCGGCGGGATCGATCCGGCCGCGTTCGCCGAGGCCTGCGCCGCGGCGGGCCCGATGGTCGGCGAGGTCGTCCGCGACAGCGTCCACGACGGCCTGGTCGTGCGCACGGTGCTCGATCCCAAGGAGCAGCCGTTCCTGGACGACCACCGTGGCGACCGCGTCACCGCGCTGCTGCCGGGTGTCATGGGCATCGAGGGCATGGTCGAGGCGGCTCGCCTGCTGGCCCCCGACTGGGTGCTCGCCGCGGTCGAGGACGTCGACTTCGCCGCGCCGCTGAAGTTCTACCGGGACGAGCCGCGGGCGATCGAGCTGGTCGCGTTGCTGCATCCCGACGGTGCGGACCTCGTGGCCGAGTGCCGCATCGAGGCCGAGCGGCAGCTGCCCGGCTCCGACGTGCCCGCTCGGACGGTGCACTTCACCGGGCGGGTGCGGCTGTCGCGCACGGGACCGCAGGGCGAGCAGGTGGAGCCACCTGCCCGCGAGGGTGCCGAGGCCAGCGCGGACGACGTCTACCGCATGTACTTCCACGGCCCTGCCTACCAGGTCGTCTCGTCGGCCTGGCGGGCCGGGGACGCCGCAGCCGCCGCGTTCGCCAGCGACCTGCCGGCCAACCACAGCCCCAGCGACCTGCCGCTGCAGGCAGCACCCCGGCTGATCGAGCTGTGCTTCCAGGCGGCCGGGCTGTGGGAGGCGGGCCGCGAGGGCCGCCTCGCCCTGCCGACCCACGTGACCCGCGCCGTCGTGCTCGGGGACGGCGAGCAGCCCGCGGAGGGCCCGTTCGTGGTCACCGCCCGGCCGACGCCGGACGGCTTCGACTGCATCGTGGCCGACGCGGCCGGTACGGTCGCGGTCCGACTCGAGGGCTATCGCACCATCGCACTGCCGCAGGACCTGCCGGAGGACCAGCAGGGCCCGCTGCGGGTGGTCATGGCCGACTGACGGGAACGTCGAGGGGAATCATGGAGCGAACGGCAGCAGGTCCGACAGCACCGGCCGACCCGGCACCCGCCGAGCAGGCACCGGCCGACCCGGCACCCGCCGAGCAGGCCCCGGACGTGCCGGCCGTGGCACCCGCCCCGGGCGGGCCCGCGCTGGACGGGAACGGCGGCGCGGCACCCCCCGAAACGTCTCCGCCGAGCCCGGGCGGGGGGACGATCCCCGGTGCCCCCGCCCCCGCCGCCGGGGCGGCGGCGGCCGGGCCGGACGCCCCGCTGACCGGCCTGGTCGCGGTGCCCGTCGTGGTCGACGCGACCGGGCGCTCCTGGGCCCTGCCGGCCTGCCGGGTGGTCCCCGGCGCCCCCGGCGCCGACCTGGTGGAGACCACCGAGCTCCCGCCCGCCCTGCACGACGTCATCGTCGAGGCCGCCGTCGCCGAGGCGGTTCGGCGGGGGTCCGGCTCCCACACCCTGACGTTCGCGCTCGCGGCGGGATCCGCCCCGCAGCCCGCGGGCACCGAGCTCGACGCCCGGCCGCTGGCCGAGGAGCTGCTCGGCCTGGACGTACCGGCCGGTGCTGGCCCGGGCGCCCGCCCGGCCCTGCCGGCCGGCGCTCCCCCCGCACCGTCCGGCCATGCCGTCGAGGCCCTGCTGCGAGCCCCGGGGGCAGGGCCCGATGCCCGCCTGGCGCACCTGCGGCTGCCGGTCGGCCCGGGCGTCCGCGTGGTGGCCGCCGCCACGGTCGGCGCCACGGTCGGCAGCGAGCCGGTCCTGCGTGTCGTGGCCCATGGCCGCGATCGCGCGACCGCGATGGCGCGGCTGCACCGGGGCCTGAGCGACTGCGCGGTCGTGGTCGAGGGGGCGCCCACCAACCGGTGCGACCTGCTCGCCGTCCTGGCCGCGCACGTCGGGCACACCACCCGGCCCGCACCTGCGCCGGGCCCCGACCCGCTCGCGGTGCTCGTCGCCGCCGTGCGCGCCAGCGACTCGGAGCGGGCGATCCAGCGCGACGCCTTCCACGCCCGGGCCGCCCGTGGCCGTCCGGAGCCGGTCGTCGCGACCGGCGTGCCGGTGACCCTCGTGCACGGGGGGAACGCCTACCGGCTCGTGGTGCACCAGACGGGGCCGGGCCGCTTCCGCATCGACACCGGGGAGCACGTCGCCGAGCTGACCGTCGAGCGCCTCGACGGCTTCGAGTGGAACGTCACCTGCGCCGGCCGGCGCCAGCACGTGGTGACGACCGGGATCGGCACCGGCTGCGCGCTGGAGATCGACGGGGTGGCCCATCGGGTGGACCGCGACGAGGGTGTGCCCGTCCGCGCCGAGTGGCCCGCGCTCGTCGTGTCGGTGGCCGTGGCCGAGGGTGACACGGTCGCCGCGGGCGACCCGCTGGTCGTCGTCGAGGCGATGAAGATGGAGTCCACCATCCGGGCCACCGCCCCCGGCACGGTCACCGGCGTCGACGTGCTGCCCAACGAGCAGGTCGACGCGGGGATGCCGCTGGTGCGGATCCGCCCGCCAGCCCCCGCCGCCACCGCCGAGGCAGCGCGGGCCGCCGGCACCCGGGTCTCGTTCGCCGGGATGGCGCTGGCCGACACGTCGGGACGGCCCCCCTTCGAGCGCGTCTACGCGGCCCTGAGCAGTCACCTGCTGGGCTACGACCTCGACCCGGCGGCCCTGCGCGGGCTGCTCGCCGAGCAGCGCGCGTTCGCCGGGCGGACCAGCGCGGCCGACCCGAGCCTGCTCGCCGCGGAGGACGCGTTCCTGGACCTGTTCAGCGGGATCGGCCTGCTCTGGCAGGTCGATCGCGAGCCCGAGGAGGAGCGCGAGGACGTGCTCGCCGGCGGGACGACGAACGCCCGGGAGTACCTGATCGGCTACCTGCAGTGGCTGGACCCGGATCGCGTGGGCATGCCCGACGGGATCCGGCGTCGGCTCGCCCGGGTGCTGCGCCGGTACGGCGTCACCGACCTGCGGCGCAACCCGGCCCTCGAGGACGCCGTGGTGCTGCTGTTCAACACCCAGGCCCGGCTGCCGAAGCTGTCCGGTGTGGTCACCGGGATCCTCGAGCGGCGCCTGCGCCACCGCGACCGGATCCTGCCGATGGTCGACGCCTCCTCCGGCGCCCGCTACGACCGCCTCACCGCGGCGACCTCGGGCCAGCTGCCGGCGATCGCCGACCTGGCCCTCGACGCGCGCTTCCGCTTCGTCGACGAGCCCGTGGTCGAGGCCGGCCGCGGCGCGCTGCAGGCCGAGATGGAGGGCCACCTCGCCGCGCTCGCCGAGAACCCGCGCCGCGCCGACCGCGACGAGCGGATCACCGCGCTCGTGGAGTGCCCGCAGCCCATGCGCGAGACGATCCTGCGCCGCCGGCTCGCCGGCGGGGTCGACCCCGACCTGCAGTCGGCGCTGCTCGAGGTCCGCGCCCGCCGCTGGTACCGGACGCGCCCGCTGCAGAACCTGCGGATGGTCCAGTCGCGCGGCGCCCAGCTGTGCTGCGCGGACTACGACTGGGAGCACCGGCGGATCCACGTCGTGCTGGCGTTCACGCCGCTGTCCGGCCTGGCCGACCTCGGTGCGGCCATCGCCGACCACGTCGCGACCGTGGATCCCGGGCGCGCGCCGATCGTCGACATCATGTGCTGGCGCTCGGAGTCCCAGCCGAACGGCGACGACCTCGCGGCGGCGCTGCACGAGCAGGTGTCCACGTGGGACCTGGGCCGACCGCTCTGGCGGCTGGACGTGACCGTCTCGAGCCTGGCCAGCGACGTCGAGCCCGACCTGCAAACCCAGTACGTCACGTTCCGCACCGCGGAGGACGGCAGCGGCCTGGTCGAGGACGCCTTCTACCGCAACCTGCACCCGATGCTCGCCAAGCGCCTCGAGCTGTGGCGCCTGGCCAACTTCGACCTCACCCGGCTGCCCTCGACCGAGGACGTCTACCTCTTCCACGGGGTGGCCAAGGCCAATCCGAAGGATCATCGCCTGTTCGCCCTGGCCGAGGTGCGCGACATGACGCCGCTGCCGGGCGGGCGCGGTGGTCGCACGAGCTACCCGATGCTCGAGCGGATGGGCCTGCAGTCGATCATCGCCATGCGGCGGGCCCGCGCGACCTTCCCGGACCGGGATCGCCCGCAGGCCAACCGGATCACGCTGTTCGTGCGGCGCCCGTGGACCGTCGAGCGGGAGCACTGGGGCGACCTGGCCGAGATGCTCGTGCCCCTGGCCAGCGGCGCCGGCCTGGAGATGGTCGTCATCCGCACCCAGGTCCCCGAGCCGGACGGCACGCTGCGCCCCACCGTGTTCAACGTGGACGGGATCATCCAGCGCTCGATCACCGTCACCGAGGAGCCCCCGCGCGACGACATCGTCCGCCCGCTCACGCGCTACCGGCAGAAGGTGCTGACCGCCCAGCGGTTCGGCGTGCCCTACCCGTTCGAGATCCTGCGCATGTTCGCCCCGCCGCCCGGCACGGTCGGCAAGTTCAAGCCCGCGCACTTCGAGGAGCTCGACCTCGACGAGACCGGCGAACGGCTCGTCCCCGTGCTGCGCGAGCCCGGGCTCAACAGCGCCAACCTCGTGGTGGGCCTGCTCACCAGCTACACCGACGCCTACCCCGAGGGCATGACCCGCGTGGCGATGCTGTCCGACCCCACCAAGGGGCTGGGCAACCTGGCCGAGCCGGAGTGCCGGCGCGTCAACGCGTGCCTCGCGCTCGCCCTCGAGCGCGGCATCCCGGTGGAGTGGTTCGCCACCTCGTCCGGCGCGCTGATCTCCATGGACTCCGGGACCGAGAACATGGACTGGATCGCGCTGACGCTGCGGCGGATCATCGAGTTCACCCAGGCGGGTGGGGAGATCAACGTCCTCGTGACGGGCATCAACGTCGGCGGCCAGCCGTACTGGAACGCCGAGGCCACGATGCTGCTGCACACGAAGGGCATCCTCGTGATGATGCCCACCAGCGCCATGGTGCTGACCGGCAAGCAGGCGCTGGACTTCTCCGGCGGGGTCTCGGCCGACGACAACTTCGGCATCGGCGGGTACGACCGCGTGATGGGTCCGAACGGCCAGGCCCAGTACTGGGCGCCGTCGCTGGCCGACGCGTGCGAGCTGCTCCTGCACCACTACCGGCACACCTACCGCGCCCCCGGCGAGCGGTTCCCCCGCCGCGTGCCCACCACCGACCCGTTCGACCGGGACGTGCAGCCCTACCCGCACGCCTCGATCCCCGACTCGGACTTCACGGTGGTCGGCGACATCTTCTCGGCCGAGAAGAACCCGGAGCGCAAGAAGCCGTTCGACGTCCGCTCGGTGATGCGCGCGGTGACCGACCAGGACAGCGAGCCGCTCGAGCGCTGGCAGCGCTGGCGCGGCGGCGAGACCTCCGTGGTGTGGGACGCGCGGATCGGCGGCATGAGCGTGCTGCTGCTCGGCCTCGAGTCGCATCCGGTGCCACGGCGCGGGTTCGTCCCGGCCGACGGACCGGCGGCGTGGACCTCGGGCACGCTGTTCCCGCAGGCGTCACGCAAGACCGCGCGCGCCGTGAACGCCGCCACCGACAACCGGCCGATGGTGGTGCTGGCGAACCTCTCGGGGTTCGACGGCTCGCCGGAGTCCATGCGGCACTGGCAGCTGGAGTACGGCGCCGAGATCGGCCGGGCGGTCACGAACTTCCGTGGGCCGATCGTCTTCGTCGTGATCTCGCGCTACCACGGCGGCGCGTTCGTCGTGTTCTCCAAGGCGCTCAACCCGGCGATGGAGGTCGCGGCGGTCGAGGGCTCGTTCGCCTCGGTCATCGGCGGCGCCCCGGCGGCCGCGACGGTGTTCGCCCGCGAGGTGCGCACCCGGGTCGAGAAGGATCCCCGCGTGGTCGCGGCCAAGCAGCTGCTCGCGGGCACGTCGGGCACCGAGGCCACCGAGCGGCGCGCCGCGCTGGCCGAGATCACCGAGCAGGTGCGCTCCGAGAAGCTCGGCGAGCAGGCCGCGGAGTTCGACGCCGTGCACACGATCGACCGTGCCCTGCGGATGGGCTCGGTGGACCGGATCATCAAGCCCGACCAGCTGCGGCCGTACATCATCGACGCGCTCGAGCGCGGCGTGGCCAGGACGCTGGCGCAGGAGGGCCGCGAGGCCTGAGCCCGCCGCCCCGCGCCGCCGCCCGAACCCGCTCCCGCGCGGCCGTGCGACGACGCGGAGGGATCACGCCGAGGGTGCGGGCGGGGGCTCGGCGATCGGCTGCACGAGCCAGGAGTGGATCGGGTCCGCGGCCGCCAGGTCGGCCGACCCCGGCAGCTCGGCGGGGGGCTCCCCCAGGGCGTCGGCCGACGCGGCCACGACGGTCAGCAGGAAGACCCCGTCGCGGCGCCACCAGCCGGGCAGCACGCCGAGCCGGGTGGTGACGGTGAGCGGGTGCCACCCGGCAGTGCCGGTTGCGCCGGCGGTCGGCGCGGGGGCGGCGGTGGCGAGCGGGGCGAGCTCAGGCAGCGCGACCTGCACCGTCCGGGTGTCCGCCCGCAGTCCGGTGCGCAGCACCTTCAGCGCGCTCTCCTTGGCCGACCACACGAGGTTCGCCGCGGCATCGCGCGCGTCCGGACCGAGCGCCGTGGCGGCGTGGACCAGCGCCTGCTCGGGAGCCGTGAGGAAGTCGGCCACGAACCCCTCGCTGCGCGGCTCGACGATCTCCAGGTCGCACCCGACCGCCCCGAGGTCGGAGCCGACCAGGCACACCGCCCAGCCGGCACGGTCGGTCAAGGAGACGTCCATGCCCAGGCGCTCGCCGTCGACCTGCACGAACGGGGCACCGGTCGGGGCGTTCAGGACCGCGATGCGGCCCAGCGCACCCGGATCGTCGGGCAGGCCGATCGCCGCGGCGACCGCGCACTTGCCGGCGTACCGGCGCAGCAGGTACTCGGTGCGCCGCTTCGTGTAGCGCATGCCCGTCGCCCGCCGCCGCTCGACCTCGCTGAGCCAGTCGAAGCCCAAGGGGATCGTCGCCTCGCCCCGCGAGAGCCACCGCATGGCCGGGAGCCTAACGCCGCCGCTCGCCTCGCCGGATCGCCAGCGGGCACGCGGGGTGGCCCGGTTCGCGCACGGGCGCGGACCGATGCGGAGTGCGGCGGCGCGGACCGATGCGGAGTGCGGCGGCGCGGCGCGATCGGGCGCGGCCCGATGGGGAGCGCGGCCGGCGGCAACGGTCGGGCCGCGGATGGCAGCATCGGCACATGGCCGGCAGCGGGAACGTCCTGCTCCAGGCGTTCCACTGGTACCTGCCCAACGACGGCACCCTGTGGCGCGCGATGACCGAGCGCGCCCCGGCCCTCGCGGCCGCGGGGTTCGGCGGGGTGTGGCTGCCGCCGGCGTCGAAGGGGCACGTGGGCGGCTACGACGTCGGCTACGGGCCGTACGACCTCTACGACCTCGGCGAGTTCGACCAGAAGGGCACGGTGCGCACGAAGTACGGCACTCGCGACGAGTACCTCACCGCGGTCGGCGCGCTGCAGCGCGCCGGCCTGCGCGTCTTCGCCGACATGGTCTGGAACCACCGGCTCGGGGCGGACGGCGCCGAGGTGGTGCGCGCGACGCCGCACGCCGCCGACGACCGCCACCACGCACTCGGCCCCACCCGCGAGGTCGAGGTCTGGACGCGGTTCGACTTCGCCGGTCGGGCCGGGCGCTACGACGCCCGCACGCTCGATGCCCGGCACTTCGTCGCCGTCGACTTCGACGGCCGCGACCCGCAGTCGAACGCCATCTACCTCTTCGAGGGCAAGGCGTTCGACCCCTCGGTGGACGAGGAGTTCGGCAACTACCACTACCTGATGGGCTGCGACCTGGACCACGGCAACGCGGAGGTCCGGGCGATGACGGTCGACTGGGGCCGCTGGTTCCTCGACACGACGGGCGTGGACGGCCTGCGCCTCGACGCCGTCAAGCACCTGCCCACCTGGGTGCTGCCGATCTACCTGGACGCGCTGCGCCAGCACGTGGCGACGACCCGTCCGGACCGGCCCGAGCTCCCCGTGGTCGGCGAGTACTGGAGCGGCAACCTCCCCGCGCTGCTGCACTTCCTGCGAGCGACCGGTGACCGCCTGGCCCTGTTCGACGTGCCGCTGCACTTCGCGTTCCACCGCATGGGGCAGCAGGGCGCGGACTTCGACCTGCGGACCCTCTTCCACGACACCCTCGTGGCGGCACGCCCCGACCTCGCCGTGACGTTCGTCGACAACCACGACTCCCAGCCGATGCAGGCGCTCGAGTCCCCGGTGGCGGACTGGGCCAAGCCGCTCGCGTACGCCCTGCTCCTGCTGCGCCGCGCTGGCCAGCCCTGCGTGTTCGGCGCCGACTACGACGGGGCGACGTACACCGAGCAGCGGTGGGGCGAGCCGCCCGTGGAGGTCGTCATCCCCACGATGCGCCCCTTCCTGGACACCTGCCTGGCCCTGCGCCGCCAGCTCGGGGACGCGACGCAGGAGGACCACTTCGACCACCCGAACGTGGTCGGCTGGGTGCGCCGGTCCGACGACCTGCTGGTCGTGGTCCTCATGAGCAACGGCGGCCCGGGCCACGCCCGGATCGCCACCGGCGTCCCCGACCTGCAGCTCGTCGACGCGACGGCGGCGGACCCCGGACCGATCCGCACCGACGAGCAGGGCGCCGCCGACGTCCGCTGCGCCGGCCGCGGGGTGTCCGTCTGGGTGGGTCGGATCGTCTCGCCAACCCGGCCCTCCTGAGGCAGGATCGATCCGCATCGAGGGTCCAGGCAGCCGAGGAGAGGAGACGTCGTGGCCGGACTCGCCGCCCGATTGCTGGACCTGCACGAGCTGCACCTGCGCGGGCTGCTCACCGACGACGAGTTCGCGCTGGCCAAGCAGCGCGTCATCGCCGAGGCGGACCCCGCGCCGGTGCCGGCACGCCAGCAGCCACCCCCGCCACCGCCCCCGCCGGCACCACCCACGCTGCACCCGGTCGTCCCCGGGGTCGGCCTGGCCCTGGGGGCGGCAGCGGCCGGCGGCGGTCTCGGCGGGTAGGCGATCAGCCTTCGACCGGCCCCGGCGCGAGCTCGGCGAGCACGTCGAAGCGGATGTGGTTGCGGCTCAGGCGGCGCGCCCCGATGCGTCGCCGCCGGCCGTCGCCGCCGTCGACGAGCACCTTCTCGAACGCGATGTCCTTGCCGACCTCGACGTGCCGCCAGGGCAGCGCCATGAAGAAGCGGTCGGGGTACGGCCCGCCCGGGGTCACGTCGTCGGGGTTGCTCTCGACCGGCACCCAGCCGTGACCGGGCAGGAACAGGTCCACCCAGACGTGGTTGAAGTCGGGGTGCAGCGGGCCGGCGTGCCACGGCTGGTAGGGGCACTTGTACCGCCCGGCCACCCGGCAGGCGAGGCCGTCGGTGCGCAGCAGCGCCATGATCGTGCCGACGTACTCGCCGCACGAACCGGTCCCCCTGGCCAGGACCCCGACCGGGGAGTCGGCGTTGCCCATCTCGTACTCGAGCCGGTCGTAGACGAGGCTGCGGATGCTGCGCGCCCGCAGCAGCGGGTTCGTCTCCTGCCCCACGGCGGCGGCGGTGGCGGCCAGCACCTCCGGGGCGCCGAGGTCCAGGTCCTCGTCGTCGACGAGGTAGGCCGCAGCACGGGCCGGATCGAGCGCCCCGGCCCCGGCCATGTCGTCCGGGGCGAGCAGGTGGCGGATCCCGAACACCTCGAGGGTGGCCCGCCAGCCCAGCACGAGGCGCGTGCCGGCATCGATCCGCGGGATGCGGAACACGGCCACCGGCTGGGGCCGGCCGTCGAGGTCGGCCTCCTCGACGCGCTCGAACGGCAGCCCGATCGGCTCGACCGAGACCACCCGCTGGCGCGGCGAGTCGATCGGCAGGCTCATCCGCCACGTCACGTCGGTGCAGGCGTCCCGCTCGGCGAAGACGTCGGCGTCGGGCTCCACCTCGGCGTAGTAGTGCATCCGGATGCGGTGGCCGGTCGACCAGGCCATCCGCGAGCCAGGGTCGTGGTGGACGCGCAGCTGGTGCACGAGCGCCCGATCGCGGTAGCGGACCTCCCAGCACGGGTCGATCCACGGGTTGTCCTTCAGGTAGGGCTCGTCCTCGTAGTACGCGACGTGGACGGCGTCGTCCGCGGCACCGGCGAGGCGACGGGCGGCCAGCGCGGTGGGACGCTCGAGCGGCGTGACCACCGAGCACCGCAGCGCCCAGGTGACCGGGTCGAGGGCGTACACCGTCTGCTCGACGTCGTCGCTGACCCAGAGCGTCCCCGCCGTGGCGGCCAGGCCCTTGCGGCCGACCCCGTGCAGCGGCGTGCTGCGCCGGCTCACGTCGACCAGTCGGGGCGCAGCAGCGCGTCCCGCCCCGTCGGCCGGCCGCGGCGCCGCCCCGGGCGCCAGCAGCGCCGGGTCCAGGGCGTGCAGCGTGCCGCCGACCACGACGAGCAGGTGCTCGCCCGCCACGGTCACGGCTTCGATGCCCTCCTGGTGCAGGACGCAGGTCGCCGTGCCCACCCGGGCACCGGCGCCGCCGTCGGCCGGGCCTGTCCATGCGGCCCGCATCAGCCCAGCAGGGCTGCCCCACCAGAGGACCCCGTCGTGCAGCGCGAGCCCGGCGCCGCCGAGAAAGGCCTCGGTCGCACCGTCGTTGACCACGCGGGTGTCGTCGGTGTTCGGGTCGACCAGGGCGAGCCGGCCGGTGCGCGCGTCGAGGACGAGCAGCGCCTCGTCCACCCAGGCCAGGCCGCGCAGCTCCCGGGCGGCGAGCGGTCGCACGTAGCGGGCCGGGACCTCGGCGGCGGACGGGGCCGCACGCTCCGTGCGGAGCGCCGAGGTGGGATGCGGCGGGGCGCTGTCCGGGGCGGGCGGCACGTGCGGGACTCCTCGTCGGCAGGGGACGGACCATCGAAGCACGCCCGGGCCCGGGTGGCCGAATCGCGGCCCCAGGGGTCAGCGTGGCCTGCGCTCGCCGCCGCCCGGCCCGCCGGGCGCCTCCACCTCGACCGTCCCGGGGTGGCTCGCGTCCTGCTCCTCGCCCGGCCCGGCGGCCACCAGGTCGCCGGCGCCGTCGGCGTCGCCGTTCGCGTCGCCGTTCCCGGCGCCGTCGCCCGACTCCACCCGGGAGTCGGCGAACGAGGTCGGCACGATCCGCTCCTCGTGCTCCTCGGCCGCCGAGTCGTACCCGCCCGCGGCATCGACCACGCCGTCCTTGAGGCCGTAGTGGATCCGCGCCTCGCGCACCCCCTGGCTGATCGAGTGCCACATGTGGTCCTCGCCGATCTGGGCCACGAACCCGGCGTGCCGCAGGATGATGCGGACCTGGTACATCACCCGCACGAGGTAGAGGTCCACGCAGCGATCGCGCAGGCCGGCCAGCAGGTCGAAGAGCATGTCGATCGTGGTCGTGTCGATCTGGTGGGTGCCCTCGATGTCGAGGACGACGGCCACGATCGGCTCGTCGTAGAACTGGTCGACCCCGTCCACGCGGGCCAGGATCGCGTCCTTGACGGAGGCGGCGTTCACCCAGAACAGCGGGACGTCCACGCGCAGGACGAGGATCCCCTCGGGGCAGCGGCGCTCCGGGTGGTTGCGCATCCCGCCCCACGCGGCCTTCTCGCCGGGCACCCTGCCCATGACCTCCACGTCGACCCGGCTCGAGCGGTAGACCAGCCCGAACACCGACAGCCCGATCGCCAGGAGCAGGCCGTTCAGCGGCCCGAGCCACAGGACCCCGACGGCCGCCGCACTGGCGGCCACGATGTCGTTGCGGCGCAGCCGGGCGTAGCGACGCATCGCGGCGATGTCCATCAGGCCCCAGACCGCGTTGATCACGATGGCGGACAGCACGGCCTTGGGCAGGCCGGACAGCAACGGGGCGAGGAACAGGATGGTCGCCAGGGCCAGGACCGCCGTGGTCAGCCCGACCACCTGCGTGCGCCCACCGGAGCGATCGGCGGTCGCGGTCTTCGACAGGCTCCCGGCGACCCCGAACCCGCCGATGAGCCCGGCGCTGACGTTGCTCACCCCGACGGCGAACAGCTCCTGGTTGGCGTCGACGCGCTGCCCGTCCTTGGCCGCGAACAGTCGCGCGGCGCTCAGGCCCTCGGCCAGGCCGACGAAGGCGATCGCCGCACCGGCCATGACCAAGGCGCCGAGCTGGTCCAGCGGGATCCCCGGCACCGACGGGGTCGGCAGGCCCTGCGGCACGTCCCCGACGACGGCGACGCCACGCTCCGCCAGCCCCGCCGCGTACGAGACGACCAGCCCGAGCACCAGCGTCACCAGCGCCCAGGGCACCTTCGGGGCGAACCGCTTGCCGAGGAAGAGCACGGCCAGGGCGCTGACCCCGATCGCGAAGGTGAGCCTGTCGGTGTCGTCGAGCCCGAAGACGAGGTCCCGGATGCGTTCGGCCACGTCACCGGGGCGCACCGGGATGCCCAGGATGTTGGGCAGCTCGCCGATGATGACCAGGATCGTCAGGCCCAGGACGAAGCCGGTGACGATCGGCTTGGACAGGAACTCGGCCAGCCAGCCGATCCGCAGCACGCTGGCCAGCATGAGGATCAGGCCGGCAGCCAGGGCCATGGCCGACCCCAGGGCGACGGCCTCGGCCACCGACGCCGGCGAGAACCCCGCGATGAGCGTGCCGGCCAGCACGGCCACGGTCGACACCGGACCCACGATGAGCAGCCGGGAGGTGCCCAGCAGCGCGTAGCACAGCAGCACGGTGGGCAGCGAGTACAGCCCGACCTGCACCGGCAGGCCGGCGATGGTCGCGTAGCCCAGGGCCTGCGGGATGGCCAGGGCAGCCACCACCGCGCCCGCCGTGATGTCGCCCTTGAGCCACCGGCGCTCGTATGCGGGCAGCCAGCGACGCACGGGCAGCCACTGCCGGGGCTGCTCGCCGAGCGTCGGGCGCCGTGCCGCCTGGATCGCCACCGGGCCTCCTGTCCGTGCGGAGGCTAACGGCGCGGGCGGGCGGCACGCCCGGCGAGACACGCCCGGGGACGGGTCGGAGCGACGAATGGTCGTTGCCCGGCGTTCACCGGGCGTTCACCTTCCAGCACGGGCCTCGCCGGGCCGGACGAGGTCAGGCAGCAGTGCTGGTCGGCCGCTCGATGCCGCCGTCCTCGACGCGCACGTCCGGCCGCTCGCCGACGGCACCGGGCCACACCGGCGGGGCGTCCGGGTCGGCTCGCAGCCGGTTGCGTGCCACGACCTGCTGCGGGGTCGTCGTGCGCTCCGATCGGGTCCGGCCGACGAAGCTGACCGCCCAGTGCAGCAGGGTCGTCAGGCGCTTCTTGAACCCGACGATGTAGACCAGGTGCACGGCCAGCCAGAGCATCCACGCGATGAAGCCGGCCGTCTGGACCCGTCCGACGTTGGCCACCGCGCTGAACCGCGTGATCGTGGCCATGCTGCCCTTGTCCTTGTAGTGGAACCGGCCGGGCTGCGGACGGCCGGCGAGTCGCGCCTTGATCGTGGCGGCGGCGTGGCGCCCGCCCTGGATCGCGACCTGGGCGACGCCGGGCAGGTCGTCCAGCGCGATCATGTCGCCGACGACGAACACCTCGGGGTGCCCGGGCAGCGTCAGGTCAGGCTGCACCTGGATGCGCCCGACGCGGTCCACCCCGGCGCCGGACTTCTCGGCGAGCATCGCGGCCAGGGGCGAGGCGGACACCCCGGCGGCCCAGATCTTGCAGGCGGCCGGGATCACGTGGCGCGCGCCGTCCGGGGACTGGTAGGTGACCCCGTCGGCGTCCAGCCCGACCACCTTGGCGTCGAGCAGGACCTCGACGCCGATGCCCGTGAGGATCTCGCGTGCACCCTCGGACAGCTTGGGGCCGAACGCGCCGAGCACGGCCGGCGCCGCGTCGAGCAGCACCACGCGGGCCTGCGTGGTGTCGATGCTGCGGAAGTCCTTGCGCAGCGCGCGCTGGCAGAGCTCCACGATCTGGCCCGCCATCTCCACGCCAGTGGGGCCGGCCCCGATCACGACGAAGGTCAGGAACCGCTGGCGCTCGGCCGGGTCGGTGGCCCGCTCGGCGAGCTCGAAGGCGCCGAAGATCCGCCCGCGCAGCTCCAGCGCGTCATCGATCGTCTTCATGCCCGGGGCGAACTCGGCGAAGTGGTCGTTGCCGAAGTAGGACTGGCCGGCACCGGCGGCCACGATGAGGCTGTCGTAGGGGGTGACGAGCGGACCCGGAGCGGCCATCGAGGTGACCGTGCGGGCCTCGAGGTCGATGTCGGTGACCTCACCGAGGAGCACGTGCGCGTTGCGCTGGCGGCGCAGGATCTCGCGGGTCGCGGGTGCGATCTCGCCGCTGGAGAGGATGCCGGTGGCGACCTGGTAGAGCAGCGGCTGGAACAGGTGCATCGTCGTCCTCGAGATCATGGTGACCTCGCAGTCGGCTCGCTTGAGGGCCTGGGTGGCGAACAGACCCCCGAACCCCGACCCGATCACGACGACGCGGTGCGGCTGACGCTCGACCGCCCTTGGCTGGGGCGCTGCTGCTGGCGTGCTCACGACGACTCCTGTCCGGTCTTCTGGTGAGGCTACCCTCACCTACCCACGGGGGCATGTGCGCAGACCGTGAGGCCGCTCACGTCGACGGCTCGGCGCCGTCCGTGGCTCAGCCGCGACCGTCGTAGATGCGCTCCACGTCGGCGTCCGCGTCCTGCGCGTGCGCCCAGAAGGCCTCGGCGATGCGATCGGGGTCGAAGCGGCCCCCGGGCCGGATGAAGCCGTTGATGGTGAGCATGCGCATGCGCACCCCACGGGCTGCGAGCTCGGGGGCCAGGGCGAGGCCGGCCGCCCGCATGGCGGCCTTGCCCAGCGCGAGCACCCCGTACTCGCCACGCGGCTGCAGCGCGATCCCGCCGCCGGTCCAGGTGACCAGCCCGCCCCCCGCCTCGAGGTCGGGCAGGGCGGCCTGCACCGCGACGACCGCGGCCAGGGCGTTCACGCCGACGCTCGTGCGCAGGGCGGCCGGGTCCGCCTCGAGCAGCGAGCCGGCCGACATCGAGGCGTTGTGGTGCAGCAGCGCGATCCTGCGCCAGGCGCTCGCCCGGCGCACAGCCGCGGCAACCGCCTCGAGGTCGGCCACGTCGACCAGCTGCTCGTTGGCCACCCGGCCCATCGCGCGGATCTCGGCGGCCACCGGGGCGAGGCTGGCCGTCGTGCGCGCCATGAGGGTCAGATCGTGGCCGGCGTCGGCGAAGGTGCGGGCCAGGCTCGAGCCCAGTCCCGGACCCACCCCGACGACGACGGCGTGGGGGGCGTGGGGGGCCGGCGGCGCCGCGGGGTCGCTCATGGTGCCGCAGCGTAGGTCGGGGTGCCGGCCGGCGCACGGCGTCGCTCGGGCAGCGCCCACCACACCCACGCCACCGCGCGTGCGTCCCACGCCGGCTCGCCCCAGCCCGCTCCGGCGGGGTTGGATGCGGGCATGGACGACCCCGCACGGACGGGTGACCCCCTGACGGGCGCCCAGGGAACGCTGCTGCCCGGCGTCCTCGTGGGCCACGACACGGACTCGCGCCGCCCGACCGGTGTCACGGTCGTGCTGCTGCCGGACGGCACGACCGCGGGGGTCGACGTCCGCGGCGCCGCTCCGGGGACCCGCGAGACCGACCTCCTCGACCCGGTCGACACCATCGACGTGGCACACGCCGTCGTGCTCGCGGGCGGCAGCGCCTACGGCCTGGCCACGGCCGACGGCGTGATGCGCTGGCTGGAGGCCCAGGGGCGCGGCGTGCCGGTGGGGCCGGTCCGCGTGCCGATCGTGCCCGCCGCGGTGCTGTTCGACCTGCTCGTGGGCGACCCGACGGTCCGGCCCGACGCGCCAGCCGGCGAGCGGGCCTGCGCCGCGGCGGTCCCGATCGCGCAGGCAGGCGTCGGATCCGTCGGTGCCGGGGCGGGTGCCACGGTGGGCAAGCTGCTCGGGCCGGACCGCGCCATGCGCGGGGGCGTGGGCATCGCGAGCATCACCGCCAGCGGGTTCCAGATGGCTGCCGTCGTGGCGGTGAACGCCATGGGCGACGTGGTCGATCCCGCGGATGGCACCGTCCTCGCCGGTGCCCGCACGGCTCCGGACCGGCTCGAGCTCGCCGACACGGTCGGCTCCATGCTCGGCAGCGCCGGCGCCGGGGTCCGCCCCCTCCTGGGGTCGTCGACCACCATCGGGGTGATCGTCACCGATGCCCGGCTCACCAAGGCCCAGGCGCGGCGGCTGGCGCAGGTGGGGCACGACGGCCTGGCGCGCACGATCCGGCCGGCGCACACCACGATGGATGGCGACACCCTCTTCGCCGCGGGCACCGGCACGGCGGGCGACCGGGGCGCCGACATGCTGCTGCTGTCGACCATGGCCGCCGAGGTGACCGCGCGCGCCGTCGTCGCGGCCGTCCGGGGGGCGCAGCCGGGGCTGCAGGTCGGGCCGTTCTGGCTGCCGGCCGCTGCCGAGCGGGCGGCCGCCGGCTGACGGGTGGGCCGCACGCGCCGGACGCGCGCCGACTGTCCGGCGCTACTCCTGGTCGAACCAGCGCGGGGGGCCGCTGGCGAACGCGACGGCCGCCCCGCCGATCGCCGCCCCGACGGCGGCGCTGAAGGACGTCACGAACGGGAGGATGCCCGCCACCGCCCCGATCGCCCCGGCACCGACAGCCCCCAGGCCGGTCCACGCCAGGCGTCCGCTCGCCGTGCCCTTCCTGCCCCTGGCCGGCTCGACCTGCGCCGGCGACCGCTCGGCGGGCAGGCCCTTCGGGGACGTCGGCTTGTCGGTCGCGGGGGCGTTCATCGCGTCGAGCTCGCGCAGCAGGCGGTCGATGTCGTCGGGCTGGCTCATCCCGCCATGCTGGCACGCCGGGCCCGGCCGGTCGACCGGCCGTGCAGGTCGACCGGCTGGAGCCCCCAGATGCGAGGCCGGACGACCTCGCGCAGGCTGGACCCATGGCGACCGCGACCCTGCTCCGCCCGCTGGCCGCCCCCGTGCGCGAGGTCCTCTCGGGCCGGGCGGACGGGCAGTCGCAGATCGCCCGGGCGATCGCACGCCCGGCCGGTGCTGCGGGCTGGTTCGCCCCCGGTGACGCGATCTGGACGGTCCACGGCTCGGTGGCCACCTTCGTCGGCGGCATCCGCAGCCTCTACCTGCAGGCGCTGCACCCGCTCGCCCTCGCCGGCGTCGAGCAGCACTCGACCTACCGTGCGGATCCGTTCGGCCGGTTGCAGCGCACCGGCGCGTTCATCGCGGCGACGACCTACGGCTCGGCCGAGCTGGCCCAGGCGACCGTCGACGCGGTGCGCCGCATGCACGCCGGTGTCCGTGGGACCGCCGACGACGGGCGGGCGTACTCGGCGCAGGACCCCCGCCTGCTCGAGTGGGTGCACGTCGCGCTCGTGGACTCGATGCTCACCGCCTACCGGCACCTCGGTCGGGACGGCGCCGTGGATCCCGATGCGTACGTCGCCGACATGGCCGTCGTGGGCCGGGCGATGGGCGTACCCGCCCCACCTGAGTCGGTGGCGGACCTGGCGCAGTGCTTCGCGGACTTCCGCGCCGAGCTGCGCGTCGACCCCCTGGTCCGCCAGACCCACGGCTTCGTCACCGACGCCCCGCTGCCGCTGGCGCTTCGCCCCGGGTACCGCGTGCTGGCCCGTGCCGCTTGGGCGACGCTCCCGCCATGGGCCCTGGAGATGCTCGAGTCGAACCCGCGGGTCGGCTCACTGGACGTCACGGCGGCGGACGCCGCCCTGCGGGTGCTGCGGGTGGCCCTGGTCGCCTCCCCCGCCCGCCTGGCCGGTGAGGCCCGGCTCGCCGGCGGCGTCGAACCGCCAGCCTGATCCCAGCGTGGCCACGCGCGGACCGCGCCCAGCCGCGCCCAGCCGACCAGCCGGCCCCAACGACCGCTCGCCCGGCTGCGCGGGACCACCCACCCAACGGGCATGCTGGCGCCATGACCGATCCCGCCCCCGGAACCCCGACCGGCCCTGCGCTGACCGCTGCGCTCATCGAGGCCTGGGCCGACGGCATGGCCGACCTGCGCGAGGTCGTCGCGTCGCTCGGCGAGGACGGCTGGCGGCACCCCTCGCTGCTGCCGGGCTGGTCCGTCGCCGACGTGGTCGCCCACCTCGCCTGGATCGAGCGGATCCTGCTCGGCCGGTTCGACCCGCCGCACGAGCCGGACTGGGCGGCCCTGCCGCACGTCGGCACCGAGCTCAGCCGTGCCACCGAGGTCCCGGTCGACCTGCGCCGCAGCCGGAGCCGGGCAGAGGTCCTGGCGGAGTTCGACGAGACGGTCGCCGACCGGCACGCGGCCCTGCAGGCGGGATCGCAGGATCCGGCCGAGCCGGCGACGAACCCCTTCGGCAAGCGGGTCACGCTCGAGGCCGTGCTGCGGATGCGCACGTTCGACACGTGGGTGCACGGCCAGGACGTCCGCCTGGCGGTCGGACACCCCGGCGCCACCGCGACCCCGGCCGCACGGGTCGCCGCCGAGCAGATCGCCGGCGCGCTGGGGTTCGTCTGGGCCAAGCGCGTCGATGCCCCCGTGGGGACGTCGCTGCTGCTCGAGGTGACCCCGCCCGGGGTCGCCCTGCGGCGGGCGGTCCTGCGGGCCGAGGGCGGCGCGGGAGTCGCGGTGGAGCCGCCGGCCGATCCCACCGTCACGCTCACGATGGCCTTCGACGACTTCGTGCAGCTCGGGTGCGGGCGAACGCGGCCCGACTCCTCGACCGAGCAGGCACGGTCGCGCGTGCGCGTCGCCGGCGACCCGGGACTGGGGGCCCTGGCCGTCGAGCGCTTCAACATCGCCCCCTGATCGGTGGGCTCGACCGGCGCCGGCCGCACGTGCCCGGTGCCGGGGCTACCGTGGTCGGGTGCGGACGCCGCGGATCCGGGTGCAGCTCGGGACGCCCGAGCAGGTGCAGGCCGACCTGGTGGTCCTGCCCGGGGCGCATGCCCAGCATCGCCCCGACGGCCGGACCGTGGTGATCCCCGCACCCCGCTGGCACATGCCCAACGGCCCGGAGTACCGCCTGGCCGACGCCTACCGCGAGGCGATGCTCCTGGCCAACGCGCGGCAGGCGCACTCGATGGTCCTGCCGGCCATCCTGGCGCGCGGGCCGTGGCCGCTCGATCAGGTCACCCGCATCGGCCTCACCGTGCTGCACGGCACGCCCACGACCCTGCGCGAGGTCATCGTGGTGGCGAACACCCCGGCCATCCTCGAGCGCTGGGCGGAAGCCATCGCCCGCGCCGCCTGAAGCGGCCGCAGGACCTGGCCGGCGCCGCTCAGCCCGCCAGCCCGCGCAGCGCCTCCAGCTCGGCCAGCACCAGCTCCTGCATCCGCTCCGGGTCCGGCATGAGGTGCTCGTCGGTCGAGAAGCCGACCACCATCTCGCCGGCGTAGCTGAAGATCGAGACACCGAAGCCCATGTCGCCGGCCCGCGGCACCCAGCCGATGATGCCGTCGACCCGCGCCCCGGCCAGGTAGACCGGCTCGCGCGGCCCCGGCACGTTCGTCACCACGCCGGCGCCCTTGCTGCCGAAGAACGCCACGCCGATGTCCTCGACCAGCTTGGGTGCCGCCCCCAGGCCCGCCAGCACGCCGAACGCCACCAGCGCCTCGGGCGAACCCTTGATCTCCTCGACCCGGCGGTGCATCTCGGCCAGTCGCTCACCGACGGCCAGCTCGCGCGAGGTGGGCAGGTCCACGAAGTAGAAGCCGAACTCGTTGCCCAGCTCCGGCGGCAGCGGCTTGTCCAGCGGACGCAGGTTCACCGGCACCAGGACGCGCACGTTGTCCAGGGGCGTGCCCCGCTCGACCAGGTACGACCCGAGCCCGCCGGACAGCGCGGTGAGCATGACGTCGTTGATCGTGGTGCCCGTCCCCCGTGCGATGGACTTGACCTCGGCCAGCGGGATCGGCGGGGTCCAGGTGACCAGCTTGGTCGCCACGACGTCGCCGCTGAGCACGGACTTCGGCTTGGGGGGCAGGAAGGTCAGGTGCACGATGCGGGCGGCGTCGCGCACCGCGGTGCCGGCCAGGCCGACCACGCGCGTGGGATGGCGCACCAGGCCCGCGCCGAACCCGATGGCCTGCTCCGCGGTCCGCCGCAGCACGTCGGTGTTGCTCGGGTCGCGGACCTCGTGGAACAGGTCCGCCGGCGCCCCGTCGTCGGTCAGCGAGAGCACGACGCGCATGAGCGAGATGCCGTCGGCGATCGCGTGATGGATCCGGAAGAGCGTCGCGGCGCCCTGGTCGAACCCGTCGATGAAGTGGACCTCCCACAACGGCCTGTCGGGGTCCAGCACGAGACCGGTCTGGCTGCTCACGTAGGCCTGCAGCGCGTGCGCGTCCCCCGGCTCGGGCAGCGTCACGTAGCGGTAGTGGCGCTCGGGGTCGAAGGCCTCGTCGTCCTCCCACTCCGCGCGCATCATCGGGATGCGGGAGTGCACCGCCTTCTGCCGGAACCGCGGGAACTTGTCGATCATCCGGTCCTCGATGACCTTCTTGAGCACCTCGAAGTCCAGCGGCTCGGAGGACCACATGATCGAGTTGATGACCAGCAGGTTGCCGGGGTTGTCCATCCGCAACCAGGCGCTGTCCGCGGCGGACATGTGATGGCGGGTCATGGGTGCCTCCTGGCGTGTGCGGCGTGGGCATGCGTCGATGGGTGTCGGCGCGACGGGCTGACGGTACCGGGGCGGGTCGGCGGATGGGAGGGCCCTTCGACTCTCCAGCACGAGCCGAGCGGCCTACGCTGCGGACATGGCAGCAGACGTGACGGCGACCACGATCGAGGCAGTCGGGAGCACGGCGGACGCCGGGTTCGACGCGACCGCGTGCATCATCGGCGCTGGCCCGGCGGGCCTCGCCGCGGGCAAGGCGCTGGCCGAGCGCGGGGTCACCTTCGACTGGTTCGAGAAGGGCTCGATGGTCGGCGGGCTCTGGCGCATCGACAACGACAACGGGGGCTCCGCGGCCTACAGCACGCTGCACCTGAACAGCTCGCGCACCCGCACGGAGTACCCGTCGTACCCGATGCCGCAGGACTGGCCGGACTACCCCTCGCACGAGCTGGTCGCGCAGTACTTCCAGCGCTTCGCCGAGGACCACGGGCTGCTGGAGCGGATCACGTTCCTCGCCGAGGTGACGGCGGTGGAGCCGCTGCCGGCGCCACCGGGTGACGAGGACCCCGGCGGTGACCGCGGGCCGGGTGCCCACGGCTGGGCCGTGACGACCACCGCGACCGGCACCCGGCGCTACCGCCACGTGCTCGTGGCCAACGGCCACCACGGCACCCCGCACCTGCCGGACTTCCCCGGGGAGTTCACGGGCGAGACGTTCCACGCCCACGACTACCGCGACCCCTCGGTCTTCGCCGGCAAGGACGTCGTCGTGGTCGGCGTGGGCAACTCGGGGATGGACATCGCGTGCGACGCCGCGAAGCTCGCCACGCGGGTGTTCCTGGTCAGCCGGCACGGCGTCTGGGTGCTGCCGAAGTACGCGTTCGGCCGCCCGATCGACACGTTGAGCACCCGGGCCATGGCGTACGTGCCGTTCGCCGTCGAGCGGCGCGTCTACGAGGCGATCGTGCGGGTGACCACCGGCACCCCGCAGAGCCGCGGCCTGCCCGAGCCGGACCACCCGCTGCTCGGCGCGCACCCGACCGTCTCCGCCGAGCTGTACGACCGCGTCGGGCACGGCGACATCGCGATGAAGCCCGGCATCGAGCGGCTCGAGGGGGACACCATCCGGTTCACCGACGGCACGGTCGAGCACGCCGACCTGCTCGTCCTGGCGACCGGGTACCGCGTCTCGCTGCCGTTCCTCGGCGCCGACGTGCTCGACCCCGCGGGCAACGTCATGCCCCTCTACCAGCGGGTGGTCGCCCCGGACCGGCCCGGCCTGTTCTTCATCGGCTTCATCCAGACCGTCGGCTCGGGCATCCCGCTGTACGAGTACCAGGCCGAGTGGGTCGGCGACGTCGTCACCGGGCGCTGCGTGCTGCCGCCCGTCGCGGAGATGCAGCGGTGGATCGCCGACGACGCCGCCTCGATGCGGCGGCGCTACGTGCAGTCGCAGCGGCACACCATGCAGGTGGACTACTGGCGCTACATCCGGGCGATGAAGGAGGTCCGCACCCGCCGGGCCGCGCCCTCGCTGCTCGACCGGGTCACCGCGCCGCTG
Source organism: Candidatus Nanopelagicales bacterium (assembly GCA_025456065.1). Classification (GTDB taxonomy): domain Bacteria; phylum Actinomycetota; class Actinomycetes; order S36-B12; family CAIYMF01; genus Prado023. The sequence goes on along the minus strand of JALOLH010000029.1, from coordinate 1,203 downwards.
GCCGGCCTGCGGTGAGGGGGCGCACGGCACGGGTCCCGGGGGGCGGCAGGCGCCCCCCGGGGCCCGTGGCGCGCACGAGTCCGTCGTTCTCACCGCGCCGGCCCGGCGGCATGCCGGTCGGCGCGCACGATTCCGTCGTTGCGGGCCATCCGGGAGGGCCCGCAACGACGGAATCGAGTGCGTCCGCTGCGCGGCCCCGCTCCGAGCCCGTCAGGAACGACGGACTCGTGCGCATCGCGCCGTTCGCGACGGAGCCGCGCAGGGCTCGGGCCGGGCGGACGCGGTGAGGGCGGTCCTCGGGCAGCTCACGCCGCCGCGCTACGTGCTCACCGCGGCCGCCCAGCGGCTGCCCCGCGGGCTGGGCAAGCAGGTCGGCTGGGGGCCGGCTGGCGTGCTGCGCCTGGTCGACGACCTGCCGGCGCCGGCCCTGCCCGACGCCCCGGGCTGGGTGCGGCTGCGCCCGGAGCTGTCGGGCATCTGCGGCAGCGACGTCGGACTGGCGCACGCGAAGCTGTCGTTCGTCCTCAGTGCGTTCCACACCGCCCAGCGGCAGGTGCCGGGGCACGAGGTGGTGGCCGTCGTGGACGAGGTCGGCCCGGGCGTGACGCGCGTCCGGGAGGGTGACCGGGTGGCGGTCACGGCGTGCTTCGCCTGCGAGCAGCGCGGGATCACGCCGCCGTGCCGGGCGTGCGCCGAGGGCCACGTCGAGGTCTGCGAGCGCTTCGACCTGCCCGGCACGATGGGCTGCACGGGGGCGTCGATCGGGTTCGAGGCGGCCGTGGGCGGCGGGTGGGGCGAGCAGGTGGTCGCCCACGAGTCGCAGCTGTACGACGTGGCAGCGATCCCCTCGCGTCGCGCTGTGCTCGCCGAGCCCGCGTCGGTCGCGCTGCACGCGGCCCTGCGCTGGGAGCGGCGCGGCGACCGGGTCGTGGTGATCGGGCCGGGCACGGTCGGGCTGCTCCTCGTGGCCTCGCTGCGGATGCTGCACCCCGACCTCGACATCATCGTGCTCAGCCCCTCGGAGCTCGGCACGGCGCACGCCCGGCGGGTCGGTGCGACCCGGGTGCTGCCGAGCGGGCCGGCGGCGGTCGAGTCGCTGGCCGCCAGCGACGGCGGCCGGGTGCTGCGCGCCCAGATGACCGCGCTGCCGATCCTCGAGCAGGGCGTCGACGCCGTGTTCGACGCGGTGGCCTCGCCGGCCAC
>JALOLH010000134.1 GCA_025456065.1 Candidatus Nanopelagicales bacterium | reverse complement strand
GATCCAGGGTGCGTTCCCGGCCGGTCGGCCCTCCTGGGAGGACGCCGGGGCGCGGATCGTCGAGGACGTCCTGCCGTTCGAGCAGCGCAAGCTGTGGCTACTCAACGGCTCGCACTCCCTGCTGGCCTATGCCGGCACCATCCTCGGCCACGAGACGGTGGCCGACGCGATCAGCGACCCGTCCTGTCGGGCCCTGCTGGCGCGCTTCGCCAACCCGAACATCCGCCACGCACTGGCCCAGATCGCCGCCGACGGGTCGCAGAAGATCCCGGTCCGGATCGTGCCGACCATCCGCGCCGAGCGCGCGGCCGGCCGGGTCCCCGTGGCCGCCGCGCGGGTCGTGGGCGCCTGGACCGCCCACCTGCGTGGCCTCGGGACACCGCTGAAGGACGCCCGCGCCGACGAGGTCGCTGCGCTGGGAGCGGGGACGGTGCAGGAGTCGGTCGACGCCGTCCTGGCGTTCCTCGGCGCGGACCTCGCCGCCGACGCGGAGCTGCGCGACGTGATCGTCGGCCACGTCCAGGACCTGGCGTCGCGGGCGGCGCGATGACCCGGGCCGACGACGCCTCGACCGGCGCCCGCGCGACGCCGGGCGAGGTGATCGTCGGCCTCGACGTCGGCACCACCGCGGCGAAGGTGGTGGCGTTCGGCGTGGACACCCCCTGGCGGCGGGCCGCCCTGCGCGAGTACCCGTTGCGCCAGCCGCAGCGGGGCTGGCAGGTGCAGGACCCCGACGAGGTCCGCTCCGCCGTGCGGGCGGCGCTGGCCGAGGCGACCGCCGCCGCCGGTGCGGCCACCGTCCTGGGGATCTCGGTGAGCACCGCGATGCACGGGCTGATCGGCCTGGCGGCCGACGGGCGGCCGCTCACCCCCCTGGTGACCTGGGCCGACGCCCGCTCGATCGGGCAGGCCCGCCGGCTCAAGGAGTCCGACGCCGCGCTCGCGGTGTACCGGGCCTCGGGCTCGCCGATCCATCCCATGACGCCACTGACCAAGCTCATGTGGTTCGCCGAGGAGGAGCCCGAGCTCTGCGCCCGGGTCGCGCACTGGGTGGGGCTGAAGGACTTCGTGCTGGCCGTGCTGACCGACCGGCTCGTGACCGAGGCCTCCTCCGCCTCGGGCACCGCGATGTGGGACCTCGCCACCCGCGACTGGAACCCCGCCGCGCTCACGCTGGCCGGGGTCCGCCCCGACCAGCTGCCCCCGATCCTGCCGACCACCACCCAGCTGCCCCTGTCCCCCGCCGCGGCCGCGGCCCTCGGCCTGCCGGCCGGCACCCCGGTCGTCGTCGGCGCCGCGGACGGCCCCCTGGGCAACCTGGGCACGGGCGCCCTGGCCCCGGGCGTCGCCGGGCTGTCGATCGGGACCAGCGGCGCCGTGCGGATGCTCGTGCCCCGGCCGGCGCTGGATGCCGACGGACGGCTGTTCTGCTACGCCCTCACCGACGACCACTGGGTCGTCGGTGGCGCGATCAGCAACGGCGGCGAGGTCGCACGGTGGGCCGGCCGAGTCTTCGGCGCCGACCTGCTGGCCCGCGCCGGAGCGGGCTCGTCGGCCGACGCCGAGCTGCTCGCCCTCGCCGAGCAGGTGCCGGCCGGCAGCGACGGGCTGCTCATGCTGCCGTACCTGCTGGCCGAGCGGGCCCCGCTCTGGGACCCCGAGCTCACCGGCGCCTTCCTCGGCATCCGGCACGGCCACACCCGCGGCCACTTCGTCCGCGCAGCGGTCGAGGGCGTGGCCCTGCAGCTGTCGGCGATCGTCGAGCGGCTGGCCCGCGTCGCGCCGGTGACCTCGCTGCGGGCCACGGGTGGCGTGTTCCGCTCCGCGCTGTGGCGACGGGTGGTCGCCGGCACGCTGGACCGCCCGGTGGTCGTCACCGGCGGGGCGGAGGGCACGGCGATGGGCGCCGCGGCGCTGGGCCTGTACGCCCTGGGCCGCGCGGACAGCCTTGCGGCGGCGGCGGCGCAGCTGGGCACCTCCGGACCGGAGGTGCCCCTGGTCGCCGACCCCGACGACGTGGCCCGCTACGCGCAGCTGCGCCGCTCCGTCCCGACCCTGCTGCGCGCCTACGAGGAGGTCACCGACATGTTCGCCGCGATGGATCGACCAGGCCCGGATCACTAGGCAGGCACCGATGAGCTACCAGGACGACAGGCGGCGCGACTCGTACGTCGCGCTGCACGCGTGGCAGCAGCGCACCGGCGAGTCGGTCGGCTGGGAGCAGCTGCTCGACCCGGAGGCGGTGCTGGCGTGGGCGTCCGCGGACCCCGAGGTGTCGCGGCTGCTGCGGCACCGGTACTGAGCGGCCGGGGCCCCGGCACGAGACTGGAGGAGCACAGATGACCCAGGTACCACCCGGCGCGGGCGACGCGGTCGCGCCGGTCGTGACGATCTACGAGTCCTACGGGGCGGGCGCTGCCCAGGTCGGCCACCGGGTCGCCTCGGCGCTCGGGCTGCCGTTCCACCGGCAGGCGTTCAGCAGCGAGGCCATCGAGGGCGGCCACGACGACGTGCGCGCCGAGGAGGCGCACTTCATGCGCCGGATGATCGCCGTGCTCGCCGCCGCCTTCGGGCCGGACCACGCGGTTCTGGACCCGACCATCGAGGGGTACCGGCAGGAGCTCGTCGCCGAGAACCGCCGCCAGGTGGCCGACGCCGCGGCCGTCGGTGGCGTCATCGTCGGGCGCAACGCGGCCCTGCTGCTGGCCGACCGGCCCCGGACGCTGCACGTGCGGCTCACCGGCGACGCCGAGGACTGCCTGGAGCGGGCTATGGCCGACTCCGGGATCACCCGAGAGCACGCCGAGCGCCGCCAGGAGCACGAGGAGCACATCCGCGCCGACATGTCGATCGCGCTGCACGGGTGGGACCCGCGCCGCCTCGAGCACTACGACCTGGTCGCCAACACCAGCCGCGTCCCGCTGGACGCGATCGCCGACGTGATCCTCGCCGCCATGCGCGCC
>JALOLH010000028.1 GCA_025456065.1 Candidatus Nanopelagicales bacterium | reverse complement strand
TTCGTGAAGGGTCCCGGCTCCGGCCGCGAGACCGCGATCCGGTCGCTGCAGGCGACCGGCCTGGAGGTCGGCTCGATCTCCGACGTCACCCCGATGGCCCACAACGGCTGCCGCCCGCCCAAGCGCCGCCGCGTCTGACCCGAAGGAATCGAAGGACCATGGCTCGTTACACAGGGGCGGACTGCAAGCGCTGCCGCCGCGAGAAGACCAAGCTCTACCTCAAGGGCGCCAAGTGCGATGGCCCCAAGTGCCCGGTCGAGATCCGCCCGTTCCCGCCCGGGCAGCACGGCCGTGGCCGGACCAAGGACAGCGAGTACCTGCTGCAGATGCGTGAGAAGCAGAAGTGCGCGCGCATCTACGGCGTGCTGGAGAAGCAGTTCCGCGGGTACTACGAGGAGGCCCAGCGCAAGTCGGGCAAGACCGGCGAGAACCTGCTGCGCATCCTCGAGTCCCGCCTGGACAACGTCGTCTACCGCGCCGGGTTCGCCAAGAGCCGGGACATGGCCCGCCAGCTGGTGCGCCACGGCCACTTCATGGTGAACGGGCGCAAGGTGGACATCCCGTCGTTCCGGGTCTCCCCCTCCGACATCGTCGAGGTCCGGCCGTCCTCCCGTGAGCTGACGCCGTTCGTGGTCGCGCACGCCGAGGTGGGGGAGCGCACGGTCCCGGCGTGGCTGGAGGTCTCGCCCAACCAGATGCGGATCCTCGTCCACGCGCTGCCCGAGCGTGCGGTGATCGACACCGCCGTGCAGGAGCAGCTCATCGTCGAGCTCTACTCGAAGTAGGCCCCGGCTGCCGGGGCCCGCTCCCGGCAGCACCCATGCAGGACCCACCGAACTCGCGGCGTCATATGGCGGTCGTCGCGGAAAGGACCCATCACCCGTGCTTATCTACGAGCGCCCGACGCTGACCGAGGACCCGGACCAGGACAACCCGTTCCGTTCCAAGTTCGTCCTGGCGCCCCTCGAGCCCGGCTTCGGCTACACGCTGGGCAACTCCCTGCGCCGCACCCTGCTGTCGTCCATCCCCGGTGCTGCCGTCACCAGCATCCGCATCGAGGACGTCCTGCACGAGTTCAGCACGGTCCCGGGTGTCAAGGAGGACGTCACCGAGATCATCCTGAACCTCAAGGAGCTGGTCGTCTCCTCCGAGCACGACGAGCCGGTCGTCATGTACCTGCGCAAGCAGGGCCCGGGCGCGGCCACCGCGGCGGACATCGCCCCGCCGGCGGGTGTCGAGGTGCACAACCCGGACCTGCACATCGCCACGGTGAACGCCAAGGGCAAGCTCGAGATCGAGCTGGTCGTGGAGCGCGGGCGCGGCTACGTGACCTCGGCGGCGAACAAGCAGCTCGACCAGCCGATCGGGGTCATCCCGGTCGACTCGATCTACTCGCCGGTGCGCAAGGTCACCTACAAGGTCGAGGCCACCCGCGTCGAGCAGCGGACCGACTTCGACAAGCTGATCCTCGACGTCGAGACCAAGCCGTGCATCTCGCCGCGCGACGCCATGGCCTCGGCCGGGCGCACGCTGGTCGAGCTCTTCGGCCTGGCCCGGGAGCTGAACGTGCACGCCGAGGGCATCGAGCTGGGCCCGTCGCCCGAGGCCGAGCAGATCGCCGAGCAGCTGTCCACGCCGATCGAGGCGCTGGACCTCACGGTCCGGTCGTTCAACTGCCTCAAGCGCGAGGGCATCCACACGGTGGGCGAGCTGGTCTCGCGCTCCGAGGCCGACCTCATGGACATCCGCAACTTCGGCAGCAAGTCGATCGAGGAGGTCAAGGACAAGCTCCGCTCCCTCGGCCTGCAGCTCAAGGACAGCCCGGCCGGGTTCGTCCCGCCGGCGTTCGTCGAGGACGAGGACGCCGACTTCGCCGAGGACGAGCGGCTCTAGGCTGCCCCGTCGCGCACCACCAGATCAGTAGGAGTCACTCATGCCCACGCCCAGCAAGGGCCCCCGCCTGGCCAGCAGCCCCTCCCACGAGCGGCTCATGCTCGCCAACCTCGCGACCGCGCTCTTCGAGCACGGCGCGATCACGACCACCGAGGCCCGGGCCAAGCGGGTCCAGCCGCTCGCCGAGCGCATGATCACCTTCGCCAAGCGCGGTGACCTGCACGCCCGGCGCCAGGTCATGACGGTGATCCGCGACAAGTCCGTCGTGCACCTGCTCTTCACGGAGGTCGGGCCGCGCTTCGCGACCCGTCCGGGCGGCTACACCCGGATCACGCGGATCGGCCCGCGCAAGGGCGACAACGCCCCCATGGCCGTGATCGAGCTGTGCGAGCCGCTCGCCGAGCAGGCGGTGGCCGAGGCCACGGCGGCGACCCGGCGCGCCGCCAGGGAGCGCGCGGCGGCCGTGACTCCAGCGGCGGTGCCAGCGGCGACCGCGACGGCCGATGCCGCGGACGTGGCTGCGGCCGACGCTCCGGCGGCGGTCGAGGTGCCGGTCGAGGCGCCGGCCGTGGCCGAGCCGACCGCCGAGTCGACCGAGGACGCGACCGTCGAGGACGCGACCCCGGCCGAGGCGGTGGACGTCGCAGCGCAGGCGCCGACGGCCGAGGCCACCGAGGCCCAGGCCGCGGAGGACGCCGACCGGGCGTGACCCCGAGCCACACCGACGAGCCCGTCGTGCCCCCGGAGCGATCCGGGCCCGGCGGGCTCGTCCGTCTGCGCCTCGACGTGGCCTACGACGGCACGGGCTTCCACGGGTGGGCCCGCCAGCCCGGGCTGCGCTGCGCCCAGGCCGAGCTCGAGGCCGCCCTGCGGGCTGTGCTCCGGGTGCCGGCCGGGGTGCTGGTCCGGGTGGCCGTGGCCGGCCGCACGGACGCCGGCGTCCACGCGACCGGACAGGTCTGCCACTGCGACGTGCCGGCCGAGGTGTGGCGGGCCCTGGTGGCTGCTGCCGGAACCGAGGGGGCTGCGGCCGTGCTCCGCCGCAGGCTCGACGGCCTGCTCCCCGCCGACCTGCGGGTGCGCCGCGCCGCGCTGGCCCCCCTCGGGTTCGACGCGCGCTGGTCGGCGACCTGGCGGCGGTACTGCTACCTGGTCGCCGACGACCCGGCGGCCCAGGACCCGCGCACCCGGGGCCACGTGCTCTGGCACCCACGTCCGCTGGACGTCGCCGCGATGCACGCCGCGGCCCGGCCCTTCCTCGGCGAGCACGACTTCGCGGCGTTCTGCCGGGCGCGGCCGGACGCCTCGAGCGTACGGACCGTCCAGGCCATCGGGTGGCGGCGGCGGGAGGACGGCGTGGTCGCCTTCGACGTGCGGGCCGACGCCTTCTGCCACGCGATGGTCCGCTCCCTGGTCGGCGCGTTCCTCGCCGTCGGGGACGGGCGATGGTCCGGCGACCACCCTGCCGCGCTGCTCGCGGCGGGTGCCCGTGTCCCCGGCATCACCACGGCCCCGGCCCACGGCCTGACCCTCGTCGACGTCGGCTACCCGCCCGAGGCCGAGCTCGCCGCGCAGGCGGTGCGCGCCCGGCGCTGGCGCGGGCGCTGACGCGCTGCGCCGTTCGGGTGCATCTGGGCCGCTCCCGCATACCCGGTATGGACGGCGGCTGATACCCGGTATACAACCACGACCATGTCCATCCGTCACGGCCTCATGGCGCTCCTCGCCGAGGGCGACGGCTACGGCAACCAGCTGCGGACCAGCTTCGAGGAGCGGACCGGCGGGACCTGGCCGCTGAACATCGGGCAGGTCTACCAGACGCTCGACCGGCTGGTCCGCGACGGGCTGGTCACCACGGTCGAGCCGGGCGATGGCGACCTGCCGCCGCAGGCCCGCACGCTGTACGGCCTCACGCCCACGGGGCGGGCGGAGGTCGTGCGGTGGTTCGCCGAGCCCGTGAGCAGGGCACCGGCGCCGCGCGACGAGCTGTCCATCAAGCTGGCGCTGGCGATGGGCCTGCCGGGCGTCGACGTCACGGCCGTCCTGGACGCCCAGCGCGCCGCGACGATGCGCACGCTGCAGGCGCTGACGTCGCTGCGCCACCGCCACCTGGCCGCGGATCCGGCGAGCGCCCGCAAGCCGTGGATGCTCGTGCTGGAACGGCTGGTCTTCGACACCGAGGCCGAGCTGCGCTGGCTCGACCACTGCCAGGCCACCCTCGACCCGACGGAGGCTCCCCGATGAGGTTCGCGACTGCTGCCCCGGCCCTGGCCGTCCATGCCGCCTGGCGCATCCACGGCGCGGGGCGCCTGGCCGTCACCGCCCTCGCCGGGGTGAGCCTCGAGGTCTGGCCGGGCGAGCTGGTGGCGGTGATGGGCCCCAGCGGCTCGGGCAAGTCCACGCTGCTCAACCTCGCCGGTGGCCTCGACCAGCCCACCCGCGGCGACGTGCGCATCATGGGCACGTCCACGGTCGGCCGGCGCCCGGCCGCGCTCGCCCAGCTGCGCCGGCGCCACCTCGGCCTGGTCTTCCAGGAGCTCAACCTCGTGGGATCGCTCACCGCGCTGGAGAACGTCGCGCTGCCGCGGGAGCTCGACGGCGTCCCGGTGCGGACGGCCCGGCGTGAGGCCGGCGAGGCCCTCGAGGCGGTCGGCCTCGGACACCGCGCCGACCGGTTCCCGGCCCGCCTCTCCGGGGGCGAGCAGCAACGCGTCGCCATCGCGCGCGCCCTGGTCGGGGGCCGGCGGCTCGTGCTGGCCGACGAGCCCACGGGGGCACTGGACACCTCGACCGGGGACGAGGTGCTGCGCCTGATCCGCGAGCGCTGCGACACCGGCGCGGCCGCCCTCGTCGTGACGCACAACCCGCGCCATGCGGCCTGGGCCGACCGGGTGGTGTTCCTCCGTGACGGTCGCGAGGCGACCCGCTCGGACTACGGCGCGGAGCCGTTCGGGGCCGCTCGACCGGCCGACCGGGCCGCTCCGGCTGACGGGCGGGGGCTGTCGGCGCCCACCGCGGGCGGGACCCTCGGTGCGCCGGGGGTCGAGGGTCCCGCCCGTGGGTCCGGCGAGCTTCCGCTGGCGGGCCTGGCCGCCGCCCTCGAGGCACCGCGATGAGCACCACGACGCGCAGCGCCGCACGCGCACCGGCCACGCCGCCGGACCGTCGACCGACCTGGCCGCGATGGCTGCCGGCGTTCCGGCTGGCGCTGCGCGACGCGTGGGGGGCGCGGGGGCGCTCGGCCCTCGTCGTCGGGCTCGTCGCGCTGCCCGTGTCGCTCGTCGCGGGGGTGGCCCTGACGTCGTCCAGTCGTGCCAGCGCGGCAGGGGGCCAGGAGGCCGTCGCGTCCGGTGAGCTCAGTGACGGCGTGGTCCTGGGGATCGCGGTCGGCCTGCTGCAGATCGTCCTGCTCGCCGGCGCGGCCTTCGCGGTGAGCGTGCGACGCCGGCAACGGGAGATGGCCCTGCTGGCCGCGGCGGGTGCCGAGCCCGGGGACCTGACCCGCGCGGTCATGGCCGAGGCGATCCTCCTGGGCGGCCTCGGGGCCGCCCTGGGATGCGCCGGCCCCTGGCTGGCGCTGGTCGTCGGTCGCCCGGTGCTGCAGGACGTGACCGGGTGGCAGCTCGCGGCGTTCCCGCCGATCCCGCTGGCGCTGGTGCTCGTGCCCATCCTTGGCCTGCTCGCCTGCGTGCTGGCCTGCCTTCCCGCGGCCCGCGCCGCAGCTCGCATCCCCGTGGCGCAGGCGCTGCGCGCCGCCGGTGGTGGCACGGCGCCGGTCGGCCTCGGCCGGACCGGGGCCGCGCGCTCGCGGCGATGGGCACTGCTCGGCCTGGTGATGCTCGCGGCCGGCGTCGCTGCGGTAGCCCGCTACGTGGACACCGCCTCCGCGCTGGCCGACGTCGAGGGAGCCGGTCGGGGCGGGGCGGGCTGGCTGGCCCTGGGACTCGTCCTCTCGCAGGGTGGCGTGGTGCTGCTCAGCCCCGCACTGCTGGTGCTGGTCACCCGGCCGCGGTGGTTGCCGGTGGCGGCCCGCGTCGCGGCCCGGGATGCCGCGCGCAACGGCCTGCGCTCGGCCTTCGCGGTGGCAGCCGTGGCGGCCGCGACCGGTCTGGCCGCCGCTGCCCTGGTCTGGACCGGCTCGGTGCTCGAGGTGGCCCGCGCCGGGCACGTCGCCGCCCTGCCCGAGGGCGTCGTCATCATCGGCGCCGATGCGACACCGCCCGGCCCCGAGGACGCGTGGTGGGCGGAGCAGGAGACCTGGCGCACGCTCACCGGGGTCGACCGGCTGCGGGTGGCCGAGGCGCTGCCGGGGGCGCAGGTCGCGCTCGTGGCCGTGGCGGGCCTGCGGGACCCGGGATCCCCGGACGGCCTGGCGGTGCGCTCCCGGTGCGACCCGGTGGCCTCCCTGGGCGTGCCCGGCGAGGTCCTGCGCAACGACCCGGGACGTGGCCTGGCCGTGACGCAGTCGCTGCCCGCCGGCTCCGGCTGCCTCGTGCCCGAGGCGGCCGGGACCTTCCTGCGCCCCTCGGCGACCGCGGGCCTGCGGTGGAGCCAGGACCCGGGCGTGCTCGTGGTCCGCCCGTCGGATGCCGCCCTGGTGCTCGGGCGGGACGACCCCGCGGTGCGGGCGGCCCTGGCAGCCGGCTCCGCCGTGGCGCTGACCCCGCGCGCGGTGGCGTCGGGGACGGTGCGCCTGCAGCAGACCGCCGTGTCGCTGCCCGAGCCCCGCACGCTGCCGTCGGCCGAGGTGCCGGCGGTCGTGGTCGAGGGGGTCGGCGTCCGGCCGGCGGCCGTGCTGGTCGCGCCCGAGGTGCTGGCCGGCGTCGGGCTGGGCGCTGCGCCGAACGCCCTGGTGGTGCGCGGCGCGCAGGGCCGCCCCGTCCCGGCCGGCTTCGAGGTCCGGGGCGAGGGGACCCACGACGTGCCCCTCGGCGAGGTGACCGGCACCGGCCTGTTCGTCAGCCTCGACCTGCCCCGGGAGCCGCGGGACCTGCTCGGGGTGTGGGGTGCGCTGCTCTTCGCCCTCGGTGCCACGGTGCTCGTGACCAGCCTGGCGATCGCCGAGGCACGTGGGGACCTGGCCGTGATGGCCGCCGTCGGCGCCAGCCCGCGGCTGCGCCGACGCTTCGCGGCCTGCAGCGCGGCCGTCGTCGCCCTGGTGGGGACGCTGCTCGGGGTGGTGGGCGGTCTGGCCCCGGCCTGGGCGGCGCTCTCGGCGGTCTCGGTCCTCACCGACCCGGACCGCTGCCTGTGGCTCGCCGAGCCCCGGTACCCGTGGGACGGCATCAGCTGCCACGTGCCGGTCGCGGTGCCGCTGGCGATCCCCTGGGGATGGCTCGCGGCGCTCGTGGCCGTCGTGCCACTCGTGGCCGCTGCCGTCCAGTACCTGGCGACGGTGCCGAGGAGGCCCCCGGCGGGTCGCTGACCCGCTGCCGGGCCCCGAGCGATTTGGCCGCACCGGGAGCCCGTACCACCATGGCCGCATGGGCCACCTCGACGTCGCGCGGGTCACCCACGCGCTGCCCGACGGTCGGGTCCTGCTCGACGACGTCTCGTTCAAGGTCGCCGAGGGGAGGGTGACCGCCCTGGTCGGGGCGAACGGCTCGGGCAAGTCGACCCTGCTGCGCCTGGTCAGCGGCGACGAGCCGGTGCAGTCCGGGGCGATCACCCGGGCCGGTCCGCTGGGCGTCATGCCGCAGTTCGTGGGGCACATGACCGACGGGACCGTGCGCGACCTGCTGCTCGCCGTGGCCCCGCCCGCGGTGGCCGCCGCCGCGGCCGAGCTGGACGCCGCCGAGCTGGCCATGATGGACGCCGACGACGAGGCGACCCAGCTGCGCTACGCCCAGGCGATCGCGGACTGGGCCGAGCTCGGCGGCTACGACCTCGAGGTGCTGTGGGACGTCGTCACGGTCGCCGCCCTGCAGGAGCCGTTCAGCCGGGTCCAGTACCGTGACGTGGCGACCCTGTCCGGCGGCGAGCAGAAGCGACTGGTCCTCGAGGCGCTGCTGCGCGGCCCCGACGAGGTCCTCCTGCTCGACGAGCCGGACAACTACCTCGACGTGCCGGGAAAGCTCTGGCTGGAGCGGCGCCTCGCGGAGACCCCGAAGACGGTCCTGCTCGTCAGCCACGACCGCGCGCTGCTCGCGAACGCGGCCGACGCCATCGTGACGATCGAGCTGGGCGCAGCGGGCAACAGCGCCTGGACGCACCCGGGCAGCTTCGCGACGTACCACGAGGCCCGCGCGGACCGGTTCGCCCGGCTCGACGAACTCACGCGGCGGTGGGACGAGGAGCACGCCAAGCTCAAGGCCCTGGTCCAGTACTACCGGACCAGGGCCGCGTACAACGACGGGATGTCCTCCCGGCTGCAGGCCGCCCGGACGCGACTGGCCAGGTTCGAGGAGGCCGGCCCGCCCGAGGCCCAGCCGCTGCGCCAGGCCGTGTCGATGCGGCTGCGCGGCGGACGCACCGGGAAGCGGGCGGTCGTCTGCGAGGCGCTGGCCCTGGCCACGCCGTCCGGCGAGGCGCTGGTCGCCCCGTTCGACCTCGAGGTGTGGTTCGGCGACCGGGTGGCCGTGCTGGGCGCCAACGGCTCGGGCAAGTCGCACTTCCTGCGCCTGCTCGCCGCCGGGGGCTCGGTCCCCGACCTCGAGCACGAGCCGGTCTCCGACGTCGTCATCGAACCCGTGGCGCACACCGGGGTCGCGCGGCTCGGCGCCCGGGTCCGACCCGGGTGGTTCGCCCAGACCCACGCCCACCCGGAGTGGGCCGGCCGGACGCTGCTGGAGATCCTGCACCGCGGCGACGAGCATCGCGCCGGGATGGGCCGGGAGGCCGCGGCGCGCGTGCTCGACCGCTACGAGCTGGCGCGCGCGGCCGAGCAGCGGTTCGAGTCGCTGTCGGGCGGCCAGCAGGCGCGCTTCCAGGTGCTCCTGCTCGAGCTGTCCGGGGCCACGCTGCTGCTGCTCGACGAGCCGACCGACAACCTCGACATGGCCTCGGCCGAGGCCCTCGAGGACGGGCTGGCGGCCTTCGCCGGCACCGTGCTGGCGGTGACCCACGACCGATGGTTCGCGCGCGGGTTCGACCGGTTCCTCCACTTCGGCGGCGACGGCCGGGTGCGCGAGGCCGACGCCCCGGTCTGGGACGAGGCGCGCGCCCCACGCTGAGGTCGGTCCGCCCGGGGCTGTCGTTCGCCCGGGGTGCACCGTCGCGCTGGCCCCGCCAGCTCACCCCGACCAGCGCGCGATGGTGAGGTCCACCCGGGGCCCCGCCGGCCCGGGGAGGACCAGCGCCCCCTCCGCGACCAACAGCTCGGCCGCCTCGCGCTCGTGCCCCGGAGCCAGCCCGCCGTCGGCGCGGACCACGCGCCACCAGGGCACCCCGCCGCCGAACCGGGACAGCGCGGCGCCCACGGCGCGCGCCCCCCGCGAGCCCACCCGCTCGGCGACGTCGCCGTAGGTGAGCACCCGACCGGGCGGGATGCTCGCGACCGTGTCGAGCACGCGTTCGGCGAACGGTGTCGGCAGCACGGCAGCAGTGTCGCCGATGACGCCGGTCGGCCAGCCCCACCGGGCCGCGCCGGCCCACGTCGCGTGGCGGCGCCCGAGCATGCCGACGTTCCCCGCGAGGCGAGCGGCGGCGCCCGTCGGGCTCCGCCGCGCCCACGCGCGCCGGACGCGAGGCGGGCCCGGAGGGTGGCGCACCGGGGATCGGCCGGAGGGGATCGCGTCGGCGGCGGGTCGCGGCCGACCGCAGCGATTTGGCCGCATCCACCCGCCGCCGGTACCCTTGGCCGAGCGGTGCGTGGGTTCGTCCTGCGCACGGAGCGAACAGTCCCGCCAGCGCGACGACGGGTCGCGCCAGCGGCCAGGTGCGCCGGACCGGCGGGGCGTTCCACCACCACACGGCAACGAACGAAGGCTCTGATGCGCACGTACAGCCCCAAGGCTGGCGAGATCACCCGCCAGTGGCACGTCATCGACGCGACCGACGTCGTCCTCGGCCGACTCGCCTCGCAGGCTGCCGTCCTGCTGCGCGGCAAGCACAAGCCGACGTTCGCCCCGCACGTGGACACCGGCGACTTCGTCATCATCATCAACGCCGAGAAGGTCGCCCTGTCCGGCGCCAAGCGCGAGCAGAAGCAGGACTACCGGCACTCCGGCTACCCGGGCGGCCTGCGGGCCACCTCGTACGGGGAGCTGCTCGAGACCAACCCGCGGCGCGCGGTGGAGAAGGCGGTCCGGGGCATGCTGCCGAAGAACAAGCTGGGCCGTGCCCAGGCGACCAAGCTCAAGGTCTACGCGGGCCCCGAGCACCCGCACGCCGCCCAGAAGCCCGTGCCGTTCACGATCTCCCAGGTCGCGCAGTAGGCGCCGCGGCGAGCAGGGACACGAAAGGAACCGTGGCTGTGACCACCGAGACCATCGACCTCGACGAGACCCCGTCGGAGTACACCACCGAGACCCCGAGCGCGCCGGCCTCCGCCGAGCAGCGCCCGGCGCTCACCGCCCCCGGCCAGGCCACCGGCCGTCGCAAGGAGGCGGTCGCCCGCGTCCGCCTCGTCCCCGGCACGGGCACGTGGACGATCAACGGCCGGACCCTCGAGGACTACTTCCCGAACAAGGTCCACCAGCAGCTGGTGAACGAGCCGTTCCGCACCCTCGAGGTCGAGGGCGCCTACGACGTCATCGCCCGCATCCACGGCGGCGGCCCGACCGGCCAGGCCGGGGCGCTGCGGCTGGGGATCGCCCGGGCGCTCAACGAGATCGACCTCGAGGCCAACCGCCCGGCGCTGAAGAAGGCTGGCTTCCTCACCCGCGACCCCCGGGTCAAGGAGCGCAAGAAGTACGGCCTGAAGAAGGCCCGCAAGGCGCCCCAGTACAGCAAGCGCTGAGCGAGGGTGGAAGCGCGTGCGCTTCCACCTGAGCGAGCGCCCGCGCCCGCGGGGGGTCGAGCCCGCCAGGGCGAGGGCCGTGCCCGCCACGCCACCGGACGCCGGGGCCCGCCGAGTGTCGGGGTCCCGGCGTTCGCACGTGCTCGGGGGCGCACCGGGGTGCCGCTAGCATCGCCGGGGGTCCAGCAGAGGAGGCATGTCGTGGGCGCGTTGTTCGGCACGGATGGGGTGCGTGGCCTGGCGAACCGGGACCTCACGGCGGACCTGGCCCTCGACCTGGCCGGCGCCGCGGCCCACGTGCTCGGTGAGGCCGGCGCGCTCCAGCAGCCGCTGCGCCCCGGCGCCCGTCCGCGCGCCGTCGTCGGCCGCGACCCGCGGGCCAGCGGGGAGTTCCTGGAGGCCGCGACCGTGGCGGGGCTGGCCAGCGCGGGCTTCGACGTGCTGCGCCTGGGCGTGCTGCCGACCCCGGGCGTGGCCCACCTCACGGCCGAGCTCGGGGTGGACCTCGGGGTCATGATCTCGGCCTCGCACAACCCGATGCCGGACAACGGCATCAAGTTCTTCGCCCGGGGCGGGCACAAGCTGCCCGACGAGGTCGAGGAGCACATCGAGGCCCGGCTGGACGAGGGCTGGACCCGTCCCACCGGCGCCGACGTGGGTCGCGTCGTGGACTACGAGGACGCGCTGAGCGACTACGTCGAGCACCTCCTGTCGTGCACGCCGAACCGGCTGAACGGCCTGCGGGTCGTCGTCGACACGGGCAACGGCGCCGCTGCGGGCGCCTCCCCCCGGGCCCTGCGCCGCATGGGGGCCGAGGTGCTGGCGATCCACTCCAGCCCGGACGGCTACAACATCAACGAGGGCTGCGGCTCCACCCACATGGCCGACCTGCGGGAGGCCGTGGTCGAGCACGGCTACGACATCGGCATCGCCCACGACGGCGACGCCGACCGGTGCCTGGCGGTCGACGCCTCCGGCGAGCTCGTCGACGGCGACCAGATCATGGCGATCCTGGCCCTGGCCATGCGCGAGCGCGGCAAGCTGGTCCAGGACACCGTGGTGGGCACCGTGATGAGCAACCTCGGCTTCAAGCTCGCCATGCGCGACGCCGGGATCGCGCTGGTCGAGACGGCCGTGGGCGACCGCTACGTCCTCGAGGCGATGCGGGCGAACGGGTACACGCTCGGCGGGGAGCAGAGCGGCCACGTGGTGCTGCTGGACTACGCGACGACGGGCGACGGCACGCTCACCGCCCTGCACCTGCTGGCCCGCATGGCTGACACCGGCCGGCCGCTGGCCGAGCTGGCCGGATGCATGCGGCGGCTGCCGCAGGTGCTGGTCAACGTCCGCGGCGTGGACCGTGGCGCGGTCGACACGGCCCCGGGCGTGGTGGCTGCGGTGGCGGCCGCGCGCGCCCGCCTCGGCGACACCGGTCGGGTCCTGCTGCGCCCCAGCGGCACCGAGCCGGTGGTGCGGGTCATGGTGGAGGCGCCGTCGGAGGACGAGGCCCGGGCCGTGGCCGACGAGCTGGCCGGCGTCGTGGCGCGTGAGGTGCCGGTCCCGGCATGAGCGCCGCGACCTCGTCGCGCTGACCGGGTCACCTGCTTGGGGGGACGCCGTCCGACGCCACCGCCCGTCGCCGGACCCGCCGCTACCCTTGGCCGCATGTGCGGCATCGTGGGCTACGCCGGTCATCGCCCGGCGGTCGAGGTGGTCATGTCCGGGCTCAAGCGCCTGGAGTACCGGGGGTACGACTCGGCTGGCGTGGCCGTCGTGGCCGATGGTGCCCTGGACGTGCGCAAGAAGGCCGGCAAGCTGGCCAACCTCCAGGCGATGCTCGAGCTCGACCCGATGAAGGACGCCAGCACCGGCATGGGGCACACCCGCTGGGCGACCCACGGCGGGCCGACCGACGTCAACGCCCATCCGCACGTCTCGAGCGGTGGCCGGGTCGCGGTGATCCACAACGGGATCATCGAGAACTTCGCCGAGCTCGTCGCCGAGCTGGCCGCCGACGGCATCGTGATGACCTCCGAGACCGACACCGAGGTGGTCGCCCACCTGCTCGAGTCCACGGTGGAGCGCACCGGTGACCTCGCCGAGGCCATGCGGGCCGCCTGCCTGCGCCTGTCCGGGGCGTTCACGCTCGTCGCGCTCGACGCCCAGGACCCGGGCCGCCTGGTGGCCGCCCGCCGGAACTCGCCGCTGGTCGTCGGGATCGGCGAGGGGGAGCACTTCCTCGCCTCGGACGTCTCGGCCTTCATCGACTACACGCGTCAGGCCATCGAGCTCGGGCAGGACCAGGTGGTCGACCTGCACGCCGAGGGCGTGACCGTCACGGACTTCCGGGGCGAGCCGGTCGAGGTCAGCCCCTTCACGGTGACCTGGGACGCCAGTGCCGCGGAGAAGGGCGGCTTCGACCTGTTCATGCTCAAGGAGATCGCCGAGCAGCCCAAGGCGGTGGCCGACACCCTGCTCGGACGGATCGCGCCGGACGGGCTGCTGCGCCTCGACGAGGTGCACATCCCGGTGGCCGAGCTGCGCGAGGTCGACAAGATCGTGATCGTCGCGTGCGGCACGGCGTACCACGCCGGGCTGGTCGCGAAGTACGCGATCGAGCACTGGTGCCGGATCCCGTGCGAGGTGGAGCTGGCCAGCGAGTTCCGCTACCGCGACCCCATCCTGACCCGGCGCATCCTCGTGATCGCGATCAGCCAGTCCGGCGAGACCATGGACACCCTGATGGCGGTGCGGCATGCCCGCGAGCAGGGCGCCCGGGTGCTGGCGATCTGCAACACGAACGGCTCGACGATCCCGCGGGAGTCCGACGCCGTGCTCTACACGCAGGCCGGGCCGGAGATCGCGGTCGCCTCGACCAAGGCGTTCCTGACGCAGATCGTCGCGGTCTACCTCGTGGCGCTGTACCTGGCGCAGGTGCGGGGCAACAAGTTCGGCGACGAGGTCGCGGCGATCGTGGGGCAGCTGGCGACGATGCCGCACAAGGTCGACCTCGTGCTCGACACGGTGGAGGGCGTCCGGGCGCTGGCGCAGCAGTTCGCCGACGCCAGCTCGGTGCTGTTCATCGGCCGGCACGTGGGGTACCCGGTCGCCCTCGAGGGTGCCCTCAAGCTCAAGGAGCTCGCCTACATGCACGCGGAGGGCTTCGCGGCCGGTGAGCTCAAGCACGGCCCGATCGCGCTGATCGAGGACGGCGTGCCGGTCATCGTGGTGGTACCGCCGCCGCAGGGCCGCGGCGTGCTGCACGAGAAGATCATCTCGAACATCCAGGAGGTCCGGGCCCGGGGCGCGGTCACGATCGTGATCGCCGAGGAGGGCGACGACGTCGTCACGCCCTACGCCGACCACCTCATCCGGGTGCCGGCCTGCCCGACGCTCATGCAGCCGCTGGTCTCGACCGTGCCCCTGCAGGTCTTCGCCTGCGAGCTGGCCACCGCCAAGGGCCACGACGTGGACCAGCCGCGCAACCTCGCCAAGTCGGTCACCGTCGAGTAGCAGCGACGCGCGGGGGGCGCTGCGCGCCGGGCGGTTCAGCCGATCCGGGTCGCCGCGACGAAGCGGTCGCGGTACCAGGCCTCGTGCAGCGTGCGGATCCGCACGCCGCGACGTGGGTTGGCCGCCTCGACCACCAGGCCGTTGCCGGCGTACATCGAGATGTGCCCCCGTCGGGGCGAGCTCCCGTCCTGGTAGTAGAGCAGGTCCCCCGGCAGCAGCTCGTCGAGCGAGACCCTGGTGCCGGCGAAGCGCTGCTGGGACGCCAGCCGCGGCAGCTGGACACCGGCCCGGCGGTACGCCTGCTGGACCAGGCCCGAGCAGTCCCACACGTCGGGGCCGTTGCCGCCCAGCACGTAGCGCTTGCCCACCTGGGCCAGGGCGAAGACCAGCGCGTGGTCGCGGGCCCGCGGCTGCGCGGGCAGCGGGTGGGTCGGGGTCGGGATGCTCCCGGTGGGCACGGGGACGGGCGTGGCGGGCGGGCTGGTGGGCGGTGCCGTCGGGGCGACGGCCGGCGGGCGGGTGCCCGCGTGGATGGCGGCCCAGGTGCGGGGCCCCACGACGCCGATCGCGTCGATGCCCAGCGCGCGCTGGTAGGCGGTGACCGCCGTGCGGGTACGGGTCCCGAAGTAGCCGCTCGTGGGGGTGACCCGCAGGAACTGCTGTACGAAGACGACCGCAGGGTCGCCGGGGCCCATCCCGAAGCGCAGGGACGGGCGTGCTGCGGCGGCCTGCTCCGGGGTCAGGTCCGGCGTGGGGCGCAGGCTGCTGGCGCTCGGGGCCGGTGCAGCGGGCGTCTTGGTGGGGGTGGGCTTGGGGGCGGGGGCCTTGGTGGGCGTGGCGGCCGGCTCGGCCGGCAGCCGGATGACCCCCTTGGCGCGGAGCAGCACCCGCCAGGTGGCGCGGTCGACGATGCCGGTCGCCGGGAGCCCCACGCTGCGCTGCAGGCGGGTCACGGCGGCGCGCGTGATCGGGCCGTAGTACCCGCTCACCGGCCGGACCCCGAGCGTGCGCTGGACGTGGACGACGGCTGGCGTGCGGGCCCCCAGCCGCAGCGTCGGCCGCTGCTGGGCGGCGGCCTTCGGTGACAGCGCCGTGGCCTGGACCGTGCCGCCGGGCGTGGTGGAGCGATCGGTGGCCGGTGCCGCCGCCGCGGGCAGGGCGAGGCCCCCCGCGAGCGCCACCGACAGAAGCGTGCAGCCGAGTGCCTTGCGCATTCCATGCCCCTTTGCGCCTACGAGGTGAGCTGTCGGGTCCCGGGCCGCGCGGCACGCATGGCGGCGCCAGCCGTCGCACGGATGCGACGGCCCCGGTCTGGGACCCCGAGGGCCGCACCGCCATCGCTGGCCGGTCCGACCCGGTGGAACCTGGGTCCCCCGCTCCCGCCCTCGGTCGGCACGCGTCGGAGTGGGCGGGACTCGGCGCCTCCGACGTGACCCCGGCTGGGGTCGTCTCGCACGCTACCAATGTGACGGGTGTGACGGAAGGGGTGGCTTGGGATGATCTGTCGGGATCCCTCGATCGGCCCCGGCCCGCCCGACGCCCCCGCCTGCGGCGCGGCGGTCGGGAGGGTGCGCGCCGACCGCCCGCTGTGGTAGGCAGCGGCCAACGGCGACGTCGGGAGGTCGATCGGATGCGCAGGGCGTGCACGGTGCAGACGGTCCGACGGGCCGAGGCGGGCGTCGGTGTCCCCGAACCGGTGCTCATGCAGCGGGCGGCCACCGGCCTGGCCGGCACATGCGTCGAGCTGCTGGCCGCACGCCGCGGCCGGGTCGTGGGCGGCCGGGTGGTGGCCCTGGTCGGCTCGGGCAGCAACGGCGGCGACGCGCTCTGGGCGCTGGCCCGCCTGGCCCGCCGTGGGGTCGGCGCGGTCGCTGTGGGCGACCCGACCCGCATGCATGCGTCGGGCGTCGGTGCGGCGAGGGCGGCCGGGGCGCGCGTCATGGACTGGGCCGACCCACAGCTCGACGCCGTCCTCGCGGCCGCGGACCTCGCGCTCGACGGCATCGTGGGCATCGGTGGGTCGGGCGGGCTGCGCCGGGAGCCGGCCCGGGCGGTGGAGGTGCTGGTGGCCGCCGGCGTGCCCATCGTGGCGGTCGACGTGCC
Organism: Candidatus Nanopelagicales bacterium; assembly: GCA_025456065.1. Lineage (GTDB taxonomy): Bacteria > Actinomycetota > Actinomycetes > S36-B12 > CAIYMF01 > Prado023. The sequence goes on along the minus strand of JALOLH010000028.1, from coordinate 9,571 downwards.
CAGCGGGGTGGACTCGGACACCGGCGAGGTCGCCGGGGCGGCCGTCCCCGCCGCGGTCACGGTCTGCTTCGGCGTGCTCAAGCCCGGGCTGCTCGTCCCGCCCGGGCGCGACCATGCCGGCACCGTCCACGTGGTGGACATCGGGCTGCGCCCGGCCGATCTGGAGCCCGCCGCGCAGGTGCTCGACCTCGCGGACCTGGCGCTGCCGGCGCCGTCGCCCACCACGCACAAGTACCGCCGCGGCGTCGTCGAGGTGCTCGCGGGCAGCGCCGGCTACCCGGGCGCGGCGCTGCTGGCCGTGGGTGGGGCCCGCCGGGCGGGTGCCGGGATGGTGGCGTTCCGCGGCGGATCGGGTGCCAGCGGGCTGGTCGATCCGGTGGCCGCCCTGGTGGCCGGTCGCTTCCCCGACGTGGTGCTGGCCCAGCGGCCGGCCCGGGCGCGGTGCGTGGGTCCGGGGCTCGATGAGGTTGCCGGTGGGGCGGAGCTGGTCCTCGAGGCCCTGGCCGATCCCGCACCGGTCGTCGTCGACGCCTCCGGCCTGGCCGTCCTGGCCGGCGAGCAGGGGCGCGCGGCGCTGGCCGACCGGGTCGCCCGTGGCTGGGTGACGGTGCTGACACCGCACGCGGGGGAGTTCGCCCGCCTCGGGTTCGATCCCGCCGGCGGGCCGCTCGTCGCCGCGCGGCGCGCGGCCGGTGAGACGGGTGTGGTCATGGTGCTCAAGGGGCCCGGGACGGTCGTGGCCGCGCCCGACGGGGCCGCCTTCGTCGACCCGTTCGGCACGGCGAGCCTCGCCACGGCCGGTGCCGGGGACGTCCTCGCGGGCCTGATGGCCGGCATGCTGGCCGGGGCGGGTGGAGCCGGCGAGGTCACCGCGGCCATGGCCACCCTGGTGGCCGCCCGGGCCGTCGGCTGGCACGGCCTCGCCGGCCGGCTGGCCGCGGCCGAGGGGACGCCGGTGACCGCCACCGACGTGCTCGCGCACCTGCCCGCCGCCCAGGCGGTCGCCGACGCGGCCCGGGTCGGGTAGCGCGGCAGGGTCCTTGGGCGCTCGGAGGACGGGCCGGGTCGCGACGAGGCGCGGCACGGGACCGCGGCGCGGCCGTGGCAGGGCGGGCGCGTGCGGCAGGATGGGGCCGTGCTCCCGCGCGCCACCTGCGAGGTCGACCTCGATGCCGTCGCCACCAACGTCGAGGTCCTGCGCACGTACGCCCGCGGCGCGGCCCTGCTCGCCGTGGTCAAGGCCGACGGCTACGGGCACGGCCTGCTCCCGACGGCCCGCGCGGCACTGTCCGGTGGTGCGGACTGGCTCGGCACCGCGCTGCTCCAGGAGGCGGTCGCGCTGCGCCAGGCCGGCATCTCGGCACCGATCCTCACCTGGCTGTGGTCACCGCAGGACGAGCACCTCACCGACTGCGTGCGCACCGCGATCGACGTGACGGCGAGCGCGGGCTGGCAGCTCGAGGCGCTGACCGCCGCCGCCCACGCGAGCGGGGTGCGCGCCCGGGTGCAGCTCAAGGTCGACACCGGCCTCGGGCGCAACGGGGCGTCGCCAGCGCAGTGGCCCGCACTGGTCGAGCAGGCAGCTGCCCTCGAGCGGGCGGGCACCATCCGGGTCACCGGGGTGTGGTCGCACTTCGCCCTGGCCGACGCCCCGGGCAGCGCCACGAACGCCGCCCAGCTGCGCGCCTTCGACGACGCCCTGGCCGTGGCCGCTGCCGCCGGGCTCACCCCCGAGGTCCGCCACATCGCGAACTCGGCCGCGACCCTCGCAGCGCCCGCCGCGCACCACGACCTCGTGCGACCCGGCATCGCGATCTACGGGGTGTCCCCCGGCGGCGAGCTCGGCCCGCCGGAGCGGTACGGCCTGCGCGCGGCCATGGCACTGCGCGCCCGCCTCGCCCTGGTGAAACGCGTGCCGGGCGGGCAGGGCGTGTCGTACGGGCACGAGTACGTGACGCCGGACGAGACGACGCTGGGCCTGGTCCCCCTCGGCTACGCCGACGGCATCCCGCGCGCCGCCGGCGGGCGGGGACCGGTCCTGGCGGCGGGTCGGGTGCGCCGCATCGCCGGCCGGGTCTGCATGGACCAGTTCGTGCTGGACCTCGGGGACGACCCGGCGCGCGAGGGCGACGAGGTGGTGCTCTTCGGCAGCGCGGCCCGCGGTGAGCCGACGGCGGAGGACTGGGCGGGGGCCACCGGGACCATCGGCTACGAGATCATCACCCGGCTCGGTCCGCGGATCCACCGGGCGTGGGTCGGGGCGGGGGCCTGATGGCATCCGAGGGCATCAACCCGGCCGGCGTGGTACGGGCCGTCGGGGTCGCGGCGGGCCTGCTCGCGGTGGGTGCCGCGGCCGGTGCGGTCGCCGAGCGTGCGGTCGTCGCGCGGTCGGGCCGGGCCGACCCGGAGGCCGACGAGCCGTTCGGCAAGCTGCGCGGCACCCCGTTGCAGGTGCGCGACGCCCAGGGCGGCGCGCTGCACGTCGAGGTCGAGCCGTCCACCCGGGACCACCCCGACGACCTCACCATCATCTTCAGCCACGGCTACGCGCTGAACCAGGACTGCTGGCACTACCAGCGCCGTGACCTGCGCGCGCTGGGCCGGCTGGTGTTCTGGGACCAACGCAGCCACGGCCGCTCGGGCCGGTCGCTGGCCGAGACGAACACCCTGGACCAGCTCGGCCAGGACCTGGAGACCGTGCTCGAGGCCGTGGCCCCCGAGGGCCCCGTCGTGCTCGTCGGGCACTCCATGGGCGGCATGACGATCATGTCGCTGGCGCTGCAGCGTCCCGAGCTCTTCGGCTCCCGGGTCCGCGGCGTCGCCCTGCTGAGCACCTCGCCCGGTGGCCTGCGCGACGTCCCGCTGGGCCTGCCGGCCTTCGCCGCCAAGCCGCTGCACCGGGTCCTGCCGGTGACCGCGGCGGTGCTGATGCGCAACGCCGACCTCGTCGAGATGGGCCGATCCCGGGTGAACGACCTCAGCCTGCTGTTCACGCGCTTCTACTCGTTCGGCTCGCAGGCCTCTCCCGCGCTCGCCGACTTCACCCACCGGATGCTGGGGGAGACGCCCATCGACGTGGTCGCGGAGTTCCTGCCGACCCTGCAGCAGCACGACCGCAAGGCGGCGCTGCGGGTCCTCGGGCGGGTGCCGGCCCTCGTGATGGTCGGGCAGGAGGACCGGATGACGCCGGCCGCGCACTCCCTGGACATGGCCCGGCGGATGCCGCGCTCGGAGCTCGAGGTGGTCCCCGACTCGGGCCACATGATGATCCTCGAGCACTTCGCCCAGGTGAACCAGCGGCTGCGCGAGCTGGTGGCGCGCGTCCGCGACGACCTGGCCCGGGAGGGCGCCGAGCGCGACGAGCTGCTCGCCGAGGCGGGCCTCACCCCGCAGCCTGGCAGTGACCAGCCCGAGGCCGGCCTGCGCCTCCCGCAGCCGTGACCCCGGCGCCCGGCTGGCGCCACGACGGCACCGAATGGCGGGCCGACGCGCCCGATGCCGGCACCATGCGGGCGCTGGGGGCCCAGCTCGGCGCCGTGCTGCGCGCCGGCGACCTGGTCGTGCTGGACGGCCCGCTGGGGGCGGGCAAGACCACCCTCACCCAGGGGATCGGCGAGGCGCTGCGGATCCGCGGGCCGGTGACCAGCCCCACGTTCGTGATCGCGCGCAGCCACCCCGGCCCCGGGCCGGACCTCGTGCACGTCGACGCCTACCGGCTCGGCTCGGCGCTCGAGGTCGACGACCTCGACCTCGGGGCCGACCTCGAGGGCGCGGTCACCGTCGTGGAGTGGGGGGCCGGCAAGGTCGAGGGCCTGGCCCAGGACCGCCTCGAGGTGGCGATCGAGCGCGCCGCAGGCCCGGTCGACCCCGACGACCCGTCCGGCGGGCAGCGCACCGTGATGGTGCGGGGGGTCGGGCCACGCTGGGCGGGGCTGGTGCTGCCCGCGCCCTAGGGTTGGGCCGTGCGGATCCTGGGACTCGACACGGCGACCGCCTCGGTCGCCGCGGCGGTGCTCGACGTGGGCAGCGACCGGGTCCTCGGCGCGGCGTCCTTCGTGGGCCCGGCGGCCCACGGCGAGCAGCTGGCCCCCCTCGTGGCCCGCGCCCTCGCCGACGCGGGGTGCCGGCCGGCGGACCTGGGCGCCATCGGCGTGGGACGTGGCCCGGGGCCCTACACCGGCCTGCGGGTCGGGCTGGTGCACGCCGAGGTCCTCGGCTGGGTCCTGCAGATCCCGGTGCACGGGGTCGTCACGCACGACGCGCTGGCGGCGCAGGCGGCCGCAGACGGGCTCGCCGGGGCGTTCCTGGTGGTGACCGACGCCCGGCGGCGGGAGGTGCACTGGGCCCGCTACGCCGACGGGGGGGATCGGGTGGCGGGCCCGGACGTGGCTGCACCGGCGCAGGTGCCGCACCGCGACCTCCCGGCGGTGGGGGCCGGCGCCGCCGCCCACCCGGACGCCTTCGCCGACCCGCGGCCACCGCTGCACCCGGACCCGGCGTGGGTGGCGCGCCTGGCGGCGCGCAGCATCCGGGCCGGCAGCGCCCCCGACGTCACCCCGCTCTACTTGCGGCACCCGGACGCGGTCGCCGCGACCACCCGCAAGCGGGTGACGCCGCCATGACCGCGGGGATGCCGCCCTCCGCCGAAGTGGTCCTCGAGCGGCTGCGGTGGTGGGACCTCGAGGCGGTCCAGGGGCTGGAGGCGCAGCTGTTCGGTGCGGCCGCCTGGACCCCGGGCCAGTTCTGGTCGGAGCTCGCGCGCGTGCCCGAGTCGCGGTGGTACCTCGTGGCGCGGGTCGACGGGACGATCGCCGGGTACGCCGGGGCGCTCCTGGCCGGTCCGCAGGCCGACGTCCAGACCGTCGCCGTGGCGCGGGCCGCGCAGGGCGCGGGGCTGGGGCGACGCCTGGTCACGGCCCTGGCCGAGCACGCCGCCGGGCGGGGGGCGGCGCAGCTGCATCTCGAGGTCCGCGCCGACAACGGGCCCGCACGGGCCCTGTACGAGCGGCTCGGGTTCGTCGTCGACGGCCGTCGCCGCGACTACTACGGCCGGGGCCAGGACGCGGTGCTCATGACCGCCCGGCTGCCGCTGGCGGGCGGGCCGGGCCGGGAGGTGGCCGATGGGTGACGAACCCCTGGTGCTGGGCATCGAGACCTCGTGCGACGAGACCGGCATCGGGATCGTCCGGGGCAGCACCCTGCTGGCCGATGTGGTGGCCTCCAGCGTCGAGGAGCACGCCCGCTTCGGCGGGGTCGTCCCGGAGGTGGCCAGCCGCGCGCACCTGGAGGCCATGGTCCCGACCCTGGCCGAGGCCTGCCGGCGGGCGGGCGTGCGACCGGGCGACCTGGACGCCGTCGCCGTCACCGCCGGCCCGGGCCTCGCCGGTGCCCTGCTCGTGGGGATCGCCGCCGCCAAGGCCCTCGCCCTGGGCCTGGGCGTGCCCCTGCACGGCGTGAACCACCTGGCCGCCCATGTGGCCGTCGACGTCCTCGAGCACGGCCCGCTGGCCGAGCCGACGATGGCGCTGCTCGTCTCCGGCGGGCACTCGTCGCTGCTGCTGGTCCCCGACGTGACCGCTGACGTCCGCCCGCTGGGCTCCACGATCGACGACGCCGCCGGCGAGGCGTTCGACAAGGTCGCCCGGGTGCTCGGCCTGCCGTTCCCCGGCGGCCCGCACATCGACCGGGTGGCCGGTGCGGGCGACCGGGCGTTCGTGACGTTCCCCCGCGGGCTCAGCGCGCCGAAGGACCTGGCGCGGCACCGGTTCGACTTCTCGTTCTCCGGGCTGAAGACGGCGGTGGCCCGATGGGTGGAGGCGAAGGAGGCGCAGGGCGAGCCGGTGCCGGTGGCCGACGTCGCCGCCTCGTTCCAGGAGGCGGTGGTGGACGTGCTCACCCGCAAGGCGGTGGCCGCCTGCCGGGAGCACGGGGTGGACGACCTGCAGATCGGCGGCGGGGTGGCCGCGAACTCCCGGCTGCGAGCGCTCGCCGCCGACCGGTGCGCGGCCGTGGGCATCCGGCTGCGGGTGCCGCGGCCGGGCCTGTGCACCGACAACGGGGCCATGGTGGCCGCCCTGGGCGCCGCGATGGTCGCGCGCGGTCGCCCCGCGTCGGCGCTGGACCTCCCGGCCGACTCCTCGCTGCCCGTCGACGTGGTCGCGCGCTGACGCCCTGCCCGCGCTCGCGCCGGCCGGTCACGGCCGGGGCCGGGCGTCGCCCTGCGCGCGGCCGCCCCCGTCCGAGCCCGAACCGGGCCGCTCGAGCGGCGCGCGGGACGCCGCCCTTGGGTCGGGGGCATGCGGCCCGGGAACGGGCTCGACCAGCAGCGCCAGGGGTCCGGCGTCGGTCCGGGTGAGCACGAGGGTGGCCACCGGCCCGTCGCCGCCGAGCCGCAGCGCCGCCCGCAGCTGCTCCGGGACGACGGCCACGCCCCGCTTCTTCACGACCACGTCGCCGTAGCCGTGGCCGCGCAGCCACGCCCGCATCGGCTTGCGCCCGAACGGCACCATGTCGAGCACCGCGTACCGCGCCCCGAACGCCCCGAGCTGCGGGCGCGTATCGGTCGCCACGTAGGCGATCCGGGGGTCGAGCAGGTGCCCGTTGATCCGCGCGGCGAGCACGCCGACCAGGCCCGCGCGGATGACGGCCGCATCGGGCTCCACCAGCCAGGCGGCCACCGGCCCCACCGGGGGGCGGGGCACGCCGGCGGCGTCGTCGAGCTGGGCGGTGCCCGACCCGCGCAGCACGGTGGCGATCCGACGGGCCGGGCCCGCCCGGAGCGGGCCCCACCAGAGCGCCGCCTCGACCAGGTCACCGGCGACGCTGGTCCACTCGACCTGCACGCCGTCGGGCAGCAGGGCGTGGTCGATGCCCGGCGCGACCTTCGCCCCCGTCGCCGGGACGCGCTCGGCCAGCCCGACCAGCCAGGACCAGGGTGGCGACCACGCCTCCGGTGCGGCCAGCCGGGCCCGGCCGGCGCGCCGGCCGGGATCCACGAAGCACCCTGCGGCGTCCCGTGACGGATCGGCGTTCCACCAGTGCGAGGGTCCGGTCACGTCGGCCAGGCGGGTGGCCACGGGCAGGTCCAGGTCCGCGGCGGTCGCCGCCACGGCCCACAGCGCGGCCGGGTCGCGGTCGACGGCCAGCACCGCCAGCCCGGCCTGCGCCAGCGCCAGGGCGTCGGAACCGGCACCGCAGCCGAGGTCGGCGACCTCGCTCACCCCGGCGGCGGCGAACCGGGCGGCGTGCCGCTGGGCGACCTCGGGCCGGGTCGCCTGCTGGAGTCCGTCCTCGGTCCACCACCGGGGCGGACCGGGGAACCGGGCGGCCGCGCGGGTGCGCAGCCGGGCCTGGCCCGCCGCTGCTGCGACCACGTCCGGGTGCTCGGCCCAACCGGGCTCCCGCCGCACGGCGGCCAGCGTGGCCAGGGCGCGGGCCTCGTCCCACGGGGTGAGCCGCTCGACCAGCGCGCGCCCCTCCCGCGTGAGCAGTGCGGCCCGCGTCGCGGAGGCGGCGGCACCTCCGGCAGCAGGGGCGGGGTCGACCATCGGCCCATTGTCCCGCGAGCCCCGCGCGGGGCTGGCACTCTTGCGCGCCGAGTGCCAGTTGGTGTTAGTGTTCGGCCTAGCACTCGATGAGAGTGAGTGCTACCAGCGACGCAGGTCGCGCCGGCACCGCGACGACGGTACGGCCCGCGCGCAGCACCCCGCACACCCGAAGACACCCATCCCTCGAAGGGGAGGTTGGAGAACGTGGCCGTGAGCATCAAGCCACTCGAGGACCGCATCCTGGTCCAGCCGCTGGACGCCGAGCAGACCACCGCCTCGGGCCTGGTCATCCCGGACACCGCCAAGGAGAAGCCCCAGGAGGGCAAGGTCCTGGCGGTCGGCCCGGGCCGGTTCGACGAGGACGGCGACAAGCGCATCCCGCTCGACGTGAAGGTCGACGACATCGTCATCTACTCGAAGTACGGCGGCACCGAGATCAAGTACAACGGCGAGGAGTACCTGCTCCTGTCGGCCCGCGACGTGCTCGCGGTCGTCGAGAAGTAGCCGAACCACCCGCGCGGCGCCCCGGTCCCATCCCTCGGGGCCGGGGCGTCGGCACGTCAGATCACGAGAGCAGGCAGAGAAGCAGACATGGCCAAGATCCTGGACTTCGACGAGGCAGCCCGGCGCTCGCTGGAGCGCGGCGTGAACGCGCTGGCGGACGCCGTCAAGGTGACCCTCGGGCCCAAGGGCCGCAACGTCGTCATCGACAAGAAGTGGGGCGCGCCGACGATCACGAACGACGGCGTGACGATCGCCCGCGAGATCGAGCTGCCCGACCCCTACGAGAACCTCGGCGCGCAGCTGGCCAAGGAGGTCGCCACCAAGACCAACGACGTGGCCGGCGACGGCACCACGACGGCGACCGTGCTGGCCCAGGCGATGGTCCGCGAGGGCCTCAAGGTGGTCACCGCCGGGTCGGCGCCGGTCGCCGTGAAGCGTGGCATGGCCGCCGCGGTCGAGGCCGTCACCGACGCCCTGGTCGACGCGGCCCGCGAGGTCGAGGGCCGCGAGGAGATCGCCCAGGTCGCCACCATCTCCAGCCAGGACGCCGAGATCGGCGGGCTGATCGCCGACGCGTTCGACAAGGTCGGCAAGGACGGCGTGATCTCCGTCGAGGAGTCCTCGACGACCTCGCTGGAGATGGAGTTCACCGAGGGCATGCAGTTCGACAAGGGCTACCTGTCGCCGTACTTCGTCACCGACCCCGAGCGCATGGAGGCTGTCCTCGAGGACGCGCTGATCCTGCTCGTGCAGGGCAAGGTGGCCGCCATCGCCGAGGTCCTCCCGCTGCTCGAGAAGGTGATGCAGGCCGGCAAGCCGCTGCTCGTCGTCGCCGAGGACGTCGAGGGCGAGGCCCTCTCGACGCTGGTGGTCAACAAGATCCGCGGCACCTTCAACTCCGTCGCGGTGAAGGCGCCCGCGTTCGGGGACCGGCGCAAGGCGATCCTGCAGGACGTCGCCATCCTCACCGGGGGCCAGGTCGTCTCCAGCGAGGTCGGCCTCAAGCTCGACGCGGTGGGTCTCGACGTGCTGGGCACCGCCCGGCGGATCGTCGTCACCAAGGACACGACCACGATCGTGGACGGTGGCGGGACCCACGCCGCCGGCAGATCGCCGAGACCGACTCCGACTGGGATCGCGAGAAGCTGCAGGAGCGGCTGGCCAAGCTGGCCGGCGGCGTCTCGGTGATCAAGGTCGGTGCGCACACCGAGGTGGAGCTCAAGGAGAAGAAGCACCGCATCGAGGACGCGGTCTCGGCCACCCGTGCCGCCATCGAGGAGGGCATCGTCGCCGGCGGCGGCGCCGCCCTGGTGCACGCCGCCACAGCCCTGGATGCCGGCCTGGACTGCACCGGCGACGAGCTCGTCGGCGTGCAGGTCGTGCGCAAGTCCCTCGACGAGCCGCTGCGCTGGATCGCCGAGAACGCCGGCGAGCAGGGCTACGTCGTCGTCACGAAGGTGCGCGAGCTGGGCGTCGGCCAGGGGCTGGACGCCGCAACCGGCCAGTACGTCGACCTGGTG
>JALOLH010000089.1 GCA_025456065.1 Candidatus Nanopelagicales bacterium | reverse complement strand
GCTGCCGCGGTGGCGGCGGTCGAGGGCCTCGCGGTGGCCGTCGAGGTCCTCGACGAGGCCGCACTGGCCGCCGGCGGCTTCGGCGGGATCCTCGCGGTCGGCCAGGGCTCGGCGAACCCCCCGCGCCTGGTCCGCATGGCCTACGAGCCGCAGGGGGCGAGCAACCACCTCGCGCTCGTCGGCAAGGGCATCACCTTCGACTCCGGCGGGCTGTCGCTGAAGACGGCGAACGGCATGGCTGCGATGAAGATGGACATGGCCGGCGCGGCAGCGGTCCTCGCCGCGATGCGCGCCATCGCGCTGCTCGGACTGCCGGTCCGGGTCACCGCCTACCTCGCGGTGGCCGAGAACATGCCCAGCGGCACCGCGCAGCGGCCCGGTGACGTCATCACCGCCTACGGGGGCCGGACGGTCGAGGTGCTCAACACCGACGCCGAGGGCCGGCTGGTCATGATGGACGCGCTCGTGCGGTGCGGCGAGGACGGGCCCGACGCGATCGTGGACATCGCGACGCTGACCGGAGCGCAGCTCGTCGCGCTCGGCCCGCGCATCGCCGGCGTGATGGGCAACGACGACGGCTGGCGCGACGAGGTGGTCGCGGCCGCCGCGGCAGCCGGCGAGCTGGCCTGGCCGATGCCGATCCCCGAGGAGCTGCGGCCCTCGCTCGACACCCCCGTGGCCGACATCGCCAACATCGGCGAGCGCAACGGCGGGATGATGACCGCCGCGGCCTTCCTGCGCGAGTTCGTCCCCGATGGGGTGCGCTGGGCCCACATGGACATCGCCGGCCCGGCGTACAACGAGGGCTCGCCGTGGGGGCCGTACGGGAAGGGCGGCACCGGGTACGGGGTCCGGGCGCTGGTCGCGGTCGCCGAGCGGATGGCGGGGCCGGGACCGACGGGCTGATCGCCCGGGGTCGCACCCCAACCACGCGTCGCCGGATCCGACCGCGCGGCGCCTTCGCGTCCCGACCGCGTCCCGACCGCGTCCCGACCGGGCATCGCCGTGCAGGACCACGCGACACCGGGTCCCGACCGCGCGTCGCCTTCGCGTCCCGACCGCGTCCCGACCGGGCATCGCCGCACAGGACCGCGCAACGCCGGGTCCCGACCGCGCGTCGCACCTGCGCCGCACCCACGCGGCCGAGACGGCGCGTGAGGCGCCGCATGCTGGCAGGATGGCCCTGCCGGTGCGTCCGCCCAGGGCTGCACGGCACGCCATGCAGTCCGCCTGCCGCCGAATGCGACGAGAGGGGTCCCTTCCCGTGGCCGACAACCAGTTCGACGTGGTCATCCTCGGAGGGGGCAGCGGCGGCTACGCCTGCGCGCTGCGCGCCTCGCAGCTCGGGCTCTCGGTGGCCCTGATCGAGCGCGACAAGCTCGGCGGCACCTGCCTGCACTGGGGATGCATCCCCACCAAGGCCCTGCTGCACGCGGCCGAGATCGCGGACTCCGCGCGGGAGAGCGCGCAGTTCGGGGTGGACACCACCCTCAACGGCATCGACATCGGTGCGGTCAACAAGTACCGCGACGGGGTCGTCGGCCGGCTGTACAAGGGCCTGCAGGGCCTGGTGAAGAGCCGGGCGATCACCTACGTCGAGGGCACCGGTCGGCTCACCGGCGCGAACACCGTGACGGTCGACGGCACCGAGTACGTGGGTCGCAACGTGGTCCTCGCCACGGGCTCGTACGCCAAGTCGCTGCCCGGGCTGGAGATCACCGGCCGGGTCATGACCTCCGACCAGGCGCTGCAGCTGGACTTCATCCCGAAGTCGGTCATCGTGCTCGGCGGCGGCGTGATCGGCGTCGAGTTCGCCTCGGTGTGGAAGTCGTTCGGCGCGGACGTGACCATCATCGAGGCGCTGCCACGGCTGGTGCCGGCCGAGGACGAGGCGTGCTCGAAGGCGCTGGAGCGGGCGTTCCGCAAGCGCAAGATCAACTTCAAGACGGGCGTGCGGTTCTCGGGGGTCACGCAGGACGAGAACGGCGTCGTGGCCACCCTCGAGGACGGCTCGACGTTCTCCGCCGAGCTCATGCTCGTCGCGGTCGGCCGCGGCCCGAACGCCAGCGGCATGGGCTACGAGGAGGTCGGTGTCGCGATGGACCGCGGCTGGGTCCTCGCCGACGAGCGCCTGCGCACGAACGTCCCCAACGTCTTCGCGGTCGGCGACATCGTCCCCGGGCTGCAGCTGGCGCACCGCGGCTTCCAGCAGGGCATCTTCGTGGCCGAGGAGATCGCCGGGCAGAACCCGCCGCCCATCGACGAGCTGGGCATCCCCCGGGTCACCTACTGCGACCCGGAGATCGGCTCGATCGGCCTGACCGAGGCCCAGGCCAAGGAGCGGTTCGGGGCCGACCAGGTGGAGACCTACGAGTACAACCTCGGTGGCAACGGGCGTAGCCAGATCCTCGGCACCACCGGCTTCGTCAAGCTGGTGCGCCGCCTGGACGGCCCGGTGGTCGGCGTGCACATGGTGGGCGCGCGGATCGGCGAGCAGATCGGAGAGGCCCAACTCATCTACAACTGGGAGGCCTACCCGGCCGAGGTCGCCTCGCTGGTGCACGCCCACCCGACGCAGAACGAGGCGCTCGGCGAGGCCCACCTCGCGCTGGCCGGCAAGCCCCTGCACGCGCACGCCTGACCCGCCGCCGGACACCCGCCCAGCTCCACCCGCCAGACCCGCAGCACCGCCCCATCGCGCAGCACCACCGGAGAGGACAACCGGACGATGTCGGTCACCGTCACCATGCCCCAGCTCGGCGAGAGCGTCACCGAGGGCACCGTCACCCGTTGGCTCAAGCAGGTCGGCGAGCAGGTGAACGCCGACGAGCCCCTCCTGGAGGTCTCGACCGACAAGGTCGACACCGAGATCCCCGCGCCGGCATCCGGCGTGCTGCTCTCGATCGAGGCCAACGAGGACGAGACGGTCGCGGTGGGCGCGGCCCTCGGCGTGATCGGCGAGGCGGGCGAGGCAGCGGCCGACGCTGGCACCCAGGCGGCGGCACCGGCACCCGCCGAGCCCGCGGCGGCTCCGGCTCCGGCTCCGGCTCCCGCCCCGGCTCCGGCTCCAGCTCCGGCTCCAGCCGCTGCCCCCGTCGCGCCTGCGGCCGCCGCCGCCGCGGCCGCCCCCAGCGTGCCACCGGACCCGCATCCCGACCGGTCCGGCAGCCAGGCCGTCCCGGGCAGCGAGACCCCCGTGATCCTGCCGGCCCTGGGCGAGTCCGTGACCGAGGGCACGGTGACCCGCTGGCTCAAGGCGGTCGGGGACAGGGTGAACGCCGACGAGCCCCTGCTCGAGGTCTCCACCGACAAGGTCGACACCGAGATCCCGGCCCCGGCGTCGGGCACCCTGCTCGAGATCCGGGTCTCCGAGGACGAGACCGCGGAGGTCGGCACCACCCTCGGCGTGATCGGGGAGCCTGCCGCCGAAGGGGCTCCTAGCGCTCCCGCGGCCGGCGCCCCGAGTGAGCCGGCCGCACTGGCCGCGCAGGGCGACGCCGAGGTGGCCGCACCCACCGAGGCCGCCCCCGCCGCCCCACCACCGTCGCCGGCGCCCCAGCAGCCCGAGGCCATGGCGCCCCAGAGCCCGCCCCTCGGGGAGGCCCCGGCTGCCCCTGCCGAAGGCGGGGCGCATGCCGCCGGCGCTCCTTCCGACCTCTACGTCACGCCACTGGTCCGCAAGCTCGCGGCCCAGGCCGGCGTGGACCTGGCCACCGTGAAGGGCACCGGGGTCGGTGGCCGCATCACCAAGCAGGACGTCTTCGACGCCGCCCACGGCGCGACCGCCCCGGCCCCTGCCGCCGCTCCGGCTCCGGCCCCCGCCGCCGCCCCGGCCCCGGCCCCCGCCGCCGCCCCGGCCCCCGCCGCCGCCCCGGCCCCCGCCCCGGCTCCGGCCTCCGCCGCCGCGCAAGCCCAGCCTGCGGCCCCCGCCGCCGCGCAAGCCCAGCCTGCGGCTGGTGCCGCCGCGGGCGAGAGCCGGACCGAGCGGATGACCCGCCTGCGCAAGGTGATCGCCGAGCGGATGGTGGAGTCCCTGCACGTCTCCGCACAGCTGACCACCGTCGTGGAGGCCGACCTCACCCGGATCGCGGCGCTGCGCGCGAGGCACAAGCAGGCCTTCGAGGCGCGCGAGGGCGTGAAGCTGTCGTTCATGCCGTTCCTGGCCAAGGCGACGATCGAGGCGCTCAAGCAGTTCCCCGTGGTCAACGCCTCGATGGACCAGGAGGCGGGCACCGTCACCTACCACGGCGCCATCCACCTCGGTATCGCGGTGGACACCGAGCGCGGACTGCTCGTGCCCGTGGTGCGCGACGCCGACACGCTCAACATCGCGGGGCTGTCGCGCAAGATCGTCGATGTCGCCGAGCGCACGCGCACCAACCGGGTCTCGCCCGACGAGCTCTCCGGCGGCACGTTCACGCTGACGAACACCGGCAGCCGCGGGGCGCTGTTCGACACCCCGATCATCAACCAGCCGCAGGTCGCGATCCTGGGCACCGGCGCCATCGTGCGTCGGCCGGTCGTGGTCACCGACGAGACGGGCGCCGACTCGATCGCGATCCGCTCGATGGCCTACCTCGCGCTCACCTACGACCACCGGTTGGTCGACGGGGCCGACGCCGCCCGCTTCCTGACCGCGCTCAAGCAGCGACTGGAGACAGGCGACTTCGAGTCCGAGCTGGGCTGATGCGGGTCGCGGTCACCGGCGCCTCGGGTCTCATCGGCGGTGCCCTCGTCCCGCACCTGCGCGGCCAGGGCCACGACGTGCTGCGCCTCGTGCGCCGAGCTCCCGCCCTCCCCGACGAGGTCCAGTGGGACCCGATGGCCGGCACGGTGGACCTCGCCGGGCTGGCCGGCGTCGACGGGGTCGTCCACCTCGCCGGCGCTGGGGTGGGCGACCACCGCTGGACCGAGGCGTACAAGGCCGAGATCCGGGACTCGCGGGTGCGGGGCACCGACACGATCGCCCGCGCGATGGCCCAGCTGGACCCCCGCCCGGCGGTGCTGGTCTCCGCGTCCGGCATCGGCTTCTACGGTGACACCGGCGACACCGCCGTCGACGAGGAGGCACCGGGCGGCTCGGGGTTCCTGGCCGAGGTCGTCAGGGCCTGGGAGGCGGGCGCCGACCCAGCCCGGGCTGCCGGGATCCGGGTGGTGCACCCCCGGACGGGGCTGGTGGTGGCCGGGCGCGGGGGTGCCTGGGGACGGCTCTGGCCGATCTTCAAGCTGGGCGGCGGCGGTCGGCTCGGCAGTGGACGGCAGTGGTGGTCGTTCGTCTCGCTGCGCGACCAGCTCGCCGGGCTGACGTTCCTGCTCGAGCACCTCGAGGGCCCGGTCAACCTGACCGCACCCAACCCCGCGACCAACGCCGAGGTGACCGCGGCCATGGGCCGGCTGCTCCGCCGCCCCACGCTGCTGCCGGTGCCCGCCAAGGCCCTCGAACTCGTGCTCGGCGAGTTCTCCTCGGAGGTGCTCGGCAGTGCGCGCGTGCTCCCGGCGCGCCTGCAGGCATCCGGCTTCCAGTTCCGCGACCCGACCATCGACGCGGCCCTGGCCTACGGACTGGCCAACCGCTGACCGGCCTCACGACAGGGACTCCACCTGGTGCAGCCGCCAGCCCGGGTCGTCCAGCGTGCCGGGGGCCGGCGGCAGCGTCGGCGGCTCGACCCCAGCGCCGGACCACCCCTCCGACGCGGACTGGTCCGAGCGGAGCAGCGTGACCCGCCATCGTCGTTCGGTGGCTGCCGGCTCCTCCTGGACTGTGCGCCCGGCGGCATCCACGAGCCGGTAGGCCTGGCGTCGATCGACCAGCGTGATGGCGACCGCGGCGACCTCGCCGCCGATCACCTCGATGGGATCCCGACGTGAGTCCCCCGGGCCCGTTGCAGCGGCAGCCCCGACCGGCGCGTCCCCGGCCGAGGCTCCGGCAGAGGCCCCGGCAGCCCCCTCGGACGGCCCGAGTCCGCCCAGCCCCTCGGCACCAGGCGAGCCGGCGGGCGGAAGCGGGTCGGCTGCAGCTTCCGCATCGGGGTCCGTGAGCGCCAGCGGCTCGATCGCCTCGATCGCCACCAGCGTGGTCCCCAGACCGATGGGCGTGAGTCCGCCCGCCACGAGATCCGCGATCAGGTCGCCGTCCGCTCGCCAGACCGGCGACCCGGGGGCCGCGAAACCGCCCAGCAGGGCCGGGTCGGTCGCGGCGAGCGCTGCATTGCGCCGGCGGTCGAGCTCGCCGAGCACGTCCCACCAGTCCACGGCCCCGCTCGCCGGCGCACCGCCCGCTCCCGGGTGCCCGGATGGCGTCATCGCCCCGTCGGGTGGCAGTGCCCCTGCGGAAGCGCGGGTGCGGTCGAGCGAGCCAGCGGCTGGGGCCGCCGACTCAGCAGGGGGGGCGCCCGGCTCCTGTGCGGGCGGCACGGGCCCCGCGGGCGCGTCGCTGCTGGGCGGGGACGGGTCGAGCGCACCCACCTCCCCACCAGCCGGGGCGCGTGCCACCGCCACGGCCGGCACGAGCAGGGCTGTGAGCAGCAGGATGCCGAGGAGGCGCGCCGTGGGCCTCCGGGGGCCTGCTCCCCGACCGGTCCACCCCCGCCGCAGGACCCGTCGCCGCGCGCGCACCGACGCGAGCGGGCCCTCCCCCGCCACCTGCTCCCCCGCCGCCCGCTCCCCCGGGCCCCGATCGACCGGTTCGCTGCTCGCCGGCCGGACGTGCCACGGCCACTGGGGCGGCTCCTCGCCGACCACCCGCACGCCGGGGGCGACCTCGTGCCAGCCCGGCGCGCCGGTGCCCGTCGGATCCCACGTGTCCTCGCCGGGCTCGGGGGACCAGCCGAGTGCCGAGGAGTCGGGTTCCCACTCGGGCCAGTCGTCGTCACCCGCCTCTCGCCCCACCACCCAGCCACCCCCGTGCTCCCCCATGGCCGGCATCGTCCATCCGACCCGCGCATCGGCCAAACGGTCATCCACATCCACGACGCCGCGAGTCCCACGCCGCGGACGGCGCACGAGCCCCTTGGACGAGGTGGCCACCCGCATCGGCGCCGACGTGACTACCGTTGCCGTCGTGCCGTTGCGCGTCGTGATCACCGAGGAGCCGCAGGACTACCTGCACGCGTGGGAGCAGCAGCGCGCCTGGCACGACGAGGTCGTGGCCGGCGGCGAGGATCGGATCTGGTTGCTCGAGCACATCTCGGTGTACACCGCTGGTCGGCGTACCGAGCCGCTCGACCGGCCCCTCGACGGCACCCCGGTCGTCGACGTCGACCGCGGCGGGAAGATCACCTGGCACGGGCCGGGCCAGCTCGTCGGCTACCCGATCGTGCGGCTGCCCGACCCGATCGACGTGGTGGCCCACGTGCGCCGGCTCGAGCAGGTGCTGATCGAGACCTGCGCCGATCTGGGCCTGGCCACCTCGCGGGTGCAGGGGCGTTCCGGCGTCTGGGTGCCTGCGGACGACCGCGGGCCCGCCCGCAAGGTCGCCGCGATCGGCGTGCGGGTCGCCCGGGGCGTCACGATGCACGGCTTCGCCCTGAACGCCGATCCCGACCTGGCGGCCTTCGACCGCATCGTCCCCTGCGGCATCCGCGACGCGACCGTGACCAGCCTGTCCCGCGAGCTCGGCCGCGATGTCACCGTCGCGGAGGTGCGCCCGATCGTGCTCGGGCGGGTGGAGCAGGTCCTGGCCTAGGCTTGCGGGGTGGTCTCCCCCGACGGTCGGCGCCTGCTGCGCGTCGAGGCGCGCAACGCGAGCGTCCCGATCGAGCGCAAGCCGGAGTGGATCAAGACCCGCGTGCGCACCGGCCCCGAGTTCTCCGCGATGCGCGAGCGGGTCGCCGGCGCCGGGCTGCACACCGTCTGCCAGGAGGCCGGCTGCCCCAACATCTACGAGTGCTGGGAGGACCGGGAGGCCACGTTCCTCATCGGCGGCGCCCAGTGCACCCGGCGCTGCGACTTCTGTCAGATCGACACCGGCCGGCCCGAGCCGCTCGACCGGGACGAGCCGCGCCGCGTCGCCGAGTCGGTCGCCACGATGGGCCTGCGCTACGCGACGGTCACCGGGGTCGCGCGCGACGACCTGCCCGACGAGGGCGCGTGGCTCTACGCCGAGACCGTTCGTGCCATCCACGAGCGCAATCCCGGCTGCGGCGTCGAGGTGCTGATCCCCGACTTCTCCGGCCACCCCCTGCTGCTCGGCGAGGTGTTCGACGCCGCCCCCGAGGTGCTCGCGCACAACCTCGAGACCGTCCCGCGCATCTTCAAGCGGATTCGCCCGGCGTTCCGCTACGAGCGGTCGCTCGACGTGCTCACCCAGGCCCGCGCGGCCGGGCTGGTCACCAAGTCGAACCTCATCCTGGGCATGGGCGAGACCATCGAGGAGGTCCACCAGGCGCTGGCGGACCTGCACGGGGCCGGATGCGACCTGGTCACCATCACCCAGTACCTGCGCCCCACGCCCCGCCACCACCCTGTCGAGCGCTGGGTGCGCCCGGAGGAGTTCGTCGCGCTGGCCGACCACGCGACCGCCCTGGGCTTCCTCGGCGTGATGAGCGGTCCCCTCGTGCGCTCGTCGTACCGTGCGGGCCGGCTGCACGCCCAGGCCGTCGCCGCACGCGCCCCGCGGTAGCGGCGCCCAGGCC
>JALOLH010000133.1 GCA_025456065.1 Candidatus Nanopelagicales bacterium | reverse complement strand
CGGCCGGCTCCTGGGGGTCGACCGCGGGTTCCGGCGCCCAGGGGTCCTCGATCTCGCCGGTGGCCTGCTCGCGCAGCGCCTCGAGGTACTCCGACGGACCGCGGGCGTTCTTCTGCGTCGGGCCCCACCAGTGCCCGGTGGCGATGAGGACCTGCTTGGCCCGGGTCACCCCGACGTAGGCCAGACGATCATCGCCGGTCCGGTCGTGGCGCCGGCAGGACTCGACGAACGTCGCGAGTTCCTTGCTGCTGTACCCGGGGAGCACCGGCAGGACG
Source organism: Candidatus Nanopelagicales bacterium (assembly GCA_025456065.1). Classification (GTDB taxonomy): domain Bacteria; phylum Actinomycetota; class Actinomycetes; order S36-B12; family CAIYMF01; genus Prado023. The sequence goes on along the minus strand of JALOLH010000133.1, from coordinate 2,527 downwards.
TGCCGATCGTCACGCAGTTCGCTGGGGACGACGTGGGCGAAGGACGTCCAGCGCTCGGAGCCCTTGCCCCCGGGGAAGGCATCGCGGCACACGTGCGGCAGCACGACCACGGGGAACTCCAGGCCCTTGGCCTTGTGCATCGTCATCAGCTGGACCGACCCGGGCATCGTCGGCAGGTCGACGTCCTCACCGGAGCTGAGCTGCTCCGCGGCGTCGAGGTAGGCCAGGAACGCACCGAGGCCGGTACGGCCGTCGGCGTCGCTGAAGCCCTCGACGAGGTGCAGCAGCCCCGCGAGCCCCACGTCGCCGATGCCCTGGCCGCCGGCTGCGAGGTCGGCCTCGACCCGGGCGCCGGTGACCGTGACCACCGCACCCACGAGGTCGGCCAGCGGGGCACCGACGTGGGCCTGCAGGAGCCGCAGCTCCGCCAGGAGCTCGGTGAGCCGGTCGGCTGCCTCGGCCGACACCCCCGGACCTGGATTGGCGGCGGCCTCCAACAGGCTGGCGCGCTCCACCGGATCGACGAACGCGCTGGCCTCGCGCAACCGTTCGCGCAACCGCGCGCGGCCGGCGATCGAATCGGTCTCGCCGCGGCCGGGGCGACCACCGGCGAGCTGCACCGCGCGGGCGCCGAGGCGTTCGAGGTCGCGTGGGCCGATCCGCCAGCGCGGGCCGGCCAGCAGGGCGGCCAGCGACGTGTTGTCCGCCGCATCGTCCAGGACCCGCAGCGTGGAGAGCACCGCGGTCGCGTACGGGCTGGAGGTCAGGGCGGCGGTGCCGGAGATGCTCGCCGGGACGCCGCGCTCGACGAGCAGCCGTTGCAGCGGTGCGAGCTGGTCGTTGGCGCGCCCCAGGATCGCGATGTGCTCCGGTGGCGTGCCGGAGTCGACGAGGGCGCGCACCTGGTCGGCGATCCACTCCCGCTCGTCGGCCACCGTGGGCAGCAGGGCGGCCCGCACGACCGCACCCCGCGGCTCCGGCGGCCGCAGCTCGGCGACCTGGGGGTGCTGGGCGCGCAGCCCGGCCGCGATGCGGTTTGCGGCCTCGAGGATGGGCGTGCCGGAGCGCCGGTTCACCGACAGGACCTTCACCGGTGCCGCACCGGCGCGACCGAAGTGCTGGGCGAAGGCGTCGACATTGGCCACCGACGCGCTGCGCCAGCCGTAGATGGCCTGCATCGGATCCCCGACGGCCGTCACACCCCCGCCGGCGAACAGGGTCGAGAGGATCACGCGCTGGGCGATGGAGGTGTCCTGGTACTCATCGAGCAGCACCACGCGGTAGGCGGCGCGCATGGAGTGCACGAGCTCGTCGGAGGAACGCACCAGCTCGGCGCACAGGCGCATATGGTCGGCGAAGTCCAGCCCGCCGACGGCCCGCTTCGCGGCGCGCAGCTCGTCGACCAGGTCGGCGAGCTCAAGCCGGCGGGTGGCCGTGTCGCCGATGTCCTTCACGGCCCTGGTGGACTTGGGAAGCTCGGCGATCGCGGCGATGACGGCGCGATCGTGGGCGCGCAGCTCGTCGGTGGTGATCGTCTGCTCGGCGAGGTTGGCATCCAGGCGCACGACGTCGGCGGCGACCCGGCTCGGCCCGTGCCGGGTGGCGACCAGTCCCGTGGCCCGGCAGACCACGCGGTAGGCCAGCTGGGCGACCGCGGGGCCGGACAGCAGGCGCGCGCCGGGCTCGATGCCCATGCGCAGGCCCTGCTCCTCGATCAGGCGGCCGGCGAACGAGTGGTAGGTGGCGATCGTCGGCTCGCCCACAGCCTCGGTTCGGTCAGCCGGGTGCTGGGCGCGCCAGTGGTTCAGCTGGGCGGTCACACGCTGGGCCAGCTCGGCGGCGGCCTTGTTGGTGAAGGTCAGCCCGAGGACCTCGTGCTCGGCGACGAACCCCGATGCGACCAGCCAGAGCACGCGCGCGGCCATGACCGCGGTCTTGCCGGTGCCGGCGCCGGCGACGATCACGAACGGCTCGAGTGGGGCGCTGACGCAGTCCCACTGCTCGTCGGTGAGGGTCAGGCCCAGCAGGGCGTCGAGCTCCGCACGCGGCATCGGCTCGGGCCTCGTGGGGGGCGGGGGTGCGGTGGTGGGCATCAGAGGTCCTCCCCCCAGAGCGGCTGCTGGACGGGAGCGTCGGGATTGGCGGGGCGCTTCCGGGCCGCGGGCCGGGCGGGTCGTGCGGGCCCGGAGGGGGGCGTGGCCGGGTCGGCCGAGGAGCCGGCGTCGCCATCTGCGGGCTCACCGGGCGCTGGCGCAGGGTCCCCCGGCGCGGGCTCGGCGGGCTCGGGCTCGGCGGGCTCGGACGCGGGGACCGGTCGCTCCTCGGCTGCCGACTCCGCGGTCGCCGGGGCGCTCACTCGTTCGGTCTCCGCGGGAGGCTCTGCGGCAGCTGGTCCCGGAATCACGGTCGGGCTGGCGGGCGGCGACTGCGCGGGGCACATGAAGCGGAACGCGCAGGACTTGCAGTGCCCATTGGGCCGCGCGGGGTAGTCCGGACCGTCGGCGAGCCGGGCCGCGTCGACGATCAG
>JALOLH010000132.1 GCA_025456065.1 Candidatus Nanopelagicales bacterium | reverse complement strand
GGGCCGACCCGGTCGTGGCCGCCGCCGCCCAGTCGCAGGCCCCGGCCACCGTGCGGCCCAGCGCGGTGCAGCTGGCCCTCGACCTGCCCATGGCCCCATCGGGGCAGACCAGCGGTTTGCCGGAGATGACTGCCGGCGAGCAGGTCCGGGCCGAGCTCGACGTGCTCGGCATGGACGTCAGCCACCACGTCCTGGACTTCTACCGTCCGATGCTGGCCGACCTCGCGGTCGTCCCCGCCCGCGACCTGCTCCGCCAGCGCGGCGGAGCCCAGGTGTGGGTCGCCGGGGTGAAGGTCGCCACCCAGACCCCACCGATCCGCAGCGGGCGACGGGTCGTCTTCCTCACGCTCGACGACTCGACCGGCCCGGTGGACGCCACCTTCTTCGAGGACGCCCAGGACCCCTATGCCAGCACGGTGTTCGACGGATGGCTGCTCATGGTGCGTGGGCTGGTCCGGCGCACCGGCCCGCGGGGGATCTCGATCCGGGCGACCGGGTGCTGGGAGCTGGGTCCCCTGCACGAGGTGTGGCAGGCCGGCGGACGGCAGGGCGTGGCTGCGCACCTGGCGACCTTCCCGACGGTCGACACCCGGCGCCGCCCGGCGGCCGAGGTCGTGGAGGTGCCGGTCCCGGACGCAGACCCCACCGGACCGGTCGGCCCGGCTCCCGTCGGTGCTGGCCGAGGCGCGTCCGGCGGGATGGGGCAGCGCCGGCGGGTGCTCGTGCACGCCAGTGGCTTCAAGCAGTCGCCGTACGCCGACGTCAAGCCCGCGGGCGGGGACCCGGGTGCGGTGCCCCGGTCAGGGGCAGGGCAGGCCGGCAAGGAGTCACGCGGCAGGGCCCCGAGCAAGCTGTGGCACGCCAGCCCCGGGAGCAGCGGATGGTGAGTCCGGGCCACCAGGGTGCACAGTGGGAGCAGTCGCTCCCGACCGCAGGGAGCGCGACGAGGACCGAGCAGGAGGTGTCGGGTGAGCCGCAGCCAGATCACCCGACCCCACGCGCCGACCGGGCTCGGCGACGACGATGCCGGCTGTCCGATCCTGCACGTCGACATGGACGCGTTCTTCGCCTCCGTCGAGGTGGCCCGCCGGCCCGAGCTGCGCGGCCGACCGATGATCGTGGGGGGCACGGGCAGCCGGGGGGTCGTGGTCGCCGCGACCTACGAGGCCCGCCAGTACGGCATCCACTCCGCCATGCCGATGAGTCGTGCGCTGCGGCTGGCCCCGGACATCGTCGTCGTCCCGCCGGACCACGCCCACTACGCGGCCGTCTCGGCGGCGGTCATGGCCATGTTCACCGCGATCACGCCGAAGGTGGAGCCGCTCAGCCTGGACGAGGCGTTCCTGGACGTCGGCGGCGCCAGACGCGTGCACGGGTCCCCGCGGCAGATCGCTGCGCGGATCCGGGCGCAGGTGCACGACGAGCAGGGCATCACCTGCTCGGTGGGGATCGCCCCGACGAAGTTCGTGGCGAAGCTCGCCTCCACCCAGTGCAAGCCGGACGGCCTGCTCGTGGTGCCCGCCGACCGCGTGGTCGCGTTCCTGCACCCGATGCCGGTCGGGGCGCTGTGGGGCGTGGGGGAGCGCACGGAGGAGCAGCTGCACCGCCTCGGCCTGCGCACGGTCGGGGACATCGCGCACACGCCGCGGTCGACCCTGGTGCGTGCCCTGGGCCGGGCGGCCGGCACCCATCTGGCCGAGCTGGCGTGGGGCCGCGACGAGCGCACGGTCAGCACCATGGAGCGGGAGCGCAGCGTCGGCGCCGAGGAGACGTTCGCCCGCGACGTGGACGACCCCGCGGTGATCCTCGCCGAGCTGCTGCGCCTGTCCGAGAAGGTGGGCGCCCGGATGCGCCGGGCCGGCTTCGCCGGCAGCACCGTCTCGATCAAGGTCCGGTTCGCCGACTTCACCACGATCACGCGATCCCACACCCGACGGGTCCCCACCGACGTGAGCCGGGAGATCTTCCACGAGGCGCGCGGCCTCTACCTCGGGCTGCACCTGGACCGCGCGCGCATCCGGCTGGTCGGGGTGCGTGTCGAGGGCATCGTCGAAGCCGACGCGGTGGAGGCCCAGCTCGTCCTCGGAGCGCCGGAGCGGGGATGGCGCGAGGCCGAGGAGGCGGTCGACCGGCTGACCGACCGGTTCGGCCGGGGGGCGGTGCGTCCGGCCCGGCTGCTCCCGGAGCTGCAGGTCCCGCTGAGCCCACCCGAGGGACCCACGACGACCCGACCGCGGGAGCGCTGAGCCGCCGACGTCGGCCCCGAGGCACCCGCCTGGCAGGCCGTTCGGCGCGTCGCATTCGCCCGTTCGCGCTCGACATGGCAGCCTCGGGTTTCCAATCGGCCCGACCCTGCTTATCCTGAACCTGTCCAGCCATCCCGGCGTCCTTCGGGAGGTCAGCGTGCCGCTCTCCGAGCATGAACAGCGCCTGCTCGAGCAGATGGAGCGCGCGCTCTACGCCGAGGACCCGAAGTTCGCGACGAGCATGCGCAACGCGCGCAGCATGGCCGGTGACAAGCGCCGCGCCGCCCTCGGTGTGGTCGCCTTCCTCCTGGGCATGGCGTTGCTGATCACCGGGGTGGCCACCCAGCTGGTCCCCGTCGGGGTGCTCGGCTTCCTGGCGATGCTCGGTGGGATCTGGCTGGTCGTCGCTGCCATGCGTCCCGGTGCGCAGCAGCCCAGTACGCCGACTGCCCCGCACGGCGACCCCTCGGTCTCCCCGATCCGGCCGCAGCGACGTGCCCGCGCCCCACGCTCGAGCGGCTCGCTCACCGAGCGCATGGAGGAGCGGTCCACCGCGGCCCCGGGTGCTCCCGCCCCCGTGGCCTGGCAGGCGGCGCTCAGCGGCAGTGGGCGTCGAGCCAGGCCACCACGTCACCGAGGACCTCGTCCTGCTCGGGCTCGTTGTGCGGCTCGTGGTAGAGGCCCTCGTAGATCCGCACCGTGACGTCGCCGGGCACCTGCGCAGCGAACTCCTCGGTGCCGCGGGCGTAGGTGACGGGGTCGGCCGAGCCGTGGAACATGAGCAGCGGCAGGTCGAACTCCCCGGCGTGCGCCAGCGCCCAGGACGCGCCCTCGGCGCCGTCCTTGCCCAGCGCCAGGGAGGCCTTGTCGTGGACCAGCGGGTCGGCGCGGTAGGCCTCGAGCACCGCGGGGTCCCGGGAGAGGCCGGAGTCGTCGAGCCCGCTGGGGATCGCGACGCCGGGCAGCACCGAGCCGAGCACCCGCGCCGCGGTGATCTTCAGGCGCTGGTCGAGCACCGGGCTGCGCAGGGCCGCACTGCTGGCGACGACACCAGCCAGGGCGGGCCGTCGCCGCAGTGCGTAGGTGAGCGCCAGCAGGGCACCGAGCGAGTGCCCGTACAGGAACCGGGGCACACCCGGCACCCGGATCTCGGCGTCGTCGAGGGCGGTCTCGATGTCGTCGAGCGTGGGACCGAGCGGGGTGTTCCCGCGCGTGCCGGGGGAGCGTCCGTGGCCGCGCAGGTCGAACTGCTCGACGGCGTACCCGGCATCGACGAGCCGCTGCGCGACGTGGGCGTGCCGAGCGGAGTGCTCCCCGAGCCCGTGCACGAGGACGATCGTGGCCTTCGGGGTCGCGGGGGCGCTCCACGTCGCGTGGAGCTGGGTGCCGTCGGGGGACTCGAGGGTGAAGGGCGTCGCGGTCACCGGCGCATTCTCACCCAGTCGACGAGGGCATGGCCGCGTGGGGGTCGGTGGGCCCCGACGTCGCGCGCTCCTGCGACCCGCCGGGACCCTCGCCCATGCCACCGTCGCCCCCGGCCGGTCGTGCCAGCGACCGGGGGAGCAGCACCGCGGTGAGGCGACGCCCGCGCCCGCAGGAGGCGGCCAGCGCCTGCCGGATGACCTGGACGTCGCCGGCCAGCGCACCCCGCCGCGTGGCCGGGGCCGCGCCCGCCGGCCCGTAGCGCTGCCACTCCACGGCACGCTGGATCCGGTCGAGTGCCGCACCCACCTCCCCGGGACCGCCGGGCGGGACCGCGGCCGGGCCGTGCCCAGCCGGGGCATCGGGCCGACTCCCGGTGCCCACGAGCACGCGCACGGCGGCGAGCATGGCCCGGGGCGTCGCGTCCGGGACCGTGTGACCGAGGTCGGCCACGGTGTCGGCGACCTCGGCGAAGGCGGCCTCGCCGTCGCCCCGGGCGAGTCGACGGCGACGGCGGACCATGCGCGCGGCCGCCGGGAGCAGCATCACCAGCAGCACGAGCGGGGCCAGCAGCAGCATCAGGCGGGGGTCGCTGGTGCTGCCGCCGCCACCTGCCGCGTTCGCGCCGAAGTCCTCGGGGATGTCCTCCTGCCGGTCGACCCCGGCTCCGGCGTCCGCGCTCGCCGAGGGGGGCGCGGCGCTCGGACCTGCGTTCTCGACCGTCTCGCGCGCATATTGCGGCGTCGTGGTCGTCGCCGCGCCGGGCGTGGGCTCGAACCGCACCCAGCCGGCCGACCCCATCCACAGCTCGGGCCAGGCGTGCGCGTCGGTGCCCCGGACGACCCACTCGGGCCCTTCCCGACGGCCCTGCGTGAACCCCACCACGACGCGCGCC
>JALOLH010000088.1 GCA_025456065.1 Candidatus Nanopelagicales bacterium | reverse complement strand
CAGGAACTCTGGACGCGGCACGAAGTCCGCATCCAGGAGGACGAAGAACTCCCCGTCGGTGCGGCGCAGGGCGTGGTTGACGTTGCCGGCCTTGGCGTGCTCGTTCGAGTCGCGCCGCATGTACTCCGCGCCGAGCTCGAGAGCCAGCTCGCGGACCTCGTCGGACCGCCCGTCGTCGAGGACGATCGTGCGGTGGAGCCCGCGGATGGCCAGGGCGGCCGTGATCGTGCGACGCACGACCTCGATGTCCTCGCCGTACGTGGTGATGAAGACGTCGACGGTCGTGAGCTCCTCGTGCAGGTGCAGGGCCCAGCGGTGCGGCTCGTCCTGGATCCCCGCCTCGGCGATGCCGGCCGGGTCGAAGAGCATCCGCCGGGACTGGTGGAAGTGGAACCCACGTGGGTCATGACCGCTGGACAGGATGGTCCAGAGGGACAGCATCGCCTGCACGATGATCCACGTCTCGGCGGTGATGACCAGTGCGTACGGCAGCAGGTCACCGCGGTGCTCGGGTCGCAGCAGGAAGGCGGCGTAGAGCAGCACGCCGAGGCTGGCCAGGACCACGAGCAGGATCAGGGACGGGGAGCTGGCCTTGGCCGGATCGCTCAGCGTCGGTGGCGAGTCCTCGGGGAGGTCCTCGGGGCGCAGGGCGCGCTCCAGTTGGGCACGGTTCACGGGTGTCCCTTCACAAGGGGTGGGATGGCGGCGGGGTCCGGGGACCCTCGGCACGAAGCAGCTGGCGCGAGGCCTCGCGCGGCTCTCCACCGCATACCCCGTCGGTCGCGTCCGATCCGGACATCTGACTGTGACACGCGCCTCATCGCGAACCGCAGGTGCTGTGGGGAACCGGGGTGGACGGGAGGACCTGGGCAGCCGGCCGAACCGGCCCTGAGCCGATCGGTGCGCCGGGCCCGGCCTGGCGCGCCCCATTCCCTGCCGCAGCGCCCGGGCGTACCCTCGGGAGCCCCGACGACAGGAGCGCCATGGCGACCTCGGTGCGCGACGAGGCGGTCGAGACGCTGGCCCGGCAGGCCGTGGCGGCGGTGTCCCCCGCGGAGCTCCCGCTGTTCTCGGCGTCGGTGACGCGGTACCGCGCCGATCCGCAGGCCGCCCTGCGAGGCGGGCAGGCGGGGGACCGGGCGCTGGGGTTCGGGGTCGAGGCGGCCGTCGTGCTCGTCACGCCGTTCGCCCTCGACCTCGTCAAGCGGATGCTGACCAGGCTCGCCGAGAAGCTCGGGGACAGCGCCGCCGACTCGGTCGCCGGGCGGATCGTCCGCTGGTTCAGCGGCGACGGGGACGAGGGCGGCCAGGACCGCGTCGAGCTGCTGACCCCCGAGCAGCTCGCGGCGGTGGCCGAGGCGACCCGGACCGAGGCAGCGTCGCTGGCGCTGCCGGCCGACCACTCCGAGCGCCTCGCGGACGCCGTGGTGGCGGCGCTGGCGACCCGCGCCTGAGGCCGGTCTGCTGATGCGCGCCCTGCGACCGGGCGCGCTGCCCTCGGACACGTCGACGCGGTTCCTGCTCGTGCTGGCCGCAGTCACCTCGGCGAGCCTGTACCTGTTCGCCGCCCTGTGGTTGCTGTTCCGCGGGACCGTGTTCGTCGACGCGGTGGCGCGGTGCGCCGAGGTGTCCGGACAGCTGGTGCCCGAGCTGGTCGGGGCCTCGTGGGAGCAGCTGCGCGCAGCCCAGGAGTGCCGGTCGGCCGTCTCGAACGAGCAGGCCGGCGTGCAGGTGCTCGGGGTGCTGCTGGTGCTCCTCGTGGGCTACGTGGGCTACCGGGCATGGCCCATCGTCGTGCAGCGGCGCGAGCGGCTCAGCCCGCCCGTGCCGGCCGACTCCGTGGCGCTGCTCGACGAGGTCGACGAGGTCAGCCGAGCAGCTGGCATCGAGCACCTCCCGCAGCTGCGGCTGGATGCCACGAACACCGCCGTGGCCGGATTCGCCTACGGCACCCGGGGACGACCCCGGCTGGGGCTCACCGGTGGCCTGGTGGTCGCCCAGGTCCTCGACCGCCCGGTCTTCCGTGCCGTCCTGCGCCACGAGCTCGGGCACCTGGCGGAGCGCGACGTCCCGTGGACGTACTACGCCGCGTCGGTCTGGTGGGCGTTCCTGGGCGTGGCCGTCGTGCCCGTGACGGTGCTGTTCAGCGTCCGCGACCTCGACTACCTGCTCCGGCTCGGCTGGCGCACGGCGGCCCTCGCCGCGCTGGTCGCCCTGACCGTCGCGGCGCTGCTGCGCGTGCGCGAGGCCTACGCCGACGCACGGGCAGCGGGGTGGGGGTCGGGCCCTGAGCTCGACCGGCTGCTGCGCGAGGCGCCGGAGCGCCGCACCCGGCGGCCGGTGGCGCTGCGCACCCATCCGACGAACGCCGCACGGCGTGCCCTGCTCGCGAACCCCGACGGGCTGTTCACCGCGTCCGGCTGGGCGGCCCTGGCCGCGGGTGTCGCCGCCGGCACGGCCCAGCTCAGCATCACCGACGTCGCCGCACTCGTGGCGCCCACCGGGGCCACGGGGTTCGCGGCCCTGCTGGTCGCCCCACTGCTCGCGGCGCTGGTGTGCGTCTCCGCGTGGCGGGTCGGACTGCTCGAGGCGGTGCGCGGTCGGCGTGTCCCCGCCGGGCGTCGGCTCGGCCTCGGCCTCGGCCTGGGCCTGGCCGTCGGACCCGTGCTCTCGGTTCGGGCGGCGACCGGTGGGCTGGGCGTCGGGCCCGGTGCCTGGGTCGGGTACGGCCAGTGGGTCCTGCTCGAGGTGGCGGTCACCTGGCTGCTCGTGGCGTGGCTCGTCGACGCCGCGCGACTGCGGGTCGCGGCTGCCCTCGCGGAGCCCGCCGGCCCCCGCCGGGCGCTGATCGCGCACGTCGTCGTGGCCAGCGCGGTGCTGGCGCTCTGGCTGGCCACGTCCGCGCAGCTGCTCGTCGCGTTCACGGCCATGGGATCGGCCGCGTGGCAGCTGGCGCCGGTCCTGGTGCTCGTCTCCGAGTCGGCGCTCGTCGCCGGACTCGGCGCCCTCCCCCTGCTCCTGGTCGCCGCGCTGCTCGTCCAGCCGCTGGGCGCCCTGCGCCTGGCCGGCCGCCCCTGGCAGCGGTGGTCCTGGGGCGACGCCCGACCGACGTCGGAGGAGCCCGGCCCGCCCCGACTGCAGCGGCCGCGGGTGCTCGCGACGTGCCTCGTCGTCGGGGGCGCCGCCGGGCTGGTGGGCGGATCGGCGGCCCTCGGCGCCTTCCTGGCCGGTGCCGGCCTGGACGAACGGACGCAGGGTTCGGACGACTTCCTGGTCGCGGTCGCCGAGGCGATCGGCGGCGGCCTGACCATCGCGGCCGTGGGGGCCGGGGTCGCAGCGGCGATCGCGCTGCCGCGGCCGTGGTGGCCGCTGGGTCTGCTCGCGAGCCTGGCCGCGGTGGCCGTCGCCGGCGTGGTCGCCTGGCTGACGATGACCGCCTTCCGCTACGGCCTCGTCGGCGTCGGCGGCATCGCCGACCGCCCGCTCGGCTGGGCGGCCACCCGGGCGGGCATCGTCGATCCGGCGCTGCGCGCCCTGGTGCCCGCCGCCCTCGCCACGGCGGTGGTCGGCGTCGTGCGGCCCGGACGCGCGGCAGTGACGGCGGCCGCCCCGGCGGCGCCGTCGTCCGGGCCCGGCCCCGCGCGGCGGGCCGCCCTGGCCGCCGTCGGGGGCGTCGTCGCGACCGCCGTGCTCGTCAGCCTCCCCGTGCTCGCCGTGCGCGACGTCGCCCCGCTCGCGATCACCGCGCCGGGCTACTCGGTGGTGGTCCCGCCCACGTGGCAGGCGGGCGCCGATCCCGCCACGGGTTCGGCGCGGTTCGTCACGATCGCCGGGGACCTGGCGGTGGACATCGCGCCCGTGCCAGCCGGGGCGGCGGCGGACCTCGGCGAGACCATCGCCGTCGGTGGCCGGGAGGCGGTGCTCGTCGAGCGCCTGCAGGACGGCGCCGTGCTCTGGCAGGCCTACCGGGTGCAGGCGCCTGCCGGGTCGTTCGTCGTGCTCGTCCGGGGGACTCCGCGTGCGATCGCGCAGCGCCAGGAGGAGCTGACGGGCCTGCTCGGCGCCGTGCGCTGGACCGACCCCGGCGCCTGAGGCATCGGCGAACCCGCGTCCGGCGGCCCGCCCGGTCCGACCCTGGCCGGGCTACGCCCGCCGGGCCCGGATCGAGTAGGTGCCGGTGCCCTCCGCCTGGTTGTAGTGCCGCACCTGGACCCAGTACTGGCCCTCGACGAGGTCGGCGGTCACCCGTGGGTTCAGGCCGTAGCCGCTGTCGTCGTCCTCGGCGATGAGCGCCGTCGCGCTGCCGGGGCCGAAGAGCTTCATCACCAGGTCGCTGGATCCGCGGGTGTCCACGACGTGCCGGCCCGGCTCGTCGACGGTGAACTGGAACAGGTCCTCCTCGCCGGGGGCGCCGATCGAGGCCGCGGTGCGCTTGCGGGCCCCCACCGTCAGCACGGTGGCCTCCGACGGGGTCGGCCCCTCCTTGGGGTAGGCCAGCGCGCCGCCGATGAACGCCTTGTCCATGGCGGAGAGCACCTCGTTCGCCTCGGTGCCCACGCCGCTGCGCACCCAGCTGCCGGGGAAGAAGTAGAGCATGATCGACTCGCCGTCGAACTGCGTGCCGCGGACCTGGTCGTGGCTGTACTTCTCCAGGACGTTGTGCCGGACCTTCGCCTCGTCCCAGAAGTTCGGCGGGCCGGCGAGGTCGGCGATGACGACCGGCTCGTTCCACTCGATGCCGCCGGCCGGGTTCTGGTGCTCGTGGGCCAGCCCGATCGCGTGGCCGAACTCGTGCCCTGCGGTCCCGCCGTCGAGGAAGCCGAGGTTCATGGTGGGCTCGTCCGGGGGGATCTGGAGGATGTCCGTCCCGAGGTAGGACCAGGCGCCGTTGTGCTCGTCGAACGCGATGCGGATCTCCGCCGTCGGGGCGTCGTCGAAGACGAAGGTGAGGTTGGCGTGCTCGGTCCACCACTGCGCCTGCTCCCGAGCCGTGGCGCGCTGCTGCTGGTTCCCCCCGAGGAAGCGAACGTGCAGGACCGACCCGTTCATCCAGCGCTTGCCGATGGGCATGATGGCGCGCTCCCGGTTCGACGATGGGCGCATGTAGCGCATGACGTCGCGGGGAAGCACCCGCTCGAAGCACGTGCGGGCAACCTGGTCTCGTGCCATGGCCGACCCCCATCCCGGGGTGGGGTCGCGCCGGTCGCGACCCGGGCATCGACGAGGCTACGCGCGCAGCGCCGTCCACGGAAGGTGCGGGAGTTTCCGGTGGGACGCGCGACACCTCCGGGACCAGCGAGGGCGTTGGTTCCGATGGGACCAACACGCGCCCAGGGCCCCCGAGGGGGGGGCACGCCGCCGCGCCCGGACGCGCCAGTCGTCACCGGGCGCCGCAGGGCCTGGCCGTCACCCATTGACCACCCAGTCGGGGCTACCCGACGCTGCGCCCATGAAGGACCCGCGCTGCATGGTGGGCCTGCACGACGACGCGCAGGCCCCCGCTGACGCCTCGGCCGACCCCAGCGTCATCCACCTCGTGTGCTCCCGATGCGGGCGCCGCACGAAGGTGAAGCTGCCGCCGTCGTCGAAGTACACGCGACCGCTGGACGCCGACCTGTGGAGGGACGGCTACGTGCCCTAGGCGCCCGACGGGAGCCGTCCCGTGGGCCGGGAGGTGGCGGACCCGTCTGCAGCACAAGGCCCTCGCGGTCCGGTCGGTGTCACCCGTTGGTGTCACCTCCGGCCACGAGGGCCTTGGTCGTGCTCGTCGGTACGCCGTGTAGGGCTCGAACCTACGACCCGCTGATTAAGAGTCAGCTGCTCTACCAACTGAGCTAACGGCGCGAGTGCCCGCCAAGGGTAGCAGCGGGCCCGCAGGGCGGACAAACGCCGGCTGAGCCTCCACCAACTGGTCTGGGTAGTCGATCCCGCCAACTCAGTTGCTGGTTTCGACGACGCAGACCGGGGAGCGTGGCGGGCCGCCGTGCACCCGGGTCAGGGGGTCCCGGAAAGGCTCGCCGCCAGCCGGTCACGGGCCGCCTGGACCGCGCCGGCGGAGGTGGCCAGGGCCGTCGGGTCCGCTGGGATCGGGCCAGCGCCGGTGCGCAGGCGCAGGTCGGTGTCCACGGCGTGCCGCAGGCCGCCCAGCGCCTCGTCGACCTGCTGGGCCCGCAGGCGGCGCGCCTCGTCGGGGGCGTCGGCTGCCATGGCGGCGAGCGCGGCCGCGAGCGTGTCCAGGCGGGGGCCGGCGTTGGCCCAGTTGACCGCCTGCGCCCCCGCGACGCCGGCCGGGTTGGTGACGTCGGGCAGCAGCGTCGTGAGCACCCACTGGGCCTGGCCGCGCTGCTCCTCGAGGCGTTCCTCCCAGCGACGGCGCCCCGCCGCGCGCAGCAGCAGCCATCCGCCGACGCCGAGGCCCGCCAGCGCCAGCAGCAGCAGCCAGGGCCACGACGACCCGCCGGACGTCGGGTCCGATGTGGCCGCAGGAGAGGCGTCGGCAGGCGTCGGCGTCGGGGTGGGGGTGGGGGTGGCGGTCACGGTGGCGGTGGCCGTCTCGGTCGCGGTGGCCGTCTCGGTCGCGGTGGCGGTGGCCGTCGCGGTGGCCGTCTCGGTCGCGGTGGCGGTGGCCGTCGCGGTGGCCGTCGCGGTCGCGGTGGCGGTGGCCGTCGCGGTCGTGGTCACCGTGGGCAGGGCGATGTCGGTCGAGGTCGGCTCGTCGGTCGGGTCCGCCGTGGCGTCCCCGGTCGACCCGGCGGTGAGGGTCGCCGTCGAGGTGGGCGTCGCCGGGCTCCGCGTCGGCAGGGCGGTCGGCAGCGCGGTCGGCAGCGCGGTCGGCAGGGCGGTCGGCAGCGACACGCTCCCGTCGGACCCACAGCCGGCGAGGGCCACGGTGAGCAGCACGATCGCGGCGGCCCCGCGCGTTCGACGTCCCATGGCACACCCCACGCTCGCTCGGCTCGGACGAACCGATGCTAGCCATCGGTGCCGCCCCCGGGACCCGATCCACCCGGCGTGTCGACTCGTCGCGACCAGGTGGTTGGGCCAGCGGCGGACGAGGGGAACCGGGAGGGGACGGCGGCGAGCCGTGGATCAGCGCGCGAGGTACCGCAGGGCGCCCAGCCGGTGGTCGCACTCGTCGCCGATGGCGCAGGGGGCGATGCGGCCCTCGGCGCGCAGCCGCTGCAGCGCGGCCACCATGCGATCGCGCAGGTCGAACGGGCTGATCGTGTTCACGTTGATCTTCGTGCCCCCCTCGAAGCCGGCCAGCGTCGACAACCGCCACTTCAGGTGGATGCGCCAGGGCATCGCGACGTCCACGCCGGGCGGCTGGTGGTGCCACTCCTCGTTGGTCGGGGTGCCCGGGCCGGTGGCCGCGTGGCAGGCGTGCAGGAGGTCGGCCATCCCGCGCAGCTCGGCGGCACCGACCTCGTGCGGCCGGCGTGCCGGGCCGGTGGCGTAGAGCTCGACGGTCGGGTAGCGGTGACCCACGCCGGCGAGGGCGATCGCATGGGCGTTCTCGGCGATGACCAGGCCGTCCCGGGCAGCCGGGTCGGCGACGGCGGCGTTGAACAGGTCGGGCTGCTCCCGCAGGCGTCCGAGCGTGCGCTCGAGCAGCGGGCCGAGCTCGTCGACGGCGACCAGCTGCTTGTGCAGGTGGTCGAAGGAGGCGCCCGCAGGGCGCAGCCAGTTCTGGAACAGCGCGACGGTCCGCGCCGCGGGCACCCGGCGCAGCAGCTCGCCCAGGCCGTCGACGGCCAGCGCCACGAAGGCGTGGTGCTCCTGCGGGGTGAGGTCGCCCGATCCGGCGAGCTGGTCGTCGCGCTGCGCGCCCTGCACCCAGTGCCGGCGGGCCACGACGAGGTCGTGGGGCGAGGCGAACAGCGTCGTGGCCCCGGCCAGCAGCTGCTCCTCGGGCTCGGCGGCCAGGCGGTCCTCGGGCGTCCCGGCCGCCCGCAGGCGGGTCCGCATGATCGCCAGGAGGTGGTCGCGGCCCTCGGGATCCAGGGCGTACCGGGCCGCCCGCGCCCGCTCCCCGGGGTGCAGCGCCTGGCCGTGGTTGGCCCGCCAGTAGTCGAAGGGCAGGATCGGGAACAGGTTGCCGAAGCGACGGACGTCCCACGGCTGCCCCACGACCTGCGGGGCCCTCAGGTCGCGGCGGACCGTCCACGGCGCCTCACCGGCGCCGCGGCCCGTGGCCCGCGCGAGGAGCAGCCGTGCACCTTCCGGCGGCGTCTCGAGCTCGTGACCCGGGCAGAACGCGCAGTGCGGTCGGCGCTGCGGGTCGTCCGCGAGCGGTGCGCCGGGGGGCAGCAGCCGGGGGATCGGTCGGTGCGAGCGACCCGGGACGGTCCACACGACGGTGCCGGTGACGCCCGAGCGCTGCTTCACCGTGCCATCGGGCAGCCGCTGGAGCACCCGACCGTCGCCGTCCACGGGCCCACCCTGCCATCCCGGGCCGCCGGGGTCGGCTCGCCGCACGTGCAGACGCGCCGACGCGGCGGCACGCTCCGCCCCCACGCCCGGGCGGGCAGGACTCCGCCCGGCGCCCAAGCGGACCTGCCGGTCGATGGCCGCCGCCGTACAGTCCTCGCATCCCGACCTCGCAGGAGGTGTCCGTGGCACAGCAGTCCGACGCCCTCGTGGTCTTCGGCATCACCGGGGACCTCGCCCGACGGATGACGCTGCCAGCGCTGTACCAGCTGGAGGCTCGTGGCCTGCTGGACGTGTCGGTGCTCGGGGTGGGGCGCAGCGCCTGGACC
>JALOLH010000087.1 GCA_025456065.1 Candidatus Nanopelagicales bacterium | reverse complement strand
CCACGCGGTCTGCATGCCGGCGACCAGCCAGCTCAGGCCGAGGGTGATCGGCACGAAGAAGAAGTGGTAGACGGTGGTGATGGCGAACTGCCATCGCGCGAGATCCAGGACGTCCATGGGCACCTCGGATGCGGCCAGCGGACCGGGCAGGCGCCCGGCCGGCGCCAGCGTCCCACCGGCCTACGCGTCCCATACCAGCCGAAGGGTGGGATGTTTCAGGACCTTCGACCTAGTCGGCCGCGGCGGAGGTCATACACCCGGGGGTATACGTGGCGCAGGTCACACCACGTCACATGGGCGGGGCCGGCTGGTCGTCGGGGAACACCGACTCGCCGAGGGGCTCGGTCGCCGTGAGGCGGGCCTGCTCCTCGGCGGTCAGCTCGAGCGCGGCCGCGGCAGCGGAGGCTCGGGCGGTGGCCGGACGGGTCGAGCCGGGGATGGGGATGACGAGTGGGGACAGCCCCAGCAACCACGCCAGCGCGACCTGCTGCGCGGTGCCCGCATGCGCGGCGGCCACCTCGGCGAAGGCCGCGTACCGGGACCCCACGTCACCAGCCTGGTTGGCACCGCCGAGCGGGGACCACGGCAGGAACGCGATGCCGCGCTCCGTGCACCGGACGAGCACGTCCGCGTCGCGCCGGTAGCGCGGGGACCACTCGTTCTGCACCGCGCAGATGCCCCCCTCCTCCGGCCCCCCGACGAGGGCCAGCGCCCGGTCGAGCTGGGCCAGCGTCACGTTCGACAGGCCGATCCGCGCGGCGATCCCGTCGTCGCGCACCTGGGCCAGGCCGCCGACCTGCTCGTCGTAGGGCACCGCCGGGTCCAGCCGGTGCAGGAAGTACAGGTCGATGGCGTCCACCCCCAGGCGGGCGGCCGACGCCCGGGCCGCCCGACCCAGCGCCTCCGGCGTGCCCGCCCTGCCCCAGACGTCCCCGTCCGGGCCGGCCACGCGCGTGATCCCGCCCTTCGTGGCGACCACGACCCGGTCGCGGTCCTGCGAGGAGCCACCCCAGGCCCGGAGGGCCTCGGCCACGAGCACCTCGTTGTGCCCGACGTGCGCGGCGCCGGGGGCGTAGATGTCGGCGGTGTCGAGCAGCGTGACGCCGCTGTCGAGGGCGGCGTGCACCGTGGCGAGGGCGCGCGGGCGCTCGGGGACCATGTGTCGGTCGGACAGCGGCATGCAGCCCAGGCCGATCGGGAACACGGTCAGGTCGGCGATCCGGCGGGCGTCCATGGCACGAGCCTGCCACGGCGCCGCGCCGGTAGCCTGCCTGCGTGACGCTGCGGACCCGGGTGCTCCTGGTCGTCGCGGCCACCCTGGCGCTCATCGCCCTGATCGGGGTGCAGCTGTTCCTGCGCTACGCCGAGTCCCGTGAAGCGGTCACCGAGGTCACGGCCACCCTGGCCCCCGCCGGCGAGGTCGCCGCGGACCTCACCTCCGACATCAACGCGATGGACCGCCGGCTGCGCATCCACGTGACCTCGGGCCAGGAGGGCTACCAGCGGCTGTACCGGGCGGCGGTGGCCTCCGCCCAGCGCAACCTCGACGAGCTCGAGGGCCTGGTCGGGTCGCGTCCGGGGTACCCCCGGCTGCTGGCGGACCTCGACGCGGCCCTCGGGGACTGGCAGGCCGACGTGGGCGAGCCGGTCGCGGTGGCCATGGCCGGCGGCGACCAGCAGGCGGCACTCGCGCTGCTGGACTCGTCGGCCTCGCTGGCCGCGCACAACCAGCTGACCGCGGAGGCGGCGCGGCTGTCCGGCCGGCTCAGCGCCGACGAGCGGGCGGCGCTGGTCGCCAGCCGCGAGGCCACCCGGCGGCTGGCCCACACGATGGCGCTGGCGCTCGGGCTGGCCCTGCTGCTGCCGGTGCTGGGGTTCCTCGCGCTGCAGCTGCAGGTGCTCGGCCCGATCGAGCGGCTGCGCGGGCAGTTGCGCCGCTCGGCCACCCCCGACCAGCACGACGCCGTGATCGTGCCGGACGGGCCACCGGAGCTGCACGACCTGGGGTCCGACGCCGAGGCGCTGCGCCGGGCCCTGGTCCGCGAGATCGACGAGTCCGATGCGGCCCGGGAGGCCCTCGAGCAGGAGGGGCCGGTCGTCGCGGCCATCCGCCGCGAGCTCGCCGCCCGCGGCGACGGCGCACCGGTGGGCGTGCAGGTCGCCGGGGTCCTGCGCCCGGCACAGGGGGTGCTCGCTGGCGACTTCTGGGACCGGCTGGCACTCGGTGACGGCCGCGCCGCCGTCATCATCTGCGACGTGTCGGGCCACGGCCCCCGCGCCGGGATCATCGCCATGCGCCTGAAGACGTCGATCACCCTCGGGCTGATCGCCGGCCAGGAGCCCACCCAGATCCTGCACCGGGCCTGCGACACCTTCGCCGACGAGCCCGGCCGGTTCGCCACGATCGTGCTGCTCGTCGCCGACCCGCGCACCGGCGAGCTCGAGTGGGTGAACGCGGGCCACCCGTCGCCACGGATCGTGCGCGGCGACGGCAGCATCGAGCGGCTGGCCCCCACCGGGCCCATGGTGTCCTGGCTGGTCGGGCAGTGGCGCACCGGCAGCACCGCGCTGGACCGCGGCGACGTGTGCCTGGCCTTCACCGACGGCATCCTCGAGAGCCGCGACGCGGTGGGCGCCGAGCTCGGCGACGACGCCCTGGACGAGCGCCTGCGCGCCCTCGTGCAGGGGGACCCCGAGCCCGCCGAGGTGACCGCACGGGTGCTGGCCGACGTGCGTGCGCGCGCCGACGACCTCGGCCGCGACGACGTCACGCTCGTCGCGCTGCGGCTGGCTCCCCCGGCAGCGGGGGTCATCCCCGCGCCGCGCTGACCTCCGGCGCCCGCGTGCCGGCCGGTGCGGGCCGTCCGGCCGGTGGTCGTCCTCCCGCCGGCGCCGGTCGTGCCCGCCACCCGGCCCCGGCTCAGCTGGCGATGACCTGGTCCTCCTCGAGGAACCCGCCGGACTGGTGGGCCCAGAGGCCCGCGTACACCCCGCCGGCGGCGAGCAGCTGGTGGTGCGTGCCCTGCTCGACGATGCGCCCCTCGGCCAGCACCACGATCCGGTCCATCGCCTGCACGGTGCTCAGCCGGTGCGCGATCACCAGGGTGGTGCGCCCCCGCATGGCCTCGGCCAGCGCCGCCTGGATGTGCACCTCGGACTCGCTGTCCAGGGCCGAGGTCGCCTCGTCGAGGACCAGGATCGGCGCGTCCTTGAGCACCGCCCGGGCGATCGCGATCCGCTGGCGCTGCCCGCCGGAGAGCTTGACCCCCCGTTCGCCGACCATCGTGGCGTAGCCGTCGGGCAGCCTGGTGACGAAGTCGTGGGCGTAGGCCTTGCGGGCGGCGTCCTCGATCTGCTCCTGCGACGCCTCCGGCCGGCCGTAGGCGATGTTCTCCGCGATCGAGCGATGGAACAGCAGCGGCTCCTGGGCGACGTAGGCGATGGCCCGGCGCAGCGACGCCTGGGTGACCTCGCGCAGGTCCTGGCCGTCGATGCGCACCGCCCCGGCGTCGACGTCGGAGAAGCGCAGCAGCAGGCGCACGAGGGTCGACTTGCCGCTGCCCGAGTGGCCGACCAGGCCGATCTTCTCGCCCGGGGCCAGCGCGAGGGAGAAGTCGGTGAACAGCGCGTCGTCGTCGCCGGCGCCCTCGTGGGTGAACGCGATCCGGTCGAACTGCACCGTGCCCGGGCCGCGGCGGAAGTCCGCGGCCCCCGGCTGGTCGGCCACGGTCGGGGTGACGCCCAGGATCTCGACCATGTCGTGCGCGTCGCCGAGCACGCGGTTGTACTGGCGCATGACCTGGGTGATCTCCCAGAGCTGGTCGGTCACGGTGATCGTGTAGGTCGTGGCCAGGTAGACCGCGGCGACCGAGATGGCCCGCTGCTCGGCGGCCAGCACCGCGGCCACCACCGCACCGGTGTTGATCAGCGCGACCACGCTGGAGTAGCCGGTGGAGAAGCCCAGGAAGGCCCGCATCACGCCGAACGAGCGGCCCTCCCACTGCGTCGCCAGCTCGTGGGCGGTGCGGGTCTCGGCGACCTCGCCGCCGGCGGCCTTGACCGCGGTGATGTTCGTCATGACGTCGGCGAGGAACCCGGTCATCCGGGTCGAGGCCTGCGCCTCGGCCACGTTGAGCCGCTCCATCGTGCGCGCCGAGACCACCACGAACGCCGTGAACGCCGCGACCATGACGGCCAGGAACGCCGCGTACCACGGCAGGATGAAGACCAGGATCGTGACCGCGGCCACGACCGTGGTGAGCACGGGGACGACCTGCCAGATCACGGTGTCCCAGAAGCGCTCGAAGGCGGCCGTGAGCTTGTTGGTCTGGGAGACCAGCGAGCCGCTGAACCGGTCGGCGTGGAAGCCGATGCTCTGCATGGTCAGGTGGTCGAAGACCCGCGTGTAGAGCTGGCGCATGGCCCTCACCTGGAAGGTCCACGTCGTGTACAGCGCGATGCGCCAGCCGATCACGTGGCCGATGAGCTGGGACACGCCGTAGGCCACGACCAGGGGCCAGGCCGACGCCCAGCTGATCGTCCCGGCCTGGATCGCCGTGAGCAGCCGTGAGATCACCCACGGCCCCACGAAGGCGGCGGAGAACACGGTGAGGACCGGCACGCCCAGGGACAGGCCCAGGCGCACGGGGTATCGCGCGGCCGCCGACCAGAAGAGGGTCAGGGTCGCGCGCGTCCGCGGCTGGCGCCGGTCCGTGGGCATCCGACAAGGATGGACCCGTCCCCGGTCGCGCCCAAATCGCGGTCGCACGACCGTGCTCCGCCGGGGCGTGCCCGGTGGGCTCAGCCGGCACCGGCGAAGCCGTTCTGCCGCCAGGCCTCGTAGACCACGACGGCCACCGCGTTGCTCAGGTTCAGCGACCGGTTGCCCGGCACCATCGGCAGCCGCAGCCGCTGCTCGGCCGGGAACCCCGCGAGCACGTCCTCGGCCAGCCCGGTCGGTTCGGGCCCGAAGAGGAAGACGTCGCCGGGCCGCAGGGCGAGCGACGAGGGGGCCACGCCGCCCCGGGCCGTCGTGGCGAGCCAGCGGTGGGCCGGGGCGGGCAGGGCCGCGCGGGCGGCCCCGAGGTCCGGGTGGACGGTCACGTGCGCCAGCTCGTGGTAGTCCAGGCCGGCCCGACGCAGCTGTGCCTCGGCCAGCGTGAAGCCCAGCGGCTCGACCAGGTGCAGGCGGCTGCCGGTGTTCGCGCAGAGCCGGATGACGTTGCCGGTGTTCGGCGGGATGCGCGGCTCGTGCAGCACGACGTCGAACACGTCGCGCCTAGGCCGCGGGGACGCGCGGCGTGGTGCGCAGGTCGGCGGCACGACCCGCGCGCGGGCCCGGGCGCAGGGCCCGGTCGGCACCGGTGTCGTCCCAGCGCCTGCCCGCACGTCCTCCGGCGGCAGCCATCCCACCCCCCGGCCCGGCCCGTCCGGGCCAACGGCCGGGACAGTAGCCGTGCGGGGGGCAGCATGGAAGGCCAGCAGCGTCCCTGGCGCCGCGCTCGCGCCGGGACCCGTCGGACACCCGGCGCCACACGGGGGCGGACCGCCGCAGCGCCACGCTCGCGCGGGGACCCGCCCACCCGCGCCCCCTCCTCGGGGGCCCGGCGGTGTCAGCCGGCCTGCTCGACCGCGAGGTGGGTCAGCGCGTCGCGCACGTAGGCCGCCCCCTCGACCCCGCCGTAGTTGGCGGCGAAGCGCTCGTCGGCGACGTACATCTCGGCCAGGCCCATGAGGGCCTCCGGGCTGACCTCGCGTCCCTGCCAGCCCGCCTGGATCCAGGCGCGGTGCCGCCGCGCGTGCTCCTGCACCTGCGGGCCGTCCACCGGCGCGCCCGCCGCCCGCAGCTCGGCCCAGCGGGCGGCGATCGCCTGGTGCTCCGCGCCGAACCTGGCCCGTCCCTCGGGGCCCAGGCCGCGCCACCAGCGGTCGCCCTCGGCCCATGCGTCGGCCCCCCAGCGCTGCTCGACCTCCTCCTGGTACCGGGTGTGGTCGAACCCCTCGAACATCTGCTCGGCCATGAGCTCCTCCTCGTGCTCGATGCTGCTGATGGTCCGCTCCACGGACACGATCTGGCGACCGATCCGATCGACCTCCGCGCGCAGCCACCCCAGGTGGGCCCGCAGCGCGCTCGCCTCGTCCGCGCGATCCAGCGCTGCGGCGATGGCGGGGATGCCCAGGCCGAGGTCGCGCAGCAGCAGGATCCGCTGCAGCCGGCGCAGCGCCGCCGCGTCGTAGTAGCGGTACCCGTTGGTCCCGGTGCGCGATGGCACCAGCAGGCCCACGTCCTGGTAGTGGCGCAGCGTGCGGCTCGTGGTCCCGGTCAACCGGGCGACCTCGCCGATGCCCAGCTCCATGACCACCTCCTCGACCACGCGTGCCCGTCGCGCAGGAAGGCTAGGGGTTGACGCAACGTCAAGGTCAAGCGGCAGCGCGGCCGCGTGCGCGGCCTCCGCGCACCCCTCACGCCAGCAGCTGCTCGGTGGCGAAGCGCCGGTAGAGGTCGGACGAGGCCACCAGCTCCGCATGGGTCCCGGAGGCGACGAGGCGGCCGTGGTCCAGGACCGCGATGAGGTCGGCGTCGGCCACCGTGGACAGCCGGTGCGCCACGACGAGCAGGGTCCGCTCCTGCGCGACCGCGTCGATCGCGCGCCGCAGGGCGGCCTCGTTGATCGCGTCGAGGCTGGCGGTGGGCTCGTCCAGCAGGAGCAGGTCGGGCGCCGAGAGCAGCGTCCGCGCCAGGGCCAGCCGTTGGCGCTCCCCGCCGGAGAGCAGCACGCCCCCGTCGCCGACCGGGGCGTCCAGGCCCAGCGGCGACCGGGTGGCGATCCCGGTGAGGTTGACCGTGGCCAGGAGCTCGGTGAGGCGCTCGTCACTGGCCTCGCCGACGGCCAGCAGCAGGTTGTCGCGGATCGTGCCGGCCAGGACCGCCGCCTCCTGCTCGACGTAGCCGATGCGCGCGCGCAGGGCGTCCCGCGGCCAGTCGCGCACATCCACGCCCTCGACGAGGAGGGACCCCGCGCTCACGTCATGGAAGCGCTCGACGAGGCCGAGCAGGGTCGACTTCCCGGCACCCGAGGGTCCGACGAGGGCCACCTTCATCCCGCGCGCCACCACCAGGTCGACCCCGCGCAGGGCCACCGTGCCGTCGGCATGGGCGAAGTGGACGTCGCGCAGCTCGAGCAGGGGTGCCCCGACGACCGGCGTCGGCTGTGCCGTGGGGTCCCCGACGTCCTCGGGGGGCAGCGCCAGCACCTCCTCGATGCGCGCGAGGGCGCCGAGCCCGGTCTGGATGCTGGTCCAGGCCATGATCGCCCCGGCGAGGGGCTGGACCAGCAGGAACAGCAGCAGCACGAAGGCGATCAGCTCGCCGAGGCTGATCCGGCCGGTGGCGACGCTGGCCCCGCCCGCGCCCAGCACGGCCAGGAACGCGCCCTGGATGGCGATCCCGGCCAAGGGCTCGATCGCGGCCTGCACGCGTGCGACGCGCAGCCCGGCCCGGTAGGCAGCGTGGGCCTGTGCTGCGATCGCCGCGGACTCGCGGCGCTCGGCTCGCGCGGCCCGAACGGTGCGCACCGCCCCGAGCACCCGCTCCACTCCCGCCGTCATGGCCCCCACCGCGGCCTGCGCCTGCTCGGACAGCGGCCGCAGCCGGGTCGAGACGATCCCCACGGCGGCCACGCCCACTCCCGTGGCCACCAGCGTGAGGAGGAGCAGGAGCGCGTCGAGGCGGGCCATCAGCACGATCGCCCCGACGATGACGACCAGCCCGGCCACGAGCTGCACCAGACCACTGGTGACCACCGCCGAGAGCAGGGTGGTGTCGGCACCGACCCGGCTGATCAGGTCGCCGACCCGCCGACGGTCGAGCTCCGCGACCGGCAGCCGCAGCAGCCGGTCGACCAGGCGGACCCGGGTGTCCAGCACCACCCCGCCCGCGGTGCGGCTGAGCAGGTAGGTGATCAGGCCGTCGAGCACCGAGCCGATGAGGACGGCCGCCACGAGCAGCGCGAGGGTGCTGGCGATCGCCTCGCCCGCACCGAGGTCGTCGATGAAGCGCTGCGTGAGCAGCGGGGTGGCCAGCGCGGCGGCGGCGGAGAGCAGCGACAGCGCCACGACCAGCACCAGCGTCGGGCGGTGTCGGCGCAGGTACGGCCACAGCGCCCGCACGCCGATGGTGGGGGCATCCACCGGCGGAGCCTGCGCGAGCTCGGGCGGCGCCGGGAGCGTGGACTGGGCCATGGCCGATCCTCACACGCCCGGCCGGGGGCTGCCGACGAGGAGTGGACGCCGCGCTGGCGCACCCGGCGGCCCCGCGCGGGCGCACCGCAGCACGCTGGCCGTGGCGCGGGTTGCCGGGTTCGGGCGTGCTGAGGACCGGTCTGCAGCTCCCCAGAGCTGGCGGCGGGGCGCCTGCACTCGGGGACCGGGTCGGGCACCCGCGCTGGCGCGGACCGCTCGGCGATGTCAGCCCCCGGGCATAGTCTTCGAACACATGTTTGAGGGGGAGCGATGCTGACATGCGGTGAGGATGACGGGTCGGGATGGGGCGGCGCTGGCGAGCCCGAGGCAGCTGGGCCGCGGGCCGATCCTGGGCAACCGTCCGAGCCACCCACCGGAGCGGTGGGTGGCGGACAGGAGCGCGCTCGCGCCGACGAGACGTCGGGCGGTGCCGGCAGACCGGCGGCCGCCGCAGGCGGGGCGGCCGCCGCAGGCGGGGCACGGGCCGCCGCAGGCGGGGCACGGGCCGGGGGATCGGACCCACCCGAGCCGATCGCGGCGCCGAGCCGGGGGAATGGCCGCCAGTGGCGTCCCGACGCCACCCATGCCTCGCAGGAGGTCACCGACATCGTCGCGCAGGTGCAGGCCCTGGTTGCCTCGGACCTCCCCGTGATGGGCGTGGCGGCGGGCGACCGTCCGGCGGCCGACGTGGACGCGCTGCTCGGCGCGGTGGCCTCGATGGAGTACGAGCTGGCTCGCCGCATGCACGCCGCGGAACGCGCGGATGCGCTGCCGATGCTCGGACAGGGCGGCATGGCGAAGGCTCGGTTCTGGTCGCCTGCCTGGTCACGACGGCTGGCACGCGCCGGCGGCTTCGCCGCACGGTGGCCCCAGGTGGCGCAGCCATGGGCTGCGGGGGTCATCACCAGCGAGCACGTCGACGCGGTGGCGCGCCGGGCGGAGCACCTGTCCGAGTTACACGTGGAGGCGGTGCTGGCGGCACTCGCGCCGCGGTGGGGCCACCACGCACCGGATGCGGTGGGCCGCTTCATGGATCGGGTGCTGCGCATCCTGGCCCCACCGGACCCGGATCCGCCGGCAGATCCCGACGAGCTCGCCGCGCATGCCAACCGTGGGCTGTCCTTCGCGCTGCTCGGCGATGAGGTGATCCTGTCCGGGTCGCTGCCGCGCCTCGAGGGCGAGCTCGTGGTCCACGCCGTCGAGGCCTGGGCCGAGCGACTGCGCTCGGCAGCCGACCACGTGCCTGCGGCGGCCAGACGCGCCGACGGGCTGGTCGCCCTGCTGACTGCGGCATCCGCCGCGGGCGGGCTGCCGAACCGCGGCGGCGCGCCGGTCGCCCTGAGCGTGACGCTGGACCACACCACCCTGACCGATCCCGACGGCACCTCGTACAGCGGCGATCCGTTGTGGACCACGAGCGGCGGGCATGCCCTCGGCCGGGGCGAGCAACGGTTCACGGCCTGCACCGGCGACATCACGCCGGTCGTGGTGGCGCGCGGGT
>JALOLH010000086.1 GCA_025456065.1 Candidatus Nanopelagicales bacterium | reverse complement strand
CAGGCCGAGCAGCCCGCCGATGCTCATCGCCTGGAGCAGCTCGTTGTGGGCGTTCACGATGAAGAACTCCCCGCAGACGCTGTCGATCGCCCCCGGTGGTCCGATCCCCCACCGAGGCTGCTCGGAGACGGCCGCCCACCACGACCGCCACACGCAGTCCCGACCACTGAAGGAGCTGCCCAGCTGCCGGCTGGCGGCCGGTGGGGCCACGACGACGAGGACGGCGGCGGCCGCCGCGAGCGAGGCCCACCAGGGGTTGCGCGCCCAGCGGACCGGGACCAGCAGCAGGAGCAGCGCCACCAGCAGCGCCAGTGCGGCGGTCCGCGCCGCCAGTGCGTGGAGCAGGAGCAGCCCCGCTGTGAGCAGCCCCAGCGCCGCGAGCGCCACCAGCACCCGGACCGGCCAGGGCCTCCTCGCAGGGTCCCACTCGTGGCCGCGCAGCAGGAACGCACAACCGAAGGCGACGGCGGGGGCCACGAAGTTGCCCGTGTAGTTGGCGTTGCTGCTGCTCCCCACCAGGGAGAAGGGCGCGAACTCGGGGACCGACCGGACGAGGGCGACCAGCCGCTGGACCCGATCCTGCGGATAGGGCATCCCGGCGTCGAGCAGGAACTGCTGGTCCTCCGGCGACGGCAGGGCGGGAGCCCAGCCCCGCTGCGGCAGCAGCCACTGCCCCGCGCCGGGCGAGACCGCGCCGAACGAGTAGTACGTGCGCCAGTAGACCAACCAGTTCATGGCGACCAGGACCATCGCGAGGGCCACGAGGCTCCAGCCGACCCACCGCGGCGAGGCCAGGAGGGCGCCCCCGATGACCGCCCAGGACAGGAACCAGAGCTCGGCCCGTCCGGTCAGGCCCCAGCTGCTCAGCGCCGGGGCGGCCAGCCAGGCCGCGACCAGGCCGACGACCACGAGCAGCCGTGCCGACGTCACGCGCGACAGCAGCACGACGACGGCGACCACGAGGCCGATCCGGGCGAGGTCCTGCAGGCGGTCCGGCGGCAGCGGCTCGCGCTGGTACTGGAGCAGCAGGTTGCTGCCGAGCACGAGCCAGACGTAGGCGACGCCGGCCAGCGCCGCGACGGCCCCGGCCAGGCGGGCCCAGGGGCTGACGGGCGGGCGGGCGCCAGCGCCGCCCCGCTCGTGCCCCCGCACAGGCGCCCCGGCGACCTGCTGCCCGCTATCCACGCAACTCGCTCACCCGGCTGCGCAGCCGTGTGGTCAACGACTGCTCCCCCTGCGCCAGCGCGTCGAGGCGGGCCAGGATCTCGTCCTGTCGGGCCTCGATGCGCTCGAGGCGCACCAGGACGTCGGCGGTCCGCTCGTCGATGTACTTGCTCAGGTAGAGCAGGCCGCCCGGCCCGTGCTGCCGGACGTACTCGCGGACCAGCCGGTCACGGACCCGCCGATCGCTGCGGATGTGCCCGGCGTGCCCGGCGATCACGCTGTTCCCCGCGTCGCCGACCGACTCCGGGCGATGGTGCCAGAAGGCGAGGGGCGCCCCGTCGATGAAGCCGAGGCCGGCATCCAGGGCGAGGCTGAGGTTCAGCACCCAGTCCTCCACCACCTCGATGGTCTCGTCGAAGCCGCCGAGCTGCTCCCACGCGCTGCGCCGGATGAGCATCGAGATGGGCACCACGTGGTTGAACCGGATCAGGTCGAAGTACGTCGGTTCCTGCATGAGCGGGTGGAAGACCTCGCGGCCGATCTCGACGATCCGGGTCCCCATCTCCCGCTCGAAGACGAGCTCCGTGCGGACCGCCACCGCCTGGTCGTCGGTGCCGGACAGGTGGTCGACCGTCGCCTGCAGGAACCGGGGGTCCCAGGTGTCGTCGTCGTCGTGCAGGGCGACCAGCGGGGATGCGCCCTGCGCCACCCCACGGTTCGCGGCTGGGGCGTAGCCGAGGGACTGCGCCAGGTGCAGCACCTCGGTCCGCCCGGCCAGCCCGGGGCGCTCGGCGACGAGGCGGTCCACGGGCTCGGGGGCACCACCGTCGTTGACGACGATGAGCCGCCAGTCGGCGAAGTCCTGGGCCAGCACGTCGTCCAGGGCCCGCGCGAGGAAGCGCGCGCGGTTCTTCGTGCGGACCACGACATCGACCGTTGCCATCGAGCCTCCTCGCAGCGCTGCCCGGAGTCTAGGACCGCCCCGGCTGCCAGCCGCCTAGCCGTGGCGCAGGTTGGCCGCGCTCGCCGCGTGCAGGCCGTGCGTGAACGCGGCGAGCGAGGTGATCGCGGGGGCCAGGGTGTCCGGGACGGGATCGCCGATGTCCGGCGCACCGAGCATGCGCACCGAGGCCGCGGTCAGCTCCTCCAGGGCATCGGCGCCGGCGCGCAGCCGAGCGGTCACCACGCCACCGGCCTCGACCGCGGCCCGGGCGGCGGTGGACCCCGGCATCTCCCACTCGATGCGGTCCAGCGAGGCCAGGCGGTCCACCTGCCCGCGCAGGAGCGGCTCCACGTCGGAGACCGCGCGCCACAGCTCCTCCCCGGCCTGCGGGTACAGCCGGCCGACGCCGGGGATCAGGTCGTAGAGGTGGATCAGGGCGTTCGCGACCCGGTCGGCCTCCGCGGCACCGCGGGCGCCGTGGCGCAGGCGGGCCGGGGGCAGCGGTGGCAGCACGGGGATGGGGGGATGCGCCTGCAGGTCCCTCCCACGCCGCCGCGCGCGCCAGCCCACCCAGCCGGACCCGGCCGCCAGCCCACCGGCCAGGAGCGCGCCGGCCGCGCTGCTGGAGGTGCCGAAGACCTCGGCGAGCGTGGTCACGCCGAAGATGCCCGCACCGGCGGTCCCGGCGACCACGCCCGCCTTCGCCCCGGCGATCCGCCCCTGGTGCCGGCGCACCGCGGCCTCGTGGCGGAGGAGCGCGGCCCGGTGCTCGGCAGCCATCTGGCGCTCCCGCGATGGTTGCACGGCGTTCTGCCTGGCGGCCTCCCGCGCCTGCTTCACGAGGTCCATGCCCACCTGGATGGCCCGCTCGAGGCCCTTGCCGGGACCCGGCGAGGGCTGCGGACGCGTGCTGGGCATGTCGTCAAGGGTAAGCCGGGCGGGCCCCGGGGGCGACCACCGCCGGCCTCCCCCTCAGCCGCCGCGCGCCAGCTTCACCAGGAGCGCCTCGAGGGCCAGCAGGGGGGCCACGGACGCGGCGACCTCCAGCCTGGCGTGGTCGAGCGCAGCGAGCCGCGCCATCGTCGCGGGCACCTCGGTGTGGGCGGCCATGGCGGCCAGCGCCGGGCGCAGCTCGTCGTTGATGAGGTCCACGCCGGCGCCCGTCTGCAGGACCAGGACGTCCCGGTACAGGCCGGTGAGGTCCAGCAGCGCGCGGTCGATCTGGTCGCGCACGGTGCGCGTCCGCCGCGACTTCTGCCTGGCCTCGAGCTCCTTGGTGGCGGCAGCGGCCGTGCGCTTCACCCGTGCGGCCATCGCGCCGGTCGCACCCTCGCCGTAGGCCCGCACGAGGGCGGCCAGCTCGGCGGCGTCCAGGGCGTCGGTGATCGCCGCCGCGTCGGCGGTCGCGGCCTCGAGCAGGTTCTGGGCAGCGACGAAGCAGCTGGGCAGGTCGCGCAGCTGCCCGGGGATCGCGAGCACCTCGGCGCGACGCAGCCGGACCTGCTCGTCCCGGGCGAGTGCGCGGGCCCGGCCGATGTGGCCCTGGGCGGCCCGCGCCGCGAAGGCGGCCAGGGCGGGGTCGATCCCCTCCCGACGCACCAGGGCGTCGGCGACCTCCCGGCCGCTCGGCGTGCGCAGCCGCACCTGCCGGGTCCGGGAGACGATGGTCGGCAGCACGTCCTCGGACGTGGGCGCGCACAGGACCCAGACCGTCCGCGGGCTGGGCTCCTCGAGCGACTTCAGCAGCGCGTTGCCGGAGACCTCGTTGAGCCGGTCGGCATCCTCGACGACGAGCACGTTCCAGCGGCCCATGATCGGCGTCATCGCCGCCCGGCGGATCAGCTCGAGGGACTCCTCGGCGGTGATCTGCAGCTTCTCGGGGGTGAACTGGTCGACGTCCGGGTGCTCCCGGGCGAGGGTCATCCGGCATGCGTCACAGGTCCCGCAGCCACCCTCGGCGCACTGCAGCGCGGCCGCGAAGACCCGCGCGGCCGTCGAGCGGCCCGACCCCGGCGGCCCGGTCAGCAGCCAGGCGTGCGTCATCGCCGGGCCGGCCTCACCGCGGCGGATCCGGCCGGCGTCCTGCGCGGCGTGCGCGAGCGTGGTGACGAGCTCGGGCTGGCCGACGACGGCCTCCCAGACGGGTGCCGGTGGGGCGTTGTGGTCGGCTGGCGCGGTGCGGGCCGTCACGGCGAGCCCCCGGGGTGCGCGTCGCCGCCGCCCTCGGCCGGGGCAGCGGCCGGGAGCACATCGCGCACGGCCTCGAGCACCCGTGCGGCGACCTCCTCCGGGGGCCGGTCGGCCGGCAGCACGAGGTACCGCCCGGGCGAGGCTGCCGCCCGGCGCAGGAAGGACGCGCGGACGCCGGCGTGGAACGCGGCCGGCTCGGCCTCCATGCGGTTGGCGTCGCGGGCCCGGCCCAGCCCGATGGTCGGATCGACGTCGAGCACGACGGTCAGGTCCGGGACGAGCCCCTCGGTGGCCCATCGGCTCAGCTCGGCGATCCGCTCCTCCCCGAGGCCCCGGGCGGCGCCCTGGTAGGCCACCGACGAGTCCAGGTAGCGATCGGAGAGGACCACGGCGCCGCGGGCGACGGCCGGGCGGATGAGGGTCGCGGCGTGCTCGGCGCGGGCGGCCGCGAAGAGCAGGGCCTCGGTGCGTGCCGCCATCCCCCGGCTGCCGGCGCCGAGGAGCACCTCACGGATGGCCTCGCCGATGGCCGTCCCGCCGGGCTCCCGGGTGACCACGACCTCGTGACCCCGGGCGACCAGGGCGTCGGCCAGCAGCCGGCACTGGGTGGACTTGCCAGCCCCCTCGCCGCCCTCGAAGACCACGAACGCCCCGGGCATGCCGGCACCCTACCCAGCCGGTCGGACAGCCTCGGGCCAGCCGGTGCCACGCGCCTGCGCCGGTTCCTGCCGCAGGCGCGCGACTGCCGAGGCGACGCACCGCCACGGCCCCGGGCTGGGGCAGCCACCGGGTCGGGGAGCCGGGGCGCCCGGGTCGGTGGGCCTCGGGCTACCGCTGCGCCGTCGCCTTCCTCCCCGTCGCCTTCTTCGCCGTCGCCTTCTTCGCCGTCGCCCTGCGGCCCGGGCGCGTGGCTGGCCCCGCGGCCCGCTTCTCGGCGAGCAGCTCGGCGGCACGCTCGAGGGTGATCGTGGCCGGGTCGTCGGAGCGGCGCAGCGAGGCGTTCGTGGTGCCGTCGGTCACGTACGGGCCGTACCGCCCCTCCCGCAGGACCACCGCGCCGCCCGAGGCCGGATCGGCCCCGAGCTCCCGGAGTGGTGCTGCGGCCGCTCGGGCCTGCCCCCGGCCCCGCTTCGGCTCGGCGAAGATCGCCAGCGCCTCCTCGAGGGTCACCGTGAAGATCGCCTCGTCCGAGGGCAGGTTGCGGTAGTCCGGCTTGTCGTCGACCACCCGGACGACGTACGGCCCGTACCGCCCCTTCGCCGCCTGCACGAGACGGCCGTCGGGGTCGGTCCCGACCGTGCGCGGCAGCGCGAGGATCCGCAGCGCGTCCTCGAGGGTGACCGAGTCGACGGTCATGCCCTCCAGCAGCGAGCCGCGCCGCGGCTTCCAGGACTTCGGCGCGTCCTCGGGGGGCAGCTCGGTGACGTAGGGGCCGAACCGCCCCGAGCGGGCCGCGACCGACAGCCCGGTCGCTGGGTCCACCCCCAGCGCGCGGTCCCCCGACGGCGCGGCCAGCAGCTGCTCGGCCAGCGCGAGGGTGAGCTCGTCGGGGGCCAGGTCGGCGGGCACGTTGCCCTTCTCGGTGTCACCCGAGGCCGTCGTCCGCTCGACGTACGGGCCGTACTTGCCCACGCGCAGCACGACCTCGCCGGGCGTGCCGCGCACCGGAGCCTCCGTGATCCCCTCGGGACCCACGGGGAACGAGGCGAGCGCCCGGGCGTCGATCTCGGGCAGGCCCGCCAGCAGGGCGCTGAGGCCCGGGAAGTCCCGGCGTGGATCGCCGCGGAAGAAGCCCTCGAGCACCTGCAGCCGGTCGGTCGAGGCGTTCGCGACGAGGTCGAGGACCTCCTCCATGCGCGCGGTGAACCCGTAGTCGACCAGCGGCGCGAAGTGCTGCTCCATGACCCGCGTCACGTTGAACCCGAGGAACGTCGGCACGAGCGCGGTGCCCTGCTTGCGGACGTACTCCCGGTCCACGATCGTCGCGATGGTCGCCGCGTAGGTCGACGGCCGGCCGATCCCGCGCTCCTCGAGGTCCTTCACCAGGGACGCCTCGGTGTACCGGGCGGGCGGGGTGGTGGTGTGCCCCTCGGCACGCAGCTCGGTGCACGCGATCGCGTCGCCCTCGCGCATGGCCGGCAGCCGGCGGTCGGCGGCGCGGCCGCCCGCGCCCTCCGACCCGGCCCCCTGCCCGACCTCACGGTCGCGCACGTCGTCGGTCCCCTCCTCGTAGGCGGCGAGGAACCCGGCGAACAGCGTGACCGTGCCCGAGGCGCTGCACTCGACGTCGCGACCGTCCGAGGCGGTGGCCGCCAGCCGCACGGTCGTCGTCGCCAGCCGCGCGTCGGCCATCTGCGAGGCGAGCGTGCGCTTCCAGATCAGCTCGTACAGCGCGAACTCGTCGGGTCCGACCCGGCCGGCCAGCTCGCCGGGCCGCTTGAAGGCATCCCCGGCGGGGCGGATCGCCTCGTGCGCCTCCTGGGCGTTCTTCACCTTGCGGTCGTAGGTGCGCGGCCGATCGGCCACGAACTGCGGGCCGTACAGCTCGTCCGCGGCGCGGCGGGCCGCCGCCAGCGCGGCGCTCGACAGCGACGTCGAATCGGTACGCATGTAGGTGATGAAGCCGTTCTCGTACAGGCCCTGCGCGGCGCGCATGGTGCGCTGGGCGCCCCACCGCAGCTTGCGCGACGCCTCCTGCTGCAGCGTCGAGGTCATGAACGGCGCTGACGGCCGCCGGGTGGTCGGCTTCTCGGTCACCGAACGGACCGACCACGCGGCACCGGCGAGCGCGTCGACGAGCGCCTGCGCCGTCGCCTCGTCGAGCCGGACCACGCCCGCCCTGACCGCAGCAGCCTTGAGCGAGCCGTCGTCGCCGAAGTCACCACCGCCGGCCACGCGCGCGCCGTCGACCGCGACGAGCCTGGCCGGGAAGGAGCCCTCCGCGGCGGCGAAGGTGCCCTCGGCATCCCAGTAGCCCGCGCGACGGAAGGCGATGCGTGCCCGCTCCCGGTCGACGACCAGGCGCGTGGCCACGGACTGCACGCGGCCCGCCGAGAGGCCCGCCATGACCTTCTTCCACAGCACGGGCGAGACCTCGAAGCCGAACAGCCGGTCGACGATGCGTCGCGCCTCCTGCGCGTCCACGAGGTCGAGGTCGAGGTCGCGGGTGTTCGCTGCGGCCTGCTGGATGGCGTCGCGGGTGATCTCGTGGAACACCATCCGACGCACCGGCACGCTCGGCTTGAGCACCTCGTGCAGGTGCCAGGCGATCGCCTCGCCCTCGCGGTCCTCGTCCGTGGCCAGCCACAGCTCGTCGGCGCCGGCCAGGGCCTTCTTCAGCTCCGCGACCTTGGCGCGCTTGCTCGGGGAGACGACGTAGTACGGCTTGAAGTCGTTCTCCACGTCGATGCCCAGGCGCCCCCACGGCTTGCCCTTGATCGCCGCCGGCACGCTCGCCGCACTGTCCGGCAGGTCGCGGATGTGCCCCACCGAGGCCTCGACGACGAAGCCGTCGCCGAGGTAGCCCTGGATGGTGCGGGCCTTGGCCGGCGACTCCACGATGACGAGGCGGCGGGGGGCGTCGGTGGTGCGAGCGGGCACGGGTCCTCACAGGTGCTGGGGTGCCGGGATGGTCCGGCCGGTGCCGACGGGGTCCCGCCGGCGGGTGCACGGGTCGGCTGGGGCGGTCGGGCGGGGTTCGCGTCGCGTGACCCCCCGATCGCCCGGCGTGCGCCGACGATGGCCCCTCCATCATGGCAAACGCCGGGTTCGCCGTGCGTCAGACGGTGCGCACTATGCCCAGCCGGACCAGTTCGCGCAAGGTCGTCAGGACCGGGCCGAGGACGTCGATCGGATCCAGGCCCTCGGCCTGCGCCCAGGCGTCGACGTGCGCGCCGACCGACGCTGTGGCCGGGCCGAGGAGGGCGGCCAGCAGCGCCGGATGGGTCGGCACGGCGGGCCGCCAGCCCCCGGGACCGACCGCGCCGGCCAGGCCGAGCCGGGGTGGCAGGGCGCTGGCGTGCCCGCCGCTGACCACCTCGGTACGGGTGATCGTCGCCCCCTCCGCGAGTACGACCCGGGCCGCCAGCAGCGCAGGCGCCGGCAGGGCCTCGACCCGGGCGCACCCGTCGAGGAAGGCGAGCACCTCGTCGCCGCTCGGCAGCCGCTGCGACCACGACAGGTCCTCGACGTGCGCCCAGGGCACGCCCTGCCGACCGCCGGCGGACCGGCTCCCGTCCACTCCCCCCGGCGCTCCCCCCGGCGCGACCAGCACGACCCACCCGAAGCCGACGGCCTCGCACCGCAGCGCCGCGAACGCGACCAGCCACTCCTGCAGGGCCGCGTCGAGCGCGGGGCCGTCCGCCACCCCCGCGTCGCGCAGCCACATCGCGGCGTAGTCGGCCACCGGCTCGGCGTCGCGCTGGGCGATCCAGGCGCTCACGCCCGTGCCCGCCACCCAGGCGCCCACCCGCTCGCGCCAGTCCTCGCCGACCACGTGCATCCAGTTGCCGAGGATCGCGGCCCGGCCGCCCGGGGCCAGGTGGGCCGCGGCCTGCCGCACCAGCTGCGCGGTGAGCGCGTCCCCGGACAGCCCGGCGTCCCGGTAGGTGAAGCGCCGGCCGGGGGAGATGACGAAGGGGGGGTTCGACACGACGAGGTCGAACCGCTCCCCGGCCACCGGCGCGAACAGCGATCCGGCACGCAGCTCGATCCGGTCCCCGGGGACGCCGGACAGCGCAGCGGACAGGGCGGTCAGCCGCAGCGCCCGCGCGTTCGTGTCCGTCGCCACGATCGTCCGGGCATGGCGGGTGGCGTGCAGCACCTGGACGCCGCTGCCGCAGCCCAGGTCCAGCGCCCGGTCCACCGGGACGCGCGGGGTGATCCGGGCCAGCGTGAGCGAGGCGCCGCCCGCGCCGAGGACGTGCTCGGCGTCCACCGGCGTCCCGAGGTCCGCGACCAGGTACCAGTCCGTGTCCGGCTCGCCGTAGGGCCGGACCTCCAGCAGCGGCACCAGGTCGGCCCCGCGGACCCGGACCAGCGCCAGGGCGACGAGGTCGTCCGCGGCGCCGGACGGCAGCCCTGCGGCCGGGAGGGGGTCACCCAGCAGGAGCAACCGGATCAGTCCGTCGAGGTGGGGCGCCGACCCGGTCGGCGGTGACGCCAGCGCGCGGCGGCACCCCGCCGGCCGTGTACCCGGCGTCGAGCAGCAGCCCGCGCACCCGCGCCGCCGCCGCCTGGTCGACCACTGCGGCATTCTGCCCCGCCACGCCCTCTCGCCACCCCAGCGGGACCGACGCCGCGAGGACCGCACGACCGGCGTCCTGGCCGGTGCATGGGGGTCCTCGGGGTGCCGGGCTACTCCCGCGGGGCCGGTGGCTCCTCGACCGCGGCATCGGCCGAGGCGCCGCCCACGCCGGCCGGCATGGCGCCGTGGGCGTCGAGCTGGGCCTGGCCCTGGATCCCGCCGGCGTCCTCCTCGACGTCCTCGACCATCTCGTCGATGATCTCCTCACCGACGCCCTCGCGCCGGCGGTTGGCGACCAGCGAGCCGAGCACGATCAGCAGGGCCACCGCGGCGATGCCGATGCGCAGGGTGTCCTGGCCGTTCAGGGTCATGGCCACCACGGCCGGCGCGATCAGC
>JALOLH010000085.1 GCA_025456065.1 Candidatus Nanopelagicales bacterium | reverse complement strand
AGGCCCATCGGGAACAGCGGGGCCAGCGCCTCGGGCCCGATCGGCTCGTGGGTCGCCGGGTGCAGCGGCGGCGGCGGTGGGGCCGGCAGGTCGGGGACGAGGTTGTACCAGGTGGTGGGCATCTCGTCCTCGGAGAGCAGGTACTTGTGCTGCTGCGGCTGCGTCATGGGCGCAGAGGCTATCGAACCGGTCGGCCGGCCGCCCGGCTGGCCGCGCCCACGAGGGCTCAGCGCCGGCCGGGGGCGTCCACGCCGGCGCTGTCCCGGTCCAGGTAGTACCGCGGGCGCGCCTGCAGCTCGAGGTAGACGCGGGCCAGGTACTCGCCGATGAGCCCCAGGAACATGAACTGCACCGCCCCGATGAAACCGATGACCAGGGCGAACGAGGCCCACCCGGGGACGGTCCGCCCGGTCAGGTAGGCGACCACGGCGAGCACCGCGAACGCCGCGCACAGGACGAACCCGACGGCCCCGGTCCAGGTGGCGAAGCGCAGCGGGGCGACCGTGAAGGAGAAGTACGAGTCGGCCGCCAGGCGCACCATGCGGCGCACCGGGTACTTGCTCTGCCCGGCGACGCGCGGCTCCCGGGCGTACTCGACGAGGGCCGAGCGGAAGCCCATCGCGGGGATGAGCAGGCGGTACACCCGACCACGCTCGGGCAGGGCCATGATCTCGGCGACCGCCGATGCGCTGAGCATCCGGAAGTCCCCGGCGTGGCGCGGCACCGGGGCGCCCACCGTCCGGTTCATGACGCGGTAGTAGGCGCCGGCGGTCCACCGCTTGAAGGCGGAGTCGGACGCGCGGTCGGTGCGCACCGCGTAGACCACGTCCGCGTTCGTCGCCACGCCGGCCGCGAGCAGGTCCGGGATCAGCTCCGGCGGATCCTGGAGGTCGGCGTCGATGGTGAGGACCCACCGGCCCCGGGCGTGCTCGAGGCCGGCCGTGAGCGCGGCCTGGTGCCCGGCGTTGCGGCGCAGCGGCAGGACCCGCAGCTGCGGCCACGCCGCCCGGAGCGCGGCCAGCGCGTCCCCGGTGCCGTCCGTGGAGCCGTCGTCGACGGCGAGCACCTCGTACCCGTCGTCGAGGGCGTCGAGGACGGGGCGCACCCGGGCGACGAAGTGCGGCAGCGCGTCGGCCTCGTTGTACATCGGCACGACGAGGGAGAGCAGCACGCACCCCTCCCCTCGCCACCGTCGCAGCCGGCGCCGGAACCGGCCGGGGCCAGGTCCGGCGGCCATACTCTACGGGTGCACAGCGACGAGATCCGCCGGCTCGGCGACCTCGAGGACCGGCACTGGTGGTACGCCGAGCGTCGCAGCATCATCCGCCGCGCGGTGCGGCGGCTGCCCGCCGACGGCTGGGCCCTGGATGTCGGGGCCGCCGCCGGCGGCAACACCCGGGTGCTGGCGGCGGCCGGCTGGCGCTGCCTCGCGCTGGAGTCCTCCGCGACGGGTGCCGAGCTGGCGCACGAGCGCGGGCTCACGGTGCTGCGCGGGGATGCCACGGCGCTGCCGGTGGCCGACGGGCGGCTGGGCCTCGTGGTGGCCTACGACGTGCTCGAGCACATCCCGGACGACCGGGCGGCGGCCGCCGAGGTGTTCCGCGCGCTGCGGACCGGCGGCACCTTCCTGGTCGCCGTGCCGGCGGACATGCGGCTGTGGTCGGCCCACGACGTGGCGGTCGACCACGTGCGCCGGTACGAGCGCGACGAGCTGCTCGGCCTCATCGAGGGCGCCGGGTTCCTGGTGACGGACCTGCGCTCGTGGAACGTCCTGCTGCGGCCGGTGGCCCGGTGGCGGCGACGCCGGTCCACCGGCAGCGACCTGGACGACCCGGGCCGGGTGGTGAACGCCGGCCTGCGGGCCGTGGTCGTGGCCGAGCGGGTGCTGCCGGTGGGCCGCTGGCCCGGGGTCTCGCTGCTGCTCACGGCGACCAAGCCCTGACGGCCGTGGCCCCGGCGCCGCCGTCGCCCGGTTCGACGCGCCCCGAGGCCAGGCGCCCGGAGCTCAGCGCAGGAACGGCGTGGAGCCGCTGGCGAGGTCGAGGAACGCCTGGGGGAACACGCCGAGCAGCAGCGTGGCCACCACCGCCACCCCGATGGCGGTCGTGGTGAGCAGGCTGGGGACGACCACGGCCGGCGCGTCCGGCCCCGGCCTGGCGAAGAACATCAGGACGATGACCTTCAGGTAGAAGAACGCCGAGATGGCCGAGGCGACCACGGCCGCGATCACCGGCCAGACGCCGCCGGCCTCGATCGCGGCGGCGAACACCCCGAACTTCGCGGTGAAGCCGCTCGTGAGCGGGATGCCGGCCAGTGCCAGCAGGAACAGCGCGAACACGCCGGCCAGCACCGGGGAGGTCCGGCCCAGCCCCGCCCAGCTGGACAGGTGGCCCGCCTCGCCCGACGGCCCGCGCACGAGCATCACCACGGCGAACGCCCCGACCGTCGTCAGGCCGTAGGCGAGCAGGTAGAACATCGTGGCGGACAGTCCCGCGGTGGAGAACGCGACCACGCCCAGCAGCAGGAACCCCGCGTGCGCCACCGAGGAGTAGGCGAGCATGCGCTTGATGTCGCTGCTGGTCACCGCGAGCACGACGCCGACCAGCATCGTGACGCTCGCGATCACCCAGAACGCGGGCTGCCACTCCCACGCCGCGCCGCCGAGGGCGACGTACATCACCCGGAGCAGGGCCCCGAAGGCGGCCACCTTGACCGCGCCGGCCATGAAGCCGGTGATGGGCGTGGGGGCGCCCTGGTACACGTCCGGAGCCCACATGTGGAACGGCACCGCAGCGGCCTTGAACAGCAGGCCGGCACCGAGCAGGGTCAGGCCGATCACCTGCAGGCCCAGCTGCCCGGGCTTGTCCCGGAACGCATCGGCGATGGCGGCGAAGTCCAGCGAGCCGGCGTAGCCGAACAGCATGGCCGAGCCGTAGAGCAGGAACGCCGAGGCGAACGAGCCGAGCAGGAAGTACTTCATGGCCGCCTCCTGCGAGAGCAGGCGACGCCGGCGGGCCATGCCGGCCAACAGGTACAGCGGCAGCGACATGACCTCGAGGGCCAGGAAGAGGATGAGCAGGTCGTTGGCCGTCACGAAGAGCAGCATCCCGCCGACCGCGAAGAGGGACAGCGGCCACACCTCGGTCTGCGACCAGCCGCGGCGGGTCTGCTCCTGCTCCTCGCCCGAGCCGACCAGGGACGAGGCCCGCGGGGCGAACGCGTCGCCGGCGGGGTCCACCCGGCGCTCGGCGACCACGAGCATCGCGGCGATGGCGACGACCAGGATGGTCATCTGCAGGAACAGGCCCGGCCCGTCGATGGCCAGCGTCCCGCCGGCGACCACCCCCAGCTCGGAGCCGGGCGTGGCGACGACGAAGACCAGCGCGGTGGCCAGGCCGCCCAACGTCACGGCGAGCTGCACGGCACGCCGGGCCGCCTGCGGCACCAGCGCCTCCACGACCACGCCGAGCACCGCGGCGCCGAGCACGATGAGGATCGGGGCCATCGCGCGGTACTGGAGCGACGGGAAGGTCAGCGTCTCGGCCATCGGGACGGCCAGGTGCACCACGGCGCTCACTTCCCCTCGGCGACGACCGGCGCCGGGTCGGTGCTCCCGACGGCTGTCATCGTCTGGTCGACGGACGGGTTGATGATGTCCAGCGCCACCTGCGGGAACACGCCCAGGGCGACGATGAGCGCCAGGACCGGCGCGATCGCGAGGACCTCACGGCCGCGCAGGTCGGCCATGCCCTCGACGCCGGGCCGAACCGGCCCGGTCATCGTGCGCTGGTACATCAGCAGGATGTAGAGGGCGGCCAGCACGATGCCCAGCGTCGCGACCACGGCCGCGGCGGGGTATCGGGTGAACGTGCCGGCGAGGACCAGGAACTCGGAGACGAACGAGCTCAGCCCGGGCAGCGCCAGGGACGACAGGCCGGCCACGAGGAAGCTGCCGGCCAGCACGGGCGCGACCTTCTGCACGCCCCCGAAGTCCTCGATCATCCGTGAGCCCCGGCGGGTGGCCATGAACCCGACGATGAGGAACAGCGCGGCGATGGAGAAGCCGTGGTTCACCATGTAGAGCGTCGCGCCGCTCTGGCCCTGCGAGGTCATCGCGAAGATGCCCAGCGCGATGAACCCGAAGTGGCTGACCGAGGTGTAGGCGATCAGGCGCTTGAGGTCGGTCTGGCCGATCGCCAGCAGCGCGCCGTAGACGATGCCCACGATGGACAGCACGATGATCGCCGGTGCGAAGTACTTCGACGCGTCGGGGAACAGCGGCAGGCACAGTCGCAGCATCCCGAACGTGCCGACCTTGTCCAGCACGCCCACGAGCAGCACCGACGACGACGGCGGCGCCTCCGAGGCGGCGTCCGGCAGCCAGGTGTGCAGCGGCCACAGCGGCGCCTTGATCGCGAAGGCGATGAAGAAGCCGAGGAACAGCCACTTCTGGGTCTCGACGGGGATGTCCAGCCCGACCAGCGCCGCGTAGTCGAACGTGCCGGCGCCGAGCTGGTCGGCGGAGACGACCCACAGGCCGACGAGGGCGGCGAGCATGAGCAGGCCGCCGGCCAGGGAGTAGAGGAAGAACTTCACGGCCGCGTACTGCCGCTGCGCCCCGCCGTAGCGCCCGATGAGGAAGTACATCGGGATCAGCATCGCCTCGAACAGCACGTAGAACAGGAACACGTCCGTGGCGGCGAACACGCCGAGCACGAGGCCCTCGAGCACGAGGATCCAGGCGAAGTAGCCCCGGGGCGAGCCCGACGTGGCATCGGCGTCCGCCCAGCCGCCGAGGATGCAGACCGGCACCAGGATCGCCGTCATCAGGATCAGCATGAGCGCGATGCCGTCGACCCCGAGCGCGAACGACACGCCCCACGCGGGGATCCACTCCCACGAGGCGCCGAGCTGGAAGGGCGCGCCGCCGTCCTGGGGCAGCTGGTAGGCCATCCCGACGACCACGCCGAGGGCGAGGGTCAGCAGGGACACCACCAGGGCGACCTGCTTGGGCAGCGCCGGGTTGCCCTTGGGCAGCAGCCCCACGAGCAGCCCGCCGAGGATCGGCAGGGCCACCAGGGCCACCAGGGGCAGGTACTGGTCGGTGCTCATGCGAACCTCACCAGGGCCAGGGCGGCGCCGACCAGGACGGCGCCGAGCAGCATCGACAGGGCGTAGTTGCGCACGTACCCGGACTGCCAGCGCCGGGCTCGGGCGCTCAGGCCGCCGATCCCGGCCGCGGTGCCGTTCACCGCGCCGTCGATGACCTTGTTGTCCGTCCAGACCAGGGTGCGGGTCAGGTACTGCCCGGGCCGCATGAACACCGCCTCGTTCACGGCGTCGCCGTACAGGTCAGCCCGAGCCGCGCGCGTCGCCCAGGAGACCTGCATGGGCGCCATGCGGGGCACGTCGCGCATCGCGTACTGCCGCCAGCCGATCACCGCGCCGACGACGACGACCGCCATCGTCATCGCGATGAGCAGCGAGGTCGGGATCGGCCCCGCGGCCTTCTCGAAGCCGACCACGGGGGCCAGCCACTCCTCGATGTTGCCGACGAACAGCAGGGCCAGGCCGCCGAACGCGGACCCGACCGCCAGCACGATCATCGGGACGGTCATCACGGCGGGCGACTCGTGGGGGTGCACGCCGGGCTCCCAGCGCGCCTTGCCGTGGAACGTCATCGCCATCATGCGGGTCATGTAGAAGGCGGTCACGCCGGCACCGAGCAGGGCGGCGACGCCGGCGACGGTGTGCTCGGCGAAGGCGGCCTTGATGATCTCGTCCTTGCTCCAGAACCCCGAGAACGGCGGGATGCCGATGATCGCCAGGAACCCGAGGCCGAAGGTCGCCCAGGTGACCACCATGGCGGCGCGCAGCGCTCCGTAGTGGCGCATGTTCACGTCGTCGTTCATGCCGTGCATCACCGAGCCGGCCCCGAGGAACAGCCCGGCCTTGAACATGCCGTGCGTGAGCAGGTGGAAGATCGCGAACACGTAGCCGACCGGGCCCAGGCCGGCGGCGAGCACCATGTAGCCGATCTGGCTCATGGTGGAGCCGGCCAGGCCCTTCTTGATGTCGTCCTTGGCGGTACCGATGATCGCGCCCATCAGCAGCGTGATCGTGCCGACGAGCACCACCGCGAGCTGGGCGGTCTGGGTGAGGTCGTAGATGGCGTTCGAGCGCACGATCAGGTACACGCCCGCGGTGACCATGGTGGCGGCGTGGATGAGCGCTGAGACCGGGGTGGGGCCCTCCATGGCGTCGAGCAGCCAGGACTGCAGCGGGAACTGCGCGGACTTGCCGCAGGCCGCCAGCAGCAGGAGCAGGCCGATCCAGGTGACCGTGTCGGGGTCGACTGCGGCGATCGTCTCGTTCACCCCCGCGAACGAGAACGTGCCCATGGTCGCGAACATGACCATGATCGCCACGCTCAGGCCGAAGTCGCCGACGCGGTTGACCACGAAGGCCTTCTTGGCGGCCGTGGCCGCGGAGGGCTTGTGGTACCAGAAGCCGATGAGCAGGTACGAGGCCAGGCCCACGCCCTCCCAGCCGACGTAGAGCAGCAGGTAGTTGTCAGCCAGCACCAGCAGCAGCATCGCCGCGATGAACAGGTTCAGGTAGGCGAAGAAGCGGCGGCGGTCCGGGTCGTGGGCCATGTACCCGACCGAGTACACGTGGATCAGCGAGCCCACGATGGTGACCAGCAGCACGAAGCTGATGCTCAGCGGGTCCAGCTGCAGGGCGACGTCGGCGGAGAAGCTGCCCACGTCGATCCAGGTCCACAGCGGCTGGTTGAACGTGCGCGCGTCCTCGGGCTGGCCCATCATCGCGACGAGCAGCACCACGCCGAGCACGGCCGAGGCGGCCGAGGCGGCGGTGCCGAGCAGGTGGCCCCAGGCGTTGGCCCGGCGGCCCGCGAGGAGCAGGACGACGGCGCTGGCCAGCGGGATCGCGATGAGCAGCGGGGCCAGCGCGAACGTCCCGCTGGCGGCGACGACCTCGCCGGGGTTCGGCGCGCCCTCGGTGAGGATCGTGAGTCCGGTGGTGATCACAGCCATCCCCTCTAGAGCCGCAGCAGGTTCGGTTCGTCGACCGAGGCCGAGTTCCTGGTGCGGAAGATCGTCACGATGATCGCCAGGCCCACGACGACCTCGGCGGCCGCGACGACCATCACGAAGAAGGCCACGACCTGGCCGTCCAGCGTCCCGTTCATGCGGGCGAACGTCACGAACGCGAGGTTCGAGGCGTTGAGCATCAGCTCGATGCACATGAACACCACGATCGCGTTGCGGCGCACCAGCACCCCGGCGGCGCCGATCGAGAACAGGATCGCCGAGAGGACCAGGTAGTTCGTCGGGTTCATGGGCGGGACTCCTCCCCCGACGCCTGCCGGTCGGTCTGGCCGGGGCCGGGGCCGTACGGGTCGTCGACCGTGACCGCCTCGTGCGCGCTCAGGTGCTCGGCCTCCGCGAGCGCGAGGAGGTCGGCCTCCCGGGCGTCGCCGCGCACCCGCAGCGGCCCGGGCACCGAGTCCTCGGCGGTCGAGCCGTCCGGCAGCAGGGCGGGCATGGAGACCGCGTTGTTGCGCGCGTAGACCCCGGGGCTGGGCTTGTTGACCGGGTGCCGGCCGGGCGCGAACCGCTCGGTGGACAGCTCCGGCTGGCTCTTGCGCGGCTCGACCCGCTCCCGGTGGGTCAGCACCATCGCGCCGACCGCGGCGGTGATGAGCAGCGCCGCGGTGACCTCGAAGGCGAGCAGGTAGCGGGTGAAGATCAGGGCGCCGATCCCCTCGACGTTGGTCCCCTGGGCGGTGTTCGCCGCCTCGAGGCCGACGAAGGGCACCCCGTCGAAGGCCTCGACGACGCCGGCGAGCAGCAGGCCGAGGAACCCGACGAAGGCGATGCCGGCGAGCAGGCGCTGGCCCTTGAGCGTCTCGACCAGCGAGTCGGAGGCGTCCACGCCGACGACCATGAGGACGAAGACGAAGAGCATCATCACCGCGCCGGTGTAGACGATGATCTGCACCATGCCGAGGAACAGGGCGTCCTGGGCGATGTAGAGCACGGCCAGGTTGATCATGGTCAGCGCGATG
This sequence comes from Candidatus Nanopelagicales bacterium, assembly GCA_025456065.1. GTDB lineage: Bacteria > Actinomycetota > Actinomycetes > S36-B12 > CAIYMF01 > Prado023. The sequence goes on along the minus strand of JALOLH010000085.1, from coordinate 752 downwards.
AACAGGGCGCTGTGCACCGCCTTGCGCGAGAGCACCATGCCGAGCCCGCCGAGCACGGCCAGGGTGGCGCAGACCCAGAACGTGACGGTCTCGCCGGTGTCCGGCTCGACCCCGATCGGGCCCGCGGCGACCACCGACCCCAGGTTGGCCAGGGCGTTCACGACCCCTCCGTCCCCTCCGCGGCACCCGCCGCCGACTCCGCAGCCGCCGCGCGCCTGGCCTCGACCTCGGCCCGCTGGGCGTCCGTGGCACCGGTGACCGCACCGCGGTAGTAGTCGCCCTCGTCGGTGCCCTCGACCATCGCGTGCGGGGGCTCGACCATGCCGCCGAGCAGCGGCGCCAGCAGGTCCTGCTTCTCGTAGATCAGCGAGGCACGGGTGGCGTCGGCCAGCTCGTACTCGTTGGTCATGGTCAGCGCACGGGTGGGGCAGGCCTCGATGCACAGCCCGCACAGGATGCAGCGCAGGTAGTTGATCTGGTAGACGCGGCCGTAGCGCTCGCCCGGGGAGTAGCGCTCCTCCTCGGTGTTCGGCGCGCCCTCGACGTAGATCGCGTCGGCCGGGCACGCCCAGGCGCACAGCTCGCAGCCGATGCACTTCTCCAGCCCGTCCGGGTGCCGGTTGAGCTGGTGCCGGCCGTGGAACCGCGGCTTCGGCGGGTACTCGTCCTTCTCCTCGGGGTACTGCTCGGTGACGACCTTGCGGAACTGCGTGATGAAGGTCGTGCCGAACCCCTTGATCGGCTGGGGCAGG
>JALOLH010000027.1 GCA_025456065.1 Candidatus Nanopelagicales bacterium | reverse complement strand
CCCGTCGAGCCCGGGAGCGCCGTGGCGCCCGGTGACGCCTCGGGCGGACCGACTGGCGACGCCCCCGACGGGCCCGCACAGGGCGGTGCCGGGACTGCCGCCGGCGGGGCGCCCGAGTCACCCGAGCCCTAGGCGAAGCCGCCCGGGCGTGGGTCAGGCAGGGACCGGGCCGCGCGCCCGCAGGCTCAGGTGGGTCTTGATGGTGGCGACCCAGACCAGGCAGGCCAGCAGCATGTGGATGCTCACCAGCACCCAGGGCACGCCCGTGAACCACTGCGTGTAGCCCACGATCCCCTGCACGATCGCGAGCCCCATGAGGGCGTGCGACCACCAGCGCGCCGGAGCCGGACCATCGGTGATCCGCAGGGCCAGCCACATGCCGACGATGAGGCCCACGAAGAGCAGGACCGCATCGGCGTGCAGCCAGGCGATCGTGCGCAGGTCGAACGGCAGCCGGTGGCTCACGTCGGCGTCCCCGGAGTGCGGCCCCGAACCGGTGACCAGGGTGCCCAGGACGATGACGGCGAGGCTGGTGACGAGCAGGGCGATCGACATGCCGCGGATCTCCGGGCGGACCAGCCGGCGCAGCGGCTCGTCGCCGGGCTCGGCGGCCCGGTGCACCAGCACGACGCAGCCGCCGATGATCACGATGGAGAGCAGGAAGTGGGCCCCGACGATCAGGGGATGCAGCCCGGTGAGCACGGTGATGCCCCCGAGGAGGGCCTGGGCGAGGGTCCCCAGCAGCGGCACGGTCGCCAGCAGCAGGATCGGGCGGCGGGGCGCCGAGCCCTCGGCCCGCCACCGCGCCCGCATGCGCAGGGCACCCACCACGGCGGCGATCGCCAGGACGCCCAGCACGAAGGTGAGCAGCCGGTTGCCGAACTCGATCCACTTGTGGAAGGCCTCGGCCTGCCCCTCGACCGGCACGAGGGAGCCCTCGACGCACTCGGGCCAGGTCGGGCAGCCCAGCCCCGAGCCGGTGACGCGGACCAGGCCACCGGTGACGACGATCCCGATCTGGGCGACCAGGTTGGCCAGGAAGATCCGCCGGATCCCGGGGGTGACCGGGCTGGCAAGGCCGGGGGCAGCGACGCGGGTGGGACTCTCGGAGGCGACCACGGCAGCAAGGGTAGTCCGGCCCCGGGCCGCACCCGCGGGCTACTCCCAGCGGAACGTGCGCACCGCGACGAGCACGCCGGCGACCGCCCAGACGGCGAGGATCGCCAGCTCGGCCCACGGCGTGGTCGCGCCGGTCGGGTCCAGCGCGGCCCGCAGCCCCTCCCCGAGCGCCGCGCTGGGCAGCAGCCCGGCGACGGCGGCCAGCGGTCCGGGCAGCCGGTCCACCGGCAGGACCGTCCCGCCGGCGAACAGCAGCAGCAGGAAGATGCCGTTGGCCACCGCCAGGGTGGCCTCGGCCCGGAGCAGGCCGGCCAGCGCGAAGCCCCAGGCGCCGAGCGCGAGGGTGCCCAGGCCGACCAGCCCGATCACGGCCAGCAGCGGTGGGGCGGGCGGTTGCCAGCCGAGCAGCAGGGCTGCGCCAGCGATGAGCACGAGCTGCAGCACGATCACGGCCAGCGTCGCCGCGACCTTGCCGACCAGCAGGCCGGAGCGCCCCAGTGGGGTGGCCCCGAGCAGCTTGAGCACCCCCGACCGGCGTTCGAAGCCGGTGGCGATCGCGGTCGCGGTGAAGGCGCTGGACAGGATCGCCAGCGCCATCACGCCCGGGGTCGCCGTCCCGATGTCCGCCAGGTCCAGGGTGGTCACGGCCGCGAGCACGGCGAGCGGGATGACCAGCGTGAGCAGCACCTGCTCGCCGTTGGTCATGAGCAGGCGCCACTCCAGGCGCGCCTGGGCCCACCAGCGCGCGCCGGTCGGGGCCGCGCCGGGGGCCGGCGTCAGGGGCAGGGCGCTGCTCATGGCTGGTCCTCCCGCGCGGCGGTGAGGGCGAAGTACGCCTCGGCCAGGCTCGAGCCGCTCGTGCGCAGCTCGGTGGGCATCGCCCCGGCTGCGGCGCACCAGGCCGTCACCGCCGCCACCGTGTCGGGGCCGACCGGCCCGTCGACCCGGTACTGCCCGGGCACGGGTTCGGCGACGGCGAGGCCGGCGGGCAGGGTCGCCTGCAGGCCCGCCACGTCCAGGCCCGGCCGCGCCTGGAACCGCAGGCCCGGGCCGCCGGTCGTGAGCTCGGCCACCGTCCCGGCAGCGGCGACCCGGCCGCGGTCGATCACCACGACGTGGTCGGCGAGCGCCTGCGCCTCGTCGAGCAGGTGGGTCGTCATCACGATCGTCACGCCCGCGTCCCGCAGCTCCCCCAGGAAGGCCCACACGGAGATGCGGGAGGCGGGATCCAGCCCGGTGGTCGGCTCGTCGAGGAAGACCAGCTCGGGCCGGCCGACCAGGGCGCACCCGAGCGCGAGCTTCTGCTGCTCGCCGCCGGACAGCCGCCGGAACGGGGTCCTGGCGACGTGGGTCAGGCCGAGGCGCTCCATGAGCGGTGCCACCGGCAGTGGGTCGGCATGGAGCCGGGCGACGTGCGCCAGCATGTCGCGGGCTCGCAGCGACGGCCAGACCCCCCCGGACTGGAGCATGACGCCCACCCGGGGCGCGAGGGTCCGGGCGTCGGCACGCGGGTCCAGGCCGAGCACCCGGACGGTGCCCCCGTGCGGGGCGCGGAACCCCTCGGCGGTCTCGATCGTGGTGGTCTTGCCCGCCCCGTTCGGCCCCAGCACGATGGTCAGGGCACCCGCCGGCGCCGTCATCGAGAGTCCGTCGACGACCGCCCGGCCGGCGTAGCGCATCGTCAGCTCGACGACCTCGACAGCAGGCGGGACGGCCACGGGGCAGCAGTCTAGGTCGCCGGGCTCGGGTGGCCGTGCGGCCCGAGCCCTCGCGAGGGAGCCGGGTGGCCGGGGGACGGGTTGGCGGGCGGACCCCAAATATGAAACAATCACGTTGTGGAAATCGTCCGAGGGTCCCAGGCGCGTGGCGCGCAGGAGCGCGTCGCGCGTGCGCTGCTCGAGTCGGGTCCGGCCACCGTCGCCGAGCTCGCCGAGCGCCTCGACCTCACCGGCGCCGCCGTGCGCAAGCACCTCGACGACCTCCTCGAGGTGGGGCACGTGGAGAGCTCCGAGCGACCGCCGTACGGGCCGGACAACCGCCCGCGCGGGCGCGGCCGACCGGCCCGTTTCTACCACCTGACCCAGGCCGGGCGGGACAGCTTCGAGACGGCCTACGAGGACGTCGCTGTCGGCGCGCTGCGCTTCGTCGCTGACACCGCCGGCAGCGACGCCGTCATGGACTTCGCGCGCCGCCGCGTGGCGGAGATGGAGGCGCAGTACGCCGACCTGCTGGACCTGCGCGACGCGCCGGCCGAGCGGGCCGAGCTGCTCGCGGACTCCCTCACCGCAGCGGGCTACGCGGCCGTGGTGGTGCCCACGGGCACGGGTGTGCAGCTCTGCCAGCACAACTGCCCGATCGCCCACGTCGCCCAGGAGTTCCCGCAGTTCTGCGAGGCGGAGACCGAGGCCTTCGGCCGGCTGCTGGGCACGCACGTGATGCGCCTGGCCACGCTCGCCAACGGCGACGGCGTCTGCACGACCCACATCCCGACCGCCATCGGCCGGCGGGCCGACGAGGACGCCGCCGCGCCCCCGCTGGACCCGTCCGCGATCGACGCCCCGGTGGCCCCGCTGCACCTGGGCACCCCGACCGACCCCACCGCAGGAAGGACGACGTCGTGACCGTCAACACCGAGCAGCTCGAGGGACTCGGGCACTACGAGTACGGGTGGTCCGACCCGGATGCCGCCGGCGCCACGGCCAGGCGTGGCCTCTCCGAGGAGGTCGTCCGGGACATCTCGGCGAAGAAGTCCGAGCCCGACTGGATGCTGCAGATGCGCCTGAAGGGCCTGCGGCTGTTCGACCGCAAGCCCCTGCCGACCTGGGGCTCGGACCTCTCGACGATCGACTTCGACAACATCAAGTACTTCGTGCGCTCCACGGAGAAGCAGGCGACGAGCTGGGACGAGCTGCCCGAGGACATCAAGAACACCTACGACCGCCTGGGCATCCCGGAGGCCGAGAAGCAGCGCCTCATCGCCGGCGTGGCCGCGCAGTACGAGTCCGAGGTCGTCTACCACAAGATCCGTGAGGACCTCGAGGAGCAGGGCGTCATCTTCCTCGACACCGACACCGGCCTGAAGGAGCACGAGGAGCTCTTCAAGGAGTACTTCGGCTCGGTCATCCCGGTCGGCGACAACAAGTTCGCCGCGCTCAACACCGCCGTGTGGTCCGGCGGGTCGTTCATCTACGTGCCCAAGGGCGTGCACGTCGAGATCCCGCTGCAGGCGTACTTCCGGATCAACACCGAGAACATGGGCCAGTTCGAGCGGACCCTGATCATCGTCGACGAGGGCGCGTACGTGCACTACGTCGAGGGCTGCACCGCCCCGATCTACTCCAGCGACTCGCTGCACTCCGCGGTGGTCGAGATCATCGTGAAGAAGGACGCCCGCTGCCGGTACACGACCATCCAGAACTGGTCGAACAACGTCTACAACCTCGTCACCAAGCGGGCGGTCGCCCACGAGGGCGCGACCATGGAGTGGATCGACGGCAACATCGGCTCGAAGGTCACGATGAAGTACCCGGCCGTCTGGCTCATGGGCCCGCACGCCAAGGGCGAGACGCTGTCGATCGCGTTCGCCGGCGAGGGCCAGCACCAGGACGCCGGCTCGAAGATGGTGCACGCCGCGCCGTACACCTCCTCGGCGATCGTGTCGAAGTCGGTGGCGCGCGGGGGTGGGCGGACCTCCTACCGCGGGCTGGTGCAGGTGCAGGAGCAGGCGCACCACTCGAAGTCGACGGTGCGCTGCGACGCGCTGCTGGTCGACGACATCTCGCGCTCGGACACCTACCCCTACGTCGACGTCCGCGTGGACGACGTCGCGATGGGCCACGAGGCGACCGTGTCCAAGGTCTCCGAGGACCAGCTGTTCTACCTCATGAGCCGCGGGCTGTCCGAGGAGGAGGCCATGGCGATGATCGTGCGTGGGTTCGTCGAGCCCATCGCGCGCGAGCTGCCCATGGAGTACGCCCTCGAGCTGAACCGCCTGATCGAGCTGCAGATGGAAGGGGCCGTCGGCTGATGTCCGCGATCGAGGAGCGGGAGGTCAGCCTGACCCCCGCGAGCGACCTGCTGCCCCGGAGCACCAGCCGCGACCTGGCGCAGTTCCCGCTGCCGAACGGCCGCGAGGAGGTCTGGCGCTTCACCCCGCTGACCGCCTTCGCCCGCGTGCTCGCCGACGAGGCGACGGTCGCCCCGCTGTCGTGGACCGCGACGATGCCCGAGGGCGTCTCCCTGGAGGAGGTGCCAGTGGGTGACCCGGCGCTGGCCGACCTGCCCTACCCGGTCGACCGCCCGGCCGCCCTGGCCCAGGCGCACGCACGGCACGCCCTGCGCCTGTCGGTGCCCGCCGAGGCCGAGCTCGCCGAGCCCGTCGTCGTGCGCCTCACCGGCAACGGCGACCTCGCGCACGGCCAGCTCGTCGTCGAGCTCGGGGCCCATGCCCGCGCGACCGTCGTGCTGCAGCACGAGGGCGTGGCCGACTACGTCGAGCACACCTCGGTGCTCGTCGGCGACGGGGCCGCCCTCGAGCTCGTGCACGTGCAGACCTGGCAGGACGCCGCCGTGCACGCCGGGCAGGTGGCCATCCGCCTGGGCCGCGACGCGCGCATCCGCTCGACCCAGGTGAGCCTGGGCGGTGCTGCGATCCGGCTGGTGGAGACCGTGGAGTACGCGGGCCCGGGTGGCGACGCCGAGCTCATCGGGGTCTACTTCGCCGACGCCGGCCAGCACATCGAGCACCGCCTGTTCGTGGACCACGCCGTGCCCAGCTGTCGCAGCAATGTGCTCTACAAGGGGGCGCTGCAGGGCGAGTCGGCGCACACCGTCTGGGTCGGCGACGTGCTGATCCGGGCCGCGGCCACCGGCACCGACACGTACGAGCTCAACCGCAACCTGGTCCTCACCGAGGGTGCCCGGGCCGACTCGGTGCCCAACCTCGAGATCGAGACCGGGCAGATCGAGGGGGCCGGCCACGCCAGCGCCACCGGGCGGTTCGACGACGAGCAGCTGTTCTACCTGATGAGCCGCGGCGTGCCGCAGGACGTGGCGCGCCGGCTGGTCGTGCGGGGCTTCTTCGCCGACGTGATCGAGCGGATCGGCGTGCCCAGCGTCGAGGCACAGCTGCTCGCGGCCGTGGACGCCGAGCTCGGCGAGATCGACCCGACCTACGACTTCACCGACCTCGACGCGCTGGAGGCGGGCCTCGAGGCGATCGGGGCCGGCGCGGGGGAGCACCGCGCATGACCATCCAGCCCACCGCCCAGCCGGCCTGCTCGGTCGCGGACGTCCCCGAAGGCACCGCGCACCGCGTCGTGCTCGACGGGGTCGCGGTCGCGTCTGCTCGCACGCCGACGTGGCCCTCTCCGAGGGGGAGGTGGACGGCTGCACCCTCGAGTGCTGGCTGCACGGCTCCCGCTTCGACCTGCGCACCGGCCACCCGAGCGGCCCGCCGGCCACCGTCCCCGTCCCCGTCTACCCCGTTTCCGTCGAAGGCGACACCGTCTTCGTGACCGTCGCCTGACCGGCGAGAACTGGAGCACCCATGTCCACCCTGGAGATCCGCGACCTGCACGTCACCGTCGAGGCCGACGGCGGTACCAAGGAGATCCTGACCGGGGTCAACCTGACCGTGCACGCCGGCGAGACGCACGCCCTCATGGGCCCGAACGGGTCGGGGAAGTCGACGCTGGCCTACGCCGTCGCCGGGCACCCGAAGTACACCGTCTCGAGCGGCTCGATCACGCTCGACGGGCAGGACGTGCTGGAGATGGGCGTCGACGAGCGCGCGCAGGCCGGCCTGTTCCTGGCGATGCAGCACCCCGTCGAGGTGCCCGGCGTCTCGATGTCGAACTTCCTGCGCACCTCCGCGACCGCGATCCGCGGCGAGGCGCCCAAGCTGCGACTGTGGCTCAAGGAGATGAAGGGCGCGATGGAGCGCCTCGCGATCGACCCGTCGTTCGCCCAGCGCAACGTCAACGAGGGCTTCTCCGGCGGCGAGCGCAAGCGCAGCGAGATCCTGCAGCTGGAGCTGCTCGCCCCGAAGATGGCGATCCTCGACGAGACCGACTCGGGCCTCGACGTCGACGCGCTGCGGGTGGTCTCCGAGGGCATCAACCGCGTGCGCGAGTCCGGCCAGACCGGCGTGCTGCTCATCACCCACTTCACCCGGATCCTGCGCTACGTGCAGCCCGACCACGTCCACGTGTTCGTCGACGGCCGCATCGCAGCCGCCGGCGGGCCGGAGCTGGCCGACCAGATCGAGTCCGAGGGCTACGCGGCGTACCTCCCGGCGGCGGCGACGGCGTGACCCTGCTGGACCCGGCGCTGCGTGCCGACTTCCCGATCCTGTCCCGCACCGTGCGGGGCGGGAAGCCGCTGGTCTACCTCGACACGGCGGCCACCTCGCAGAAGCCGGTCGCGGTCCTCGAGGCGGAGCGGGAGTTCTACGAGCAGCGCAACGCCGCGGTGCACCGGGGCGCGCACTTCCTGGCCGAGCAGGCCACCGACGCGTTCGAGTCGGCCCGCTCGATCATCGCCGGGTTCGTGGGGGGCCGTCCGCAGGAGCTGGTGTTCACCCGCAACGCCACCGAGTCGCTCAACCTCGTCACGCACGCGTTCAGCAGCGCGACCGCCAAGCACGCGCACGGCGCCCCGCTGCCGGAGGGCGCGGAGCGCTTCGTGCTGCGTCCCGGCGACGAGGTGGTCGTCACCGAGATGGAGCACCACGCGAACCTCGTGCCCTGGCAGGAGCTGTGCGACATGACCGGCGCGGTGCTGCGCTGGATCGGGCTCACCGACGACGGCCGGCTCGACCTGGCCGACCTGGACGTGATCACCGAGCGCACGCGCGTGGTGTCGTTCGTGCACCAGTCGAACATCCTCGGCACCATCAACCCGGTCGCCCCCATCGTGGCGCGCGCCCGCGAGGTCGGTGCCCTGGTGGTGCTCGACGCATGCCAGTCCGTGCCGCACGTGCCGGTCGACGTGCACGCCCTCGGCGTGGACCTCGTGGCCTTCTCGGGGCACAAGATGCTCGGCCCGACCGGCGTGGGATGCCTGTGGGGCCGCGCCGAGGTGCTCGCGTCGATGCCGCCGTTCAACACCGGTGGCTCGATGATCGCGGTGGTCACCATGGAGCGCTCGACGTTCGCCGACCCGCCGCAGCGCTTCGAGGCCGGCACGCCGAACGTCGCCCAGGCGATCGGGCTGGCCGCTGCGGTGCAGTACCTGGACAAGCTCGGGATGCCCGCGGTCGCCGCACACGAGCACACGCTGACCGAGTACGCGCTGGCCGCGCTGGCGGACGCGCCCGGCGTGCGGATCATCGGCCCGAGCACGGCCGAGGACCGCGGCGGGGCGATCTCGTTCGCCGTGGACGGCCTGCACCCGCACGACGTCGGGCAGGTGCTCGACGACGAGGGGATCGCCGTGCGGGTGGGCCACCACTGCGCCTGGCCGACGTGCCGGCGGTACGGCGTGCCGGCCACCACCCGGGCCAGCGTCGGGCTGTACAACCAGCCCGCGGACATCGATGCCCTGGTCGTGGGGGTCCGCCGGGCCCAGCGGTTCTTCGGGGTGGCGTGATGGACGCGCTCTACCAGGAGATCATCCTCGACCACTACCGCAACCCGGTCGGCAAGGGCCTGCGGGAGCCGCACGAGGCCGAGGTGCACCACGTCAACCCGACCTGCGGCGACGAGATCACCCTGCGCGTGCACCTCGCCGGCGACGGCGAGGACGCCCGGATCGAGGACATCTCCTACGACAACCAGGGCTGCTCGATCTCCCAGGCCAGCGCGAGCGTGATGTACGAGCTGCTGCTGCACCACACCGTGGCCGAGGCGCTGGCCACCCACGAGCAGTTCCTCGCCCTGATGAACTCGGCCACCGACGGCTCGGCCGCCGACGAGGAGGTCCTCGGCGACGCCCTGGCCTTCTCGGGCGTGGCGAAGTACCCCGCGCGCGTCAAGTGCGCCCTGCTGTCCTGGATGGCCTGGAAGGACGCGGTGTCCCAGGCCCTGGCCCACGGAGGAGCCCGATGAGCATCGCCACCGACGACGACGTCCTGGAGGCCCTGCACGACGTGGTCGACCCCGAGCTCGGCATCAACGTCGTCGACCTCGGCCTGGTCTACGGCGTGCACGTCGACGACGACAACGTCGCGACGGTCGACATGACGTTGACCTCCGCCGCGTGCCCGCTCACCGACGTCATCGAGGACCAGACCCGTGCGGCGCTCGACGGGATCGTCGACGACTTCCGGCTGAACTGGGTGTGGATGCCGCCGTGGGGGCCGGACAAGATCACCGACGATGGGCGGGAGATGCTGCGCGCGCTGGGGTTCAACGTCTGAGGGTGGCGGTGCGGCGGCGCGCCTCGACGCGTGAGTAGACTCACGCGGCAACCGTGAGGTCGACCGTGAGTCGGGGGCGCGTGCCCCGCGGTCACCCCCAGACCCGGGAGGTTCCCATGCCCCGCATCGCCACGCGACTGCTCGTGACCGCCGCAGCCCCCCTGCTCGTGCTCGGCCTGGCCGCCTGCGGCTCCGATGCCTCCGACACCGCGGACGCCGGCGCGGCCACGTCGGCCCCCGCCAGCCCGGCGGCAACGGCCGGCTCCCAGCTGTGCGCCGATGCCGACGCCGTGCAGGCCTCGCTCGCGCAGCTGACCGGGACCGAGATCCTCAAGGACGGCACCGACGCCCTGCGGACGAACTTCACCGCCTTCGAGTCCTCGGTGCAGACGCTCCTGGCATCCGCGAGGACCGACTTCGCCGCCGAGTCCGACGCCGTCCGGTCCTCGGTGGAGGCGCTGAAGACCGCGATCGGCAGCCTCACCGACTCGCCGAGCGTGGCGGACGCAGCCGCCGTGGCTGCCGCCCTCAAGCCGGTGCAGGAGTCGGTGAGCACCCTGGTGACCTCGGTCAAGGGAGCCTGCTGACCGGCCCCCAGCCCGCGGGCTGGGCGGCCGGGCGGACCGACAGGTGCGGCAGGCCCGGGCGGGACTAGCCTCCAGGCAGCGCCCCCGCAGGAGGTCCCGCGATGACCGAGCCCACGCGTCCGCCGATGGCGCCCGCGGCCGCCCGCCCCGCCGCGGCGCCGGGCACCGCACCGCCTGCCCCGCCCATCGACCACGACGCGGCGGTGCCCGAGCCCGGGCACCTGCGGATCCTCGACGAGTGGGAGCGCGCCGAGGGTGCCCCGGCCCCGCAGGGCGTCACGTGGGTGGACGCGATCGAGGCGTGGAACTTCGCCCTGTACTCCAAGCGCGCGTCGGCGGTCACGCTGCTGCTCTACGCGCCGGACGACCCGGTCACCCCGGTGCTCGTCCTGCCGTTCGACCCCCTCGTGCACAAGACCGGCCGGATCTGGCACGCGATGGTGCCGGCAGCCCAGGCACCCGGGGCCCGGTACTACGCCTATCGCGTCGAGGGCCCCGACGGTCCCCGCGACCGGTTCGTCCCCAGCAAGGTGCTCGCCGACCCCTACGCGCGGCGCCTGCACTTCCCGCCCGGCTTCTCCCGCGCGGCGGCCTGCGGGGATGCGCCCAACGACGGCCGGGCCGCGCTCGGCGTGCTGCCCACCGCGGCGGACACCCACTGGGACGCCGCCCCGTCCACCGGCCCCCGGCACGCCCACGAGGTGGTCGTGTACGAGGTGCACGTCAAGGGCTTCACGGCCCGGTCGAACAGCGGGGTGCCCGCCGAGCGTCGTGGCACGTTCCGGGGCCTCATCGACAAGATCCCCTACCTGCAGGAGCTCGGGGTCACGGTGGTCGAGCTGCTGCCCGTGCACCAGTTCGACCCCCAGGAGGGCAACTACTGGGGCTACATGACGCTGAGCTTCTTCGCTCCGCACGCGCCGTACGCGCAGGAGGATCCGGTCGCCGAGTTCCGCGAGCTCGCCGACGCGCTGCACGCGGCCGGGATCGAGCTCTGGCTGGACGTGGTCTACAACCACACCGCGGAGGGTGACGGTCGGGGCCCGGTCTACAGCCTCAAGGGGATCGACAACGACGCCTACTACATCGTCGAGGAGGACGGCTCCTACTGGAACGACTCGGGGTGCGGCAACACGGTGCAGGGCGCCGATCCCGCGACGCGGGGCCTGATCCTGGCCAGCCTGCGGCACTGGATGCGTCTCGGGGTCGACGGCTTCCGGTTCGACCTCGCCTCGATCCTCACCCGGGACGCCGACGGCCGGGTGAGCGAGACCGCACCGCCACTCGTCGGCGAGATCACGGTGCTGGCCGCGGGCGACGACGTGCGGCTGGTGGCCGAGGCGTGGGACCTCGGGGCGTACCTGCTCGGCCGCGGCTTCCCCGGGATCATGTGGCGCCAGTGGAACGGGCGCTTCCGTGACGACGTGCGCGGGTTCGTGCGCGGCGACGAGGGCCTGGTCCCGGCGCTCATGCGCCGGGTGTACGGCAGCGACGACCTGTTCCCCGACGGGCCGGGGGACACCTACCGGCCCAGCCAGAGCGTCAACTTCATCACCGCGCACGACGGCTTCTGCCTCTACGACCTGGTGGCCTACAACGATCGGCACAACGGGGCGAACGGCCACGGCGGCACGGACGGCGCCTCGGACAACCGCAGCTGGAACTGCGGCTGGGAGGGGGACGACGGCGTGCCCGCCGAGGTGCTCGCGCTGCGGATGCGCCAGATGAAGAACTTCGTCGCGCTGCTCATGCTCGCCAACGGCACCCCGATGCTGGTCGCCGGCGACGAGTTCGGCAACACCCAGGGCGGCAACAACAACCCCTACAACCAGGACAACGCGACCACGTGGCTGGACTGGGATCGGCTCGAGGTGAACCGGGACCTGTTCGCGTTCACCCGCGGGATGATCGCGCTGCGCAAGGGCCGGCGCAGCATCGCGCGCAGCCGGTACTGGCGGGAGGACGTGCGCTGGTTCGGCACCACGGGCGGGCCGGACGAGGCGCCGTGGTCGCACAGCGTGGCGTGGTGGCTCTCCGGGGCGCGCTTGGGCGAGGGCGACCTGTACGTCATGGTCAACGCGTTCTGGCAGCCGCTGGACTTCGCCGTGCAGGTGCCGGGCGACTGGCGGCGGATCGTGGACACGACCCTGCCCTCGTCGACGGGCATGCTCGCGGCGGACGCGGCGCCCCCGGTCGGCGCCGGACCCGTGACCGTCGGCCCGCGGTCGATCGTCGTGCTGAGCACCTGAGCCAGCCGGGGGGCCACGGCACGCGCTTGGAGCGTTGCGGTGGGGCGCGGGTGGGGCCGCGCTGCGCCCTGTGGCGTCGGTGCCCTAGCGTGCCAACTCGTGGACGCCGACGTCATCATCGTGGGTGCGGGCCTCGCCGGCCTGCACGCTGCCCGCATCCTGCAGACCGCCGGGCTGTCCGTGCTGGTGCTGGAGGCAGCCGAGCGGGTCGGCGGCCGCGTCGCCACCGACCGCGTGGACGGGTTCACGCTCGACCGCGGCTTCCAGCTGTACAACCCGGCCTACCCGGACGGGAAGCGCGCGTTCGCCGAGGCTGCGCTGGCGCTGCAGCCCTTCCGGGCCGGGGTGGACGTGGTGCTCGCCGACGGCCGGCGCAGCACCCTGGAGGACCCGCGGCGCGCTCCCGCTGCGCTGCCCGGCACGGCCGTGGCCGCCCTGCGCGGCGAGCTGGGCGCACCCTGGCAGCTGGCGGCCCTCGCGGCCTACGTGGCACGGTGCGCGGCCACCTCGGACCTCGACCTGGCCGCCCGCCCCGACTGCACCATCGGGGAGGCGCTGCGCGGTGCCGGGGTCCGCGGGGGAGCGCTCGAGCGGGTGGTCCGACCGTTCCTGTCCGGCGTGCTGGCCGACGACGCCCTGGTCACCTCGCGGCGCATGGTCGACCCACTGCTGGCGGCCTTCGGTCGGGCGACGCCCGGCCTGCCGGAGGCGGGGATGGCCCGGCTGCCGGCAGCGCTGGCCGCTGGGCTTGCCGCAGGCAGCGTGCGCTGCGACACGCCGGTGCGTGCCCTGGTCCCCGGCGGGGTCGGGACCGACGACGGGACGCTGGCGGCCCGCGCCGTCGTGGTCGCCACGGCAGCGCCGGCTGCCGCCGCGCTGCTGCCGGGCCTCGAGGTCCCGTCGATGCGCGCCCTGACCACCTGGTGGTTCGCGACCTCGGCGCTGCAGCCCGGCGCGCACCCGCGGCTGCTCGTGGACGGCCGGACGCAGCGGGTGCTGGCGAACGTCGCCGTGGTGTCCGACGCCGCCGTCAGCTACGCCCCGCAGGGCTGGTCGCTCGTCGCGGCGTCGGCCGTGGGGCACCATCCCGACGAGCCCGCGGCCACGACGGCGCGGCGCGAGGCAGCCGTGATGCTCGGCGTCAACCCCTCGGACCTGCGGCTGCTGCGCTGCGACGCGATCGCCGACGCGCTGCCGGCGGTCGTGCCACCCAGCCGGCAGCCCATGCCGGTGGCGCTGGGGGAGGGACGCTTCGTCGTCGGGGACCACCGCGAGGGGCCCTCGATCCAGGGAGCCCTGCGCAGCGGACGCCGAGGCGCGTCGGCCGTGCTCGGCGCCCTCCCGTGGGGGTGACCGGCAGGAGTGCGTGACGGGGTCAGCCCGTCGAAGGGACCTCGCCCAGGGCCAGCATCCGGCGGGCCACCTCGTCCCACGACCACTGCGCGGCCACCGCCGCCCGGCAGCCGGCGCCGAGGGTGGCTCGGTCCGGGTCCGACAGGGCGAGGATCCGCGCGAGGCCGCGGCGCAGGTCGGCGGCATCGTCGCGCCGGAACCGCAGCAGGTGCAGCTCCGCCGGCAGGTGCGCCTCGAGGCCCGCCGCGACCTCGGCCAGCCCCGAGTGGTCGGCGACCAGCGGAGGGCAGCCGGTGGCCGCCGCCTCCGCCGCCACCATGCCGAACGCCTCGGGGAACACCGACGGCACCACGCTGACGTCGGCGAGCGCCCAGAGGTGGCGCAGGTGCCGGTGCTGCAGCGGGCCGGTGAACAGCGCCGCCACGCCGAGCGCGCCGGCCTGCTGCTCCAGCGCCGCGCGGGCGGGGCCGAACCCGACGACGACCAGCCGGGCGGGCATCCCGGCCATCGCCTCGACCAGCAGGTGCACGCCCTTCTCGCGGCTCAGCTTGCCCACGTACAGCACCGTCGGGGCCGGGCCGGCCAGGAAGGCCTGCAGCCGGGCGGCGTTGCCGGGGTCCGGCTTGCGCTCGCCCAGCTCCGGACCGTCGGCCGCCGACTCGGCGAGCAGCCCGGCCAGCGCCTCCGCGCGGGACTCCTGCGGCGCCATGAGCGTGAGGTCGACGCCCGGCGGCACGACCGTGCTCGCCTCCACCGGCAGGCCGGTGAGCTCGCTGACCACCCGGGCGATGTGCGTCGAGCCGACCGCCACGCCCCGGGCCAGGGGGAGCGTCTCGGCGGCCCACGCCCGCAGCGGCGGGCTGTCGCGCATCGCGTACTCCAGCTCGGAGCCGTGCGCCTTGACCACGAACGGCAGGCCGCTGGCCGCCCCGACCGGCGCGCCGAGCAGCACGTGGTTGGTGACGAGCAGCTCGTGCGGCGGCAGTGCGCGGATGGCCTCGGCCTGGGCGGCCACGAACGTGTCGACCTCGGCGCGCGGCAGCTCCGGCAGCAGCGCCGCGTGTGCGTCGGGGTAGCGGTCGAGCACGAAGACCGGGAGCCGGCCGGGCAACCGCGGCCGCAGGGCCACGGCCCCGCCGAGATCCACCGAGTCGGGGTCGGGGTCCTGGCTGAGCACGGTCACCTCGTGGCCCTGCCGCGCCAGGGTGCGCGCCAGCGCGCGCGTGTACTCGTTCGACCCGGTCCCGTGCAGCAGGTAGCCGTGCCAGATGAGCACCTTCACGCGCCGCACCCTAGTGAGGACCGACCTGCTGGCCCCGCAGCGGGGAGCGGAGCGGCACGGGGCCCGCTCAGCGGTGCTCGAGCGCCTCGACCTCGCCGGTGCCGAACCGCTCGACCAGCAACCCGTGCCGCAGCCCGCGGTCGCTCACCGTCAGCTGCGACCGGCCGAGCTTGTCCATGACCGTCCGCACGATGCACGCCCCGGCCAGGATCACGGCCGCGCGCTTGGGCTGCAGGCCGACGATCGCGCGGCGGCCCTCGGCGTCCAGCGCTGCGTACTGCCCGATCTGCCGGTCGACCTCGGCCCGGTCGAGCACGGTCCCCTGGACGGCGTCCGGGTCGTAGCGGGCCAGGCCGAGCTGCACGGCAGTCATGTTCGTCAGGGCCCCGCCCATCCCGACCAGCACGTCGGGTGCGGGGCGGCCGTCCAGCCGTCCGAGGTCGGCCGCGATGGTGGCCAGCGCCTCGTCGAGCACCGCCTGCGGCACCACGCCGCCCAGCCCGAACGCCTCCGTGTAGCGCGCCGCACCGACGTCGACGCTGAACCGCTCGGCCACCTCCCGCCCGCGACCGAAGGTGAACTGCGAGCTGCCGCCGCCGGTGTCGAACACCACGACGTCCCCCGTCGGCGTGCCGAGCCCGGCGACCGCTGCCAGGTACGCCAGCCGGCTCTCCTCCTCGCCGGGGATCACCGTCACCCGGACGCCGGTCTCCCGGTCGATGGCCTCGAGGACGGCGTCGCGGTTGCGGGCCTGCCGCAGCCCGGCGGTGCCGACCGCGGCGATCTCCCGGGCGAGGTGCGACCGGGCCTCGAGCACCATCCCCCTGATCGCCTCGGTCGTGCGGTCGATGGCCGCCTGCGCGATGACGCCCGACTCGGCGAGGCCCTCGCCGAGCTGGGTCACCTCGGCACGGTCCACCAGCGCCTCCCAGGCAGCCTCGCCAGCCGGCTGCCCGACGTGGAACTTCACCGAGTTGGTCCCCACGTCGATCGTGGCGTAGCGCGGCGGCTCGCCGTCGTAGAGCGCGCCGAGCCCCCTGGGGTAGCTGGTGTTGACGCGGTCGGCCATGCCCACCGTCCGGACCGCCGACGCCACCGCCTCCAGGTCCTCGGACTCGATCGCCAGCGTCCGGGTGCGCCACTCGCCGGTGGAGAGCTCGGTGTACTCCCCGGTGCACCCCTCGATCGTGTAGCGCACCCGGCGCTTGGCGACGGGCACCTCCCGCAGGCCCGGATGCGGCGCGACGAGCTCGGCCAGGAACGCGTCCAGCGTGTAGGTCTCGCGCTCCAGCACCGGCGCCGCCTCGCGCAGCGCGTCGAACACGGCCCGGACGTGCTCCTGGTCCAGCGGGAACGGCGCCTTGAGCACCGGCTCCCAGCGCTCGAGCCCGGCGTAGCCCACCTCACGCAGCAGCTTGATGTCCATGAGCTCGCTGCGGACCTTCACGGTGTCGCCGGTCGCCGAGATCAGGTAGAGCTCGTCGCTGTCCTGCACGCCGGTCGGTGTGAGCCGGGAGAGGTACACCTCGACGTCGGGGAAGTGCGTGCCGAACGTGCGCCACTCCCAGCGCGGGACGATCACCTGCTGCTCGGCCATGCCGCGCCTCCTCGTCGTGCCTGCCGACGGTCACCCGCCGCCGGACGCGCCGGAATCAGTCGTCGAAGCCCTCGCCCGTGGTGAAGAAGCGCAGCGCCCCGCGGGTCTTGGTCTGCTGGTCGCCCTCGATCTCCAGGCCGACGCCCTCGAGCATCGCGCGGAACCGCTCCTCGGCCTCGTGCACCTCGGCGGGCTCCACCTTGATGGACAGCTCGACGAGGTCGGACCTGTCGGGCAGCAGCCAGCGCTCGACCGTCACCTCCCACGGCAGGTCCTCCCAGCTCGACTTCCACTTGCTGACGTCGATCGGGCCCATCAGCTGCAGGGCCTCCCACCCGACGTCTGGGGGGCCGAAGGCCGCGATCAGGCGCTCCTGGTCCGGCGAGAACAGCTTGTGCAGGTCACGCTCGCCGGCGACCACCTCGTCGATCTCGCCGCGGCTCTGGATCGCGGCGAGCTTCGCCGAGACGATCTGCTGCTCGCCGACCCGGTCCATCTCGATCTCGAACCCGTCCATCTGCGCCCATTCGCTGGAGATGGCCGCCGGGTCGACGGGGCGCAGCTTCACGGTGCTGTCGTCGTCGTCGCCACGGACCTTGCGGGCCCGCAGCACGAGCCCCTTGTCGAAGAGCGTCAGCGCCGGCGTGTCGAAGAAGTAGACGGTACGGCTCTCAGGCTCCTCGTCGGCCTTCTCCAGCAGCGCCAGGACGCGGTCCTCGTCCTCGACGCGTGCGGTGATCTTCACCTCGACGGCGCGGATGGCCGGGTCGATCTGCACGGCGGTCCGCAGCGGCTGCTCGCTCACATGGTCCTCCAGGGGTCGGCACGTCCGGCCGACCCTAGTGAGGCCGGGGGGGCGGAGTCCCCGCGAACGGATCGGCTCAGGCGAAGGTGTTGCAGCGGTCCATGTCGCCGCTGTTGAAGCCCACGTTGAACCACTGCTCGCGCTGCGCCGCCGAGCCGTGCGTCCAGGTCTCCGGGTTGACCTGCTGGCCGGCACCCGCCTGGATCCGGTCGTCCCCGACCGCCTGGGCCGCGTTCTGGGCCTGGCGGACCTCCTCGGGCGTGACCGTGACGTTGCCCCGGTCGTCGGCCATGCGGCCCCAGGCGCCGGCGTAGCAGTCGGCCTGCAGCTCCATCGCGATCCCGTACTGGTTGGCGTTGCGGCGATCCTGCTGCTGCGCCTGGCGCACCTGGCGCTCGATGCCGGTGATGTGCTGCAGGTGGTGGCCGAACTCGTGGGCCATGATGTACACGTTGGCGTAGTCGCCCTCCACGCCGAGCTGCTGCAGCTGCCTGGCGAAGCCCAGGTCGAAGTAGATGCGCTGGTCGCCGGGGCAGTAGAAGGGTCCGACCTCGGTGGTGGCCGGGCCACAGGCCGTGTTCACGCTGCCGTCGAAGAAGACCAGCCGGGGGGACTGGTAGGGCATGCCGCGGCGCTGGAACTCCTCGGACCACACCTCGTCGGTCTCGTTGTAGGCCTTCACCAGCAGGCAGTCCTCGTACTGCTCGATGGCACCGGGCTGGTTGCATCGCGTGGCGAGGTCCTCGCTGCTCCCGGTGGTCCCGGTCACGGTCGTGCCAGCGCCCGGGTCGACTGCCGGCTGGCCCCCACCGAACAGTCCGCCCCCGCCGAAGAACGTGAGGCCGCCGAGGATGATGAGGGCGAGCAGCGCCCCCTTGCCGCCCCGGCCGCGCATGAGCATCGCAATGAGCCCGGCCGCGGCCATGCCGCCCCCGCCGCCGCCCGGGCCACCCCCGCCGAAGCCACTGCCACCGCGGCCGTCGCGCAGGTCGTCCACCCCACCGGTGTCCACCCGGTTGTCGTCGAACTGCATGCCGCCTCCTGCCCCTGCCCAGCCCCGGTCGTGCTCGCAGTATGGCGCGGGCGTGCGTCAGCGGCACGGCGGCGGCTAGTGGAGCGGCGGGCGCCTCGTGCCAGGCAGCGGCGAGCCCTGGGTCCCGCTCCACCCGGGTACCCTCGGGCGGTGATCGTCACGAGCGGCCTCGAGGTGCGGGCCGGTGCCCGCCTGCTCATGGCCGACGTGTCGATCCGGATCGGCGCCGGGGACCGCGTCGGCCTGGTCGGGCGCAACGGCGCCGGGAAGACCACGCTGCTGCGCATCCTGGCCGGGGAGGCCGCCGCCGAGACCGGCGGCGTGATCAGGTCGGGCACGGTCGGCTACCTGCCCCAGGACCCGCGCACGGGCGACCTCGACCAGACCGCGCGCGAGCGGATCCTCGAGGCCCGCGGCCTGCGCGAGGTGACCCGCCGGATCCGCCGGGCCGAGCAGGCGATGGGCGACGCCGACCCCGACCGGGCGGCGGACGCGATGCGCCGCTACGACCGGGCCCAGGCCGAGTTCCTCGCCCTCGACGGGTACGCCGCCGAGGCACAGGCGGGCGCCGTCGCCGCCGGCCTCGGGATCGAGGAGCGCACCTTGGGCCAGCCGCTGCGGACCCTCTCGGGCGGGCAGCGCCGCCGGGTGGAGCTCGCGCGGATCCTGTTCGGCCAGGCCGACACCCTGCTGCTCGACGAGCCCACCAACCACCTCGACGCGGACTCCATCGTGTGGCTGCGCAGCTTCCTGGCCGCGCATCGGGGCGGCCTGGTGGTGATCAGCCACGACGTGGGCCTGCTCGAGGCCGTCGTGACGCGCGTGCTGCACCTCGACGCGAACCGATGCGTGCTCGATGTCTACAACGTGGGCTGGAAGGCCTACCTGCAGCAACGGGAGACCGACGAGCGCCGTCGCCACCGCGAGCGCGCCAATGCCGAGAAGCAGGCGGCCGTGCTGCAGTCGCAGGCCGACCGGATGCGAGCGAAGGCCACGAAGGCGCGCGCGGCGCAGTCGATGCAGCGCCGGGCCGAGCGCCTGCTGGCGGGGCTCGAGGACCAGCGCGCGGCCGATCGCGTCGCCCGGCTGCGCTTCCCCGAGCCCGCACCCTGCGGACGGACGCCCCTGCGTGCGGCCGAGCTGAGCAAGTCCTACGGCTCGCTGGAGGTCTTCGTCGACGTCGACCTCGCGATCGACCGGGGGTCGCGGGTCGTCGTGCTCGGCCTGAACGGTGCCGGCAAGACGACCCTGCTGCGCATCCTCGCCGGCCTGGAGCAGCCCGACACCGGCCGGGTCGAGCCGGGGCACGGGCTGCGCCTCGGGTACTACGCCCAGGAGCACGAGACACTGGACCCGGACGCGACCGTCCTGGCCAACCTGCAGCGGACCGCGGCCGACCTGACCGAGACGCAGTGCCGCAACGTGCTCGGCTCGTTCCTGTTCACCGGCGACGACGTCGACAAGCCAGCCGGCGTGCTCTCGGGCGGGGAGAAGACCCGCCTCGCGCTGGCCACGCTCGTGGTCTCGGGGGCGAACGTGCTGCTGCTCGACGAGCCCACGAACAACCTCGACCCGGCCAGCCGCGACGAGGTGCTGGCCGCGCTGGCCGACTACTCGGGCGCCGTCGTGCTGGTCACGCATGACGAGGGCGCGGTCTCGGCCCTGGCCCCGGAGCGGGTCCTGCTCCTCCCGGACGCCGACGAGGACCTGTGGCGCGAGGACTACCTGGACCTGGTCGCCCTCGCCTGACCGGCCCGGGTGCGTGTCCTCCCCGGGTTGTGCCCAACCCGGGGAGGCGCAGGCCGGAGGGGCGCGGGCGTCGACCAATCGTCACCATCCGGTCGCCCATCGTCACACTGGAATGGCGATCTTGGTCGAACGGCGACATAGTGGTCGGCAGTCGGGGACCGCCGACCAGACGGAGGGATAGGACATGGTGGGGAAGGCGCGCGCGACGCGCGTGACGGGGGACGCACGAGCAGCGCTGACCCGCGACGTGGTGGCCCGGTACCAGGCCGGTGCGAGCATCCGCGAGCTCGCCGCGAGCCTGGACCGCTCCTACGGCTTCGTTCACCGGCTGCTCACCGACGCCGGCGTCGAGCTGCGCGGCCGGGGCGGTGCCACCCGCAACCGGGGCTCCCGGCTGGCGGCCGGCTGACGGCTGGTTGACTGCTCGCATGACCGATGCGAGCGCACTCACCACCGACCTGTCCGACGGCATCCTCACGGTCCGGCTCACCCGGCCGGAGTCCCGGAACGCCCAGAGCCCCGCGTTGTGGGCCGCGCTCGCCGCGATCGGGCGCGACCTGGACCCGGCCGTCCGCGCGGTCGTCCTCTGCGCCGACGGGCCGTCGTTCTCGGCGGGCATGGACCGCCGCATGCTGACGCCGGAGGGCATCCCCGGCGAGGGCTCGATGCTCGAGTTCGCCCAGATGACGCCCGAGGAGCTCGATGCCCGGATCGCCGAGTTCCAGCAGGCGTTCACCTGGTGGCGCCGCGCCGGCGTCCCGACGGTGGCCGCTGTCCAGGGGCACGCGGTGGGGGCCGGCTTCCAGCTGGCGCTGGGGTGCGACCTCATGGTGGTGGCCGACGACGTGCAGCTCGCGATGAAGGAGCCGAGCCTGGGCCTGGTGCCCGATCTGGGCGGCACCCTGCCGCTGGTCGAGGCGGTCGGCTACGGCCGCGCCCTGGAGCTGGTGCTCAGTGGGCGCTGGGTGGGGGCCGAGGAGGCCGTCCGCATCGGCCTGGCCCTGCGCGCGGTGCCGCGCGACGCCCTCGAGGCCACCGCGCGCGAGGTGGCCCGCTCCTGCGCCACCGCGCTGCCGGGCGCGGTGATCGGCACCAAGGCGCTGCTGCGTGACGCCGCCGCCGGCGGCGGGGACTGGGCCGGTGCGCACGACCGGCAGGTGGCCGCGGAGCGGGGGATCCAGGGCGGGCGCATCCGCGAGCTCGTGGCGATGATGACCGGGCGCACCACCGGGTAGCGGGCCTGGCGCCCCGGCGCCGCGCGCCCCCGCGGGACCGCCGCCGCCACGCGCCCCCGGCGCCGCGCGCCCCGCGCCCCGCCGCCGCGCCCCCGGTGATCCATTCAGGTTCTGCAGTCAAGAACCCGCCGAACCGGAATGGATCATCGAGCGAGGGTCGGGAACCGTCGTGGCCGGGACCGCCGCCGCGCGCCCCCCGGCGCCGCGCGCCGCGCGCCCCCCGGCGCCCCGCCGCCCCGCGCTCCGCTCGGCGCGTGCCCCGCGGTGATCCATTCGGGTTGTGCAGTCAAGAACCCGCCGAACCGGAATGGATCATCGACCTGGGGGGCGGGCGTGCGGCCGGGTGGGGGGCGGGCGTGCGGCCGAGACGGGGGCGGGCGTGCGGCCGGGACGGGGGCGGCGCGGGGGCGGGGAGCCCAGGAGCGGGGCGCTCGGGACGGGTCGCGGGAATGCGCCGAGGCGCAGCGGCGTTGGCCGGGATCAGGCACAGGGGAGGGATCACGCATGTCGATGGGCATGGGCGGCGCCGGGCCGTGGCAGACGTACCGGTCGTTCACCCGTGACCGGTCCGTCGCCCAGCAGCGGATCAGCCGGGACACCGTCCGGCGCATCCTGCGCTTCGCCCAGCCGTACCGTCGCCTGATCGTCTGGTTCCTGCTGACGCTGGTCGTCGGCTCGCTGCTCGTGGTCGCCCAGCCGCTGCTGTTCCGGCGGATCGTGGACCAGGGCATCACGCCCGGCGACCGCGGGGTCGTCACGGTCTCGGCCATCCTGGTGCTGGTGCTGGCGCTGGCCGACGCCGCCATCGGCCTGGTCGGGCGCTGGTACTCCGCGCGGATCGGCGAGGGGCTCATCTACGACCTGCGCACGCAGGTCTTCGGCCACGTCCAGTCCCAGCCGCTGGCGTTCTTCACGCGGACCCAGACCGGGGCACTCATCTCGCGGCTGAACTCCGACGTGATCGGGGCCCAGCAGGCCTTCACCTCCACGCTCGGCGGCGTCGTGGGGAACCTGATCCAGGTCGTGGTCGTCCTCGTCGCCATGGTCGCGCTGTCGTGGCCGATCACCCTGATCAGCCTGGTGCTGCTGCCGCTGTTCCTGCTGCCGGCCCGGTGGATGGGCCGGCGCCTGCAGGCGCAGACGCGCCAGCAGATGGAGCTCAACGCGGACATGAGCTCGATGATGACCGAGCGGTTCAACGTCTCCGGTGCCCTGCTCGTGAAGCTGTTCGGACGGCCGGCGGAGGAGCAGCGGGCGTTCTCCGGGCGCGCCGCCCTGGTGCGCGACATCGGCGTGCAGATCGCGATGTCGAACCGCTACTTCTTCACCGCGCTCACGCTCGTGGCCTCGGTCGCGACCGCGATCGCCTACGGGGTCGGCGGGAACCTCGTGATCGGCGGGTCCCTGACGATCGGGACGCTGCTCGCGATCACCGCGCTGCTGGCCCGCCTGTACGGGCCGTTGACGGCGCTGAGCAACGTCCGCGTCGACGTCATGACGGCGCTGGTCTCCTTCGAGCGTGTGTTCGAGGTGCTCGACCTGCGCCCGCTGGTCGCCGAGGCCCCCGACGCGCGCCAGATCACGCCGGGGCCGACTGCCATCGAGCTGCGGGACGTGCACTTCACCTACCCGGGGGCGGACGAGGTGTCACTGGCCTCCCTGGAGTCGGTGGCGCGGCCGGAGGCACGCGGCCGTGGCGAGCCGGTGCTGACCGGCATCTCCTTCCGGGTCGAGCCCGGGCAGATGGTGGCCCTGGTGGGCCCGTCGGGGGCGGGCAAGTCGACCATCACCGCCCTCGTGACCCGGCTCTACGACGTGACCTCCGGCGCCGTGCTCGTCGGTGGGGTCGACGTGCGGGAGGCCACCCTGGCCAGCCTGTCCGACCGGATCGGCGTCGTCACCCAGGACGCGCACATGTTCCACGACACCATCCGCGGCAACCTGCAGTACGCACGGCCGGGGGCGACCGACGAGGAGCTGCTGGCGGCCTGCCGCGACGCGCAGATCGGCGAGCTGGTCGCCGCGCTGCCCGAGGGCCTGGACACCGTGGTCGGGGAGCGCGGCTACCGGCTCTCCGGAGGGGAGAAGCAGCGCCTGGCGATCGCCCGGCTGCTGCTCAAGGCCCCCGAGGTCGTCGTGCTGGACGAGGCGACCGCCCACCTGGACTCCGAGAGCGAGGCCGCCGTGCAGCGTGCCCTGGCGACGGCGCTGGCCGGGCGCACCTCCCTGGTCGTGGCGCACCGCCTGTCGACCATCCGGGCCGCCGACGAGATCCTCGTGGTGGACGGCGGGCAGGTCGTGCAGCGCGGGACGCACGAGCAGCTGCTGGCGGCCGGTGGGCTCTACGCCGACCTGTCCCGCAAGCAGTTCGGGATGGAGCCGGCCCAGGAGACGGAGCCCGAGCCGGTCGCGTCCTGACCGGCCACTGGCCACTCCCCGGCAGCGGCGCCACCGATCCTCGCCGCCGGCCCGCCGGCCGCCGGCCGCCGCGCGGGCCGTGCCGGGTCGCGGCCCTAGAGGGCCCGCAGCGCGCCGCCGTCGATCGGGATGAGGCTGCCGTTGACGTACGAGGCTGCCGGGGAGAGCAGGAAGGCCGCGAGCCGGCCGAACTCCGCCGGGTCGCCGTACCGGCCCAGCGGGATGGCCGCCTCGTTGCGCCGCCGGGCCGCCGCCGCGTTGCCGTGGGACGCGTCGAGGGCCAGGGTCCGGTCGGTGGCGATGCGCCCCGGGAGCACGCCGTTCACCCGGACGCCACGGGGACCCAGCTCGTCGGCGAAGTCCTTGACCAGCATGGCGAGCCCGGGACGCAGGCCGTTCGACGTCGTCAGCCCCGGGATGGGCGACTTCGCCGAGGTCGACAGCACGGCCAGGATCGCGGCGCCGGTGCCGGCCGGGGTCTCGGGGTCGACGCTGGCCGCGGCGGCGACCGAGCGGATCATCCGGACGGCGCCGAGCAGCACCGACTCGAACCCCGCCCGCCACTGCTCGTCGGTGACGCTCATGGGTGTCCCGGGCGCCGGGCCGCCGACGCTCACCAGCGCCCCGTCGAGCCGGCCGAACCGCGCCACCGTGCCGGCGACGAGGCGCTCGGCAGCGGCAGGATCGGCGAGGTCGGCGGCCAGGCCGACCGCCCCGGAGCCCAGCCCGGTGACCGCATCGGTGAGCGCCTGCGGGTCCCGGGCGCTGAGCACCACCTGGGCACCCTCGGCGACGAGGGCCTGCGCGGCCGCCAGGCCCAGCCCGCGTGACGCGCCGGTGAGCAGGAACGTGCGTCCGTGCAGTCCGAGGTCCATGCCCGGGATGCTGCCACAGGCCCGCGTCGGCGGGGCGCAGGGCGGCGCGGGGCGTGGCAGGGCGCGGCGTGGCCGGGTGGGGGCGCCGACGGGGCGCAGGGCGGGCGGGGCGAGGGTGGGCGCGGGACGTGGCCGACGCGGCGCACGGCGGGCCGGGCACCTGCTCCCGTCAGCCGTCGACGGTCCAGCGCGTGATCGGCTCCGGGTCCTTCCCGCAGGACGCGACCCGCGCCTGCACCTCCCGGACGAGGGGGACGCCGAGGATCGTGCCGGTGGGCAGGCGCACCGTCGCGGTGAGCCGACCCTCGCCGGGGTCGCCGTCGAGGGCGACCGGCAGCGGTGCCAGCCCGCGGTACCCGGAGCGGCCGCGGGCATGCGCCTCGGCGACCTGGGCGGGGGCCTCGAGCGCGCTGTGCCCGCGCAGGGTGCCCACGGGCGTGGTCCCGTCCTGCGCGGCATCGAGCAGGCCCCGGGCCGCAACGGCGTCGAGCCGGCCGTGCAGCACGCCCCAGGGGAGCAGCAGCGCGGTGGGGGCGAACCGGTGGCCGCCGAGGTGCGTGCTCGTCAGCACCCGGCCGGCCGCCCGGCCCCGCCAGAGCTCATGGGCAAGGCGCCCGCCCGCGTGCCCGCAGCACCGGTCGCGCCGACCGTTGGCGCACACGAGGAGCAGCGGCTGGGGATCCGGCTGGCCCCACCGCCGCCAGCCGCCGTGCGCGAGCTCGCCCACGTCCCATCCGGCCACCTCTGCGGGGTCGGGCACGTGCCCCACGCGCAGCTCCGGCTCGGGAGCGCCGCCCACCCGGGCGACCCACACCCGCACCCGGCCGGCGGCGCGGGTCACGGCGGTGTCGGCCGGGGAGCTGCGCGCCTGCACCACCCGCACGCCCGCCGCGCTGCGCGCGAGGCTCGCGTCGCCCCAGCCATCGGGGTGCTCCACGACCACCCAGAGGTCCGCCCGCGGCGCCGTGCCGACCATCGGCTCGGCGTCGGCCGCGGACAGGGCCGAGCAGCGCGCGCCGTCGGGGTGCCGGCTCACCGGCGCGGGGAGGGACCGGACCGGCTCATGTGCGCCCGGCGACCGCGGCCGGGGCGGCCGCCACCGCGGTGCCCGAGCCGTCCCGCCGCTGGTCGGGGTCGGGAAGGGTGATCGGCTCGCCGCTCGCGCTGGCCGCCACGGCCGGCCAGGTCGTGATCCACCCACGCCGCAACGCGTCCTCGCCCTTGAGGAAGCGGTGGGCGCGCACGCCGCCGGTGGCGCGGCCCTTGCCGGGGAAGACCCCGGCGTGGGTGACCTTGAGCGAGCCGCCGGCGTCGAGCAGCGCGGCGGAGTCGCCGGCCAGCGTCACGACGACACCCGGTGCCCCCGGCGGCCACACGCCGAGGGCGACCACCGCGGCACCGGCGCCCAGCTTGATGCCGGCCATGCCGCCGGCGGCCCGGCCCTGCGGGCGCACCGAGGCGGCCGGGAAGCGCAGCAGCTGGGCGTCGGAGGCCAGCAGCACGAGCTCGTCCTCGTCGCCCACGGGCAGCGCCCCCACGACGGCGTCGCCCTCGGCCAGCCGGATCACCTCCCACACGTCCCGGCCCGGGGCAGGCTCGCGGGCCACGCGCTTGATCGTTCCCGCGGTCGTGGCCAGGGCGAGGGTCGGCGCCTCCGGCAGCAGGCTCGCCAGTCCTACGACGGCCTCGCCGGGCTCCAGCGTGAGGAACGCGCCCAGCGGCACCCCGCCGGCGAGGCTGACCGGCCCGGCGCTGCCCGGCAGCGCCGGCAGGTCGAGCACGTGCACCCGGTGGACCCGCCCGGTCGAGGTGACCACGCCCACGTGGCCGCGCACCGTGGCGGTGGCCCGGGCCACGACCACGTCGTGCATGCCGCGCGGCCCGTCAGGTGCGGCCGGCCCGCCCACGTCGGCCGGGTCGACGGCGCGACGGGCCATGAGCCCGGTCGAGGACAGCAGCACCTCGCACGGGTCGTCCGCAACCTCGAGGGCGGCGCCGCCGGCGGCCGCGGCCCGCACGGGCAGGGTCCCCTCGAGGAGCACCGTTCGCCGCGGCGTCGCGTGGGCGGCGGCCACCTCGGCCAGCTCGGCCGAGACCAGGTCGCGCAGGGCGTCGGGATCGCCCAGCACGCGGTCCAGGCCGGCGATCGTGCGGTGCAGCTCGTCGCGCTCGGCCTCCAGCTCGATCCGGCTGTACCTGGTCAGCCGGCGCAGTGGCATCTCGAGGATGTGGTTGGCCTGCACCTCGGACAGGTCGAACACGCCCATGAGCCGCGCGCGCGCATCCGCGGTGTCCTCCGAGGAGCGGATCACGGCGATCACCTCGTCGATGTCGAGGATCGCGATGAGCAGCCCGTCCACCAGGTGCAGCCGGTCGGCCGCCCGGGCTCGCCGGAACGCCGAGCGGCGGCGCACGACCTCGAGCCGGTGCGCCAGGTACACCTCGAGCAGGGCCTTGAGGCCCAGGGTCTGCGGCTGGCCCTCGACCAGCGTCACGTTGTTGATGCCGAACGACTCCTCGAGCGGGGTCAGGCGGTACAGCTGCTCGAGCACCGCCTCCGGCACGAAGCCGCTCTTGAGCTCGATGACCAGCTGCAGGCCCTTCTCCCCGTCGGTGAGGTCGGTGACCCCGGCGATGCCGGCGATGCGCTTGGCGTTGTGCAGCTCCCGGATCTTCTCGATGACCTTCTCCGGGCCGACGTTCCACGGCAGCTCGGTCACCACCAGGCCGGTCCGCCGCGGCGTCAGCTGCTCGACCCGGGCCGTGGCGCGCATGCGGAACGTCCCCCGGCCGGTCTCGTAGGCCTCCCGCACGCCGTCCAGCCCGACGATCCGTCCCCCGCTGGGCAGGTCCGGGCCCGGGACGAAGCGCATCAGGTCGGCCAGTGCGGCGTCCGGGTGGGCCAGCAGGTGGCGCGCTGCGGCCACCACCTCGCCCAGGTTGTGCGGCGCCATGTTCGTGGCCATGCCCACGGCGATGCCCGAGGCGCCGTTGACCAGCAGGTTGGGGAACGCCGCCGGCAGCACGACGGGCTCGAGCTCGCGGCCGTCGTAGTTCGGCGCGAAGTCGACGACCTCCTCGTCGATCCCGGTGACCATGGGCTGCGCGGCGGGATCCAGCCGGCACTCGGTGTAGCGGTAGGCAGCCGGCCCGTCGTCCAGCGAGCCGAAGTTGCCGTGCCCGTCCACGAGCGGGATCCGCAGGGAGAACGGCTGGGCCATGCGCACCAGGGCGTCGTAGATCGCGGCGTCGCCGTGCGGGTGCAGCTTGCCCATCACCTCACCCACGACGCGGGCGCTCTTCACGTGCGCCCGGTCGGGCCGCAGGCCCATCTCGTGCATCGTGTAGAGGATCCGCCGCTGCACCGGCTTCAGGCCGTCCCGGGCGTCGGGCAGGGCGCGGGAGTAGATGACCGAGTACGCGTACTCGAGGAACGACCCCTGCATCTCGGTCGTGACGTCGATGTCGACGATCCGGTCGGCGACCGGCTCCCCGGGCGGGGGCGTCGTGCGGCGTGACATGCGTGCTCCTCACGTCGTGGCAGGGGCTCATCATGCCCCGACGCGCCGGGTCGCCCGGCCGAGCGCGGCCCGTGCGTCCTAGGGTGTCGTCGTGCCCCCCGAGTACCCGGCCCACTGGGAGGCCGACGTCGTCCTGCGCGACGGGTACACCTGCCACGTCCGGCCGATCACACCCGCCGACGCGGACCTGCTCGTGCAGTTCCACGGCCAGCTCTCGGCCGAGACCATCTACTTCCGGTTCTTCGCGCCCTACCCCGAGCTCACGGACCGAGACGTCCAGCGGTTCACCCACGTCGACCACGACGACCGGGTCGCACTGGTCGCCACCGAGGCCGGCGAGCTCATCGGGGTCGCCCGCTACGACCGCCTGGACAGCCGCGACGCCGAGGTGGCGTTCGTGGTCCGCGACGACCACCAGGGCCGCGGCCTCGGGGCCGTGCTGCTCGAGCACCTGGCCGCGGCCGCGTGGGAGCGCGGCGTCCGCCGGTTCGTCGCCGAGGTCCTGCCGAACAACCGCAAGATGCTGATGACGTTCCGCGAGGCCGGCTACGTCGTGAGCAGCCGGATGGAGGACGGCGTCTTCCACCTCACGTTCGACCTCGAGCCGACCGAGCAGGTCCTCAGCGTCCGGGCCGCCCGCGAGCACCGCAGCGAGGCCCGCTCCGTCGAGCGGCTGCTGAACCCCGTCGGCGTCGCGGTGATCGGCGCCTCGCGCACCCCCGGCCGGACCGGGCACGAGCTGCTGCGCCACCTGCGCGACCAGGAGCTGCAGGGCCCCCTCTACGCGATCCACCCCGAGGCCGACGAGATCCTCGGCGTGCCCACGTACCCGCACATCGGCGACCTGCCGCAGGAGGTCGACCTCGCCGTCGTCGCCGTGCCGGCCGAGAAGGTCCTCGGGGTCGTGCGCGAGTGCGCCGAGACGGACGTGGGTGGGCTGGTCGTCATCTCCTCGGGCTTCAGCGACACCGCGACCGACGCCGGTCGGGCCCGGCAGCGCGAGCTGGTCCGCACCGCCCGCGAGGCGGGCATGCGGGTGGTGGGCCCCAACTGCCTCGGCGTGATCAACACCGACCCGCGGGTCCAGCTGAACGCCTCGCTGTCGCCGCTGGTGCCGAGCCGGGGCCGGGTGGGGCTGTTCTGCCAGTCCGGCGCGCTCGGGGTCACGGTGCTCGAGACCGTCGCGCGACGGGGCCTCGGGCTGAGCAGCTTCGTGTCCGCGGGCAACCGCGCGGACGTCTCGGCCAACGACCTGCTCCAGTACTGGGAGTCCGACCCGGCGACGAGCCTGATCCTGCTGTACCTGGAGAGCATCGGCAATCCGCGCAAGTTCACCCGGATCACCCGGCGCCTCAGCCACAGCAAGCCGGTCGTGGCGGTCCGCTCCGGGCGCTACTCGCAGGCCCTGCCGCTGGGCCACCACGTCCGACGCACCACGCTGCCGCCCGCCGCGGTGGACGCCGTCTTCGAGCAGAGCGGCGTCGTGCAGACCGGGTCGCTCGGCGAGCTGTTCGACGTCGCTGCCGTGCTCGCCTACCAGCCGCTCCCGCGCGGGGACCGGGTCGGGGTGCTCGGCACGTCGAACGCCCTGGAGATCCTGGCAGCCGACGCCGTGGAGTCGGCCCGCCTGACGGTCTCCTACGGCCAGCCGAGCCTGGCCCAGTCCGCCAGCGCCACCGAGATCGGCGCGGCGCTGCGCGCGGCCACCGAGCACCCTGCCTGCGACGCCGTGCTGTTCGTGCACATCCCGAGCGTGGGCGCCGGCCAGGCCGCCGTGCACGCAGCGATCACCGACGTCAGCATCGACTCCACCAAGCCCCTGCTGGCCGTGATGCCGGCCGCGGACGGGACCGGCCTCATCCCGGCCGGGATGGGCCTGCTCCCCGTCGCCGGCCCGGACGGGCGGCCGGAGCGGGGCTCGGTGCCGACGTTCTCCAACGTCGAGGACGCGGTGCGGGCGCTGGCCCTGGTCCGTGGCTACGCCCGGTGGCGCGAGACCGAGCACACCGAGGTCCCCGAGTTCCCCGACGTCGACCCGGAGGGCGCCCGCACGCTGGTCAGCGGGTGGCTGCGGGAGGCCGGTGAGGACGTGACCGGCACCATGGTCGGCGAGACGGAGCCCGGCCTGCCCGACCCGACCGCGCCGGGGGTCGACCTCGAGGCCGAGCAGGTGCGCGAGCTGCTCGCCTGCTACGGCATCCGGGTGTGGCCCTCCCGGCGCGTGGAGTCCGAGGAGCAGGCCGTCGCCGCGGCCGAGGAGCTCGGCTACCCCGTCGTGCTGAAGACCACGGCGCCCTGGCTGGCGCACCGCGTGGACCTCGGCAGCGTCCGGCTCAACCTCGAGTCCGAGCGCGCCGTGCGCACCGCGTACCTGTCGATGGTCGCCCAGCTCGACGAGATGGCGGGCAAGCGCCTCGTCGTGCAGGCCCAGGCAGCGCCCGGGGTGGCCTGCGTGCTCGGCGCCGTCGACGACCCGCTCTTCGGGCCCGTCGTCCGGTTCGGTGTCGGCGGCGTGGCCTCCGAGCTGCTGGGCGACCACGCCTACCGCATCCCCCCGCTGAGCCTGACCGAGGCCCGCCGGCTGGTGGCCACCCCGAAGGCCGCGCCCCTGCTGCGGGGCTACCGCGGTTCCGACCCGGTCGACATCGACGCCCTGTGCGAGCTCATCGCCCGCCTCGGCCTGCTCATCGACGAGGTGCCGGCGGTCGCGTCGCTGGACATGAACCCCATCGTGGTGTCCGGCGGCGGGGCCACCGTGCTCGGCGCCGCGGCGCGGGTCCGCATGCAGTGGGAGCGCCTCGACGTCGGCGTGCGCCGCCTGCTCGACGCCTGAGCGCCCCGGCGACGTGGGAGGATCCTCGCCGTGAAGAACCCTGCGTCGAACCTGCGTGCCGAGATCGCGGCCGCCGGCTACTACCCGGAGCTGGTCGCCGAGACCATGGGGACCGTGCTCGCCGGCGAGGAGCCCGTGAGCTACGTGATCCAGCACGAGGCGACCTTCGACCGCGACGAGCTGCGCCGGCACATCTCGCTGCTGATCCTCACCGAGACCCGGCTGCTCGTCCTGCACATCGACGACTTCCCGCCGGACGAGACGTGCCCGGTGCCCTACGCGTCGGCCAACTCCGAGGCGGTCCGGCTGGCCGACGTGCAGTCGATCGTCGTCAACCGCATCGTGGGCAACCCCGCGCTGCACAAGCCCGGGACGCCCGTCCGCGAGGTCATGCTCACCATCGGGTGGGGTGCCGTCTCGCGGCTGGAGCTCGAGCCGGCGTCCTGCGGTGACCCCGAGTGCACTGCCGACCACGGGTTCTCGGGCACCTCGTCGAACGACGACTTCTCCGTGCGGGTCTCCGAGGCCGGGGACGGCGCCGCCGCGGTCACCCGCACCCTGGAGTTCGCCGCGAAGCTCTCCGAGGCGGTCCGCCGGCAGGCGCGATGAGCGTCGCCGGGCCCACCCCGGGGACCGGGCCCGGCGGGGTCGCCAGGAGCCTGGCCGACCTGCTCCCCGCGGTCGCCCGGGTGCTCGGGGTGCCCGGGCAGCCCGCCGGTGCGGACTGGCTCGTCGGACCGCTGGCCGGGGTCCGCCACGTCGTGGTCCTGCTCGTCGACGGCCTCGGCGCCCGGCAGCTGCAGGCGCACGCCGCGCTGGCCCCGCGCCTGGCCGCCCTGCCGGAGCTCGGCCCCCTGGCCGCCCCGTTCCCGTCGAGCACCGCGATCTCGCTCACCAGCTTCGGCACCGGCCTGCCGCCGGGCATGCACGGCATCGTGGGCTCGTCGTTCCGCCTCGAGGGCGGCCAGGTGCTCTCGCCGCTGACCTGGGGCGCCGACCCCAACCCGATCGCCACCCAACCGGAGCCGACCCTGCTGGAACGGGCCGCCGTGGCAGGGGTCCACGTGGCCACCGCGGCACCCGCCGCCCATCGCGGGAGCGGCCTGACCCGGGCGGCACTGCGGGGAGGGGCCTACCCGGGCGCCGAGACGATCGCGGACCGGGTGCTCGTCGCGGCCGGGACCATCACGGCCGCGCGGGCCGCCGGCGCGCCCAGCCTCGTCTACGCCTACTGGCCGGACCTCGACAAGGCCGGACACATCCACGGCGTGGCCTCCGAGGCGTACCGGACGGAGCTGCCCCGGGTCGACGCGCTCGTCGCGGACCTGGCAGCCCTGACCGGGCCGGACGTCGCGCTGCTGGTCACCGCCGACCACGGGTTGGTCGACGTCCCCGACGGCAGGCGGGTCGACGTGGAGGCGCACCCGGCACTGCGTGACGGGGTCCTGACGATCCTGGGCGAGCCCCGCGTGCGACACGTCTACACCGAGCCCGGCCGGACCGACGAGGTCCTCACCACCTGGCGACGGGTGCTGGGGGAGCGGGCCGACGTGCGTGCCCGCGGCGCGGTGGCCGAGCTGCTCGGCCCGGTGGACGACTGGCACGCCGAGCGGATCGGCGACGTCGTGGCGATCGCACGGGAGGACTGGGCGCTGGTGTCCGAGCGCGTCGACCGGCTCGTCTCGTCGCTGCGCGGCCAGCACGGAGGGCTCACGCCGGACGAGGTCGAGGTCCCGCTGCGCCTGGCGCGCGGCTGAGCGGGCGGGGGCGGGCGGCGCTCCGCCCACCGCGGACGGCCCGGCGGGGGCGGGCGTCCGGAGCCCGGCGTGGGCGGGCGTCCAGATCCCGGCGGGTTGCTTGACGCTGTGTCCGATCGGTCGTTATGGTCCCGCCCACGTGCTCATCCAGAGCGGTGGAGGGACAGGCCCGACGAAGCCGCGGCAACCCAGCCCATGGGTGCCAATGCCTGATCGATGAGGTGCCACGAGCGGTCGTCCGCTTGCGGCGCTCACTGAGCGCGCCGCAGGTCGACGACGGAAGGAACGCTCGGATGGTCCGCACGATGCTGGTGATGGTGATGCCCGCGATGGCGTGTCCGCGCTCCCGGGTGTCCCAGCCGCGCTCCCGGGTGTCCCAGCCCGACGTCCTGCCGTAGGCCGTCGGGGAACGCCAGCACCCGGGAGCGCGCCAGCGGCGTTCGCCCCTGCTCCCCACCCGTGCGCCCCGCGCACCCACCCCGATCGGACACCGTGATGACCCTGACCACCACCACCGTGCTCAACGACGTCGACCTGGACGCGGTCGCCGCGCTCACCCGGGCCGTCGCCTCCGACCCCTCCGCGGGCGCCACGACCTGGCGCGCGGACGTCACATGGCAAGGGGGCTTCCGCTCCTCGGCCCGCATCCGCGGCTTCGCCGACCTCCCCTCCGACGAGCCGTGCGCCCTCGGCGGCACCGACACCGCCCCGAACCCGGTGGAGCAGGTGCTCGCCGCGCTCGGGCACTGCCTGGCGGTCGGTTACGCCGCCAACGCCACCGCCCGTGGCATCGCCATCACCGACCTGCGGGTGCAGGTCGCCGGCACCCTGGACCTGCACGCGTTCCTGGGCCTGCGGCCGGGCCATGCCGGGTTCGACGGG
>JALOLH010000131.1 GCA_025456065.1 Candidatus Nanopelagicales bacterium | reverse complement strand
CCTCCCAGGCCGGCTCGAGCGCGGCCACCAGGTGCGCCAGCGCCGCCGCGTACGCCTTCGGCAGGGCCAGCGTGATCCGCGCCACCGCCGCATCGAAGCCGGCCTGGTCGCGCACTTCCGCCGCCTCGGCCAGCAGCTGGTCGATGCACGCGTCGCGGGTGTCGTCGAGCAGCGCCTGTGCGCCACCGTGCGGATACCGCCCGAGGACCAGCTTCGCGCGCATGTCGAGGCCCGCGTGCCCGCGCGGACCGGGGTGCGGGACGGCGAGGGCGACCAGCCGCCGGACCCCGCGCAGGTGCTGGCGGCCGGCGTCGTGCGGGTCGGGCAGGACGGTGAGGTCGACCGAGGTCCCACGGTCGACCAGCGCCGGTGTCCCGCGCACCGGGACGCCGGCGACCATGCGCTCGACGGCCTCCGGGATCGTCCCGAATGCCCACGTGGTGGCTCCGGTCACGGCCAGATCGCCGGCCGCCCGGGCCAGCATGGCGGCGCGGTCCGGGGCGTGGGCGCGCTGCAGCGCGGCGAGGTCGCGGCCCTCCCCCAGCACCCGGCCCCGCTCGTCGACCACCCGGTAACGGGGCAGCAGGTGCAGCGGGACCCGACCGAGGTCCCAGTCGTCGGCGGAGAGCCGCACCCCGGTGATCCGGCGCACCGCCAGCGCCACGCCGTCGAGCAGCGAAGCCTCGCGCAGCTCCGGTGCGTCGAGCACGGCCGGCACCAGGTTGGGCGCCGGGCCGAGCTCGCGTCGGATCGCCTTGGCCGGGCTGCGCACCAGGGCCGCGATGAGCTCCTCGCGGTGCCCCGGGGCCGCGCCGGGGACCTCGGCGGGGTCGAGGTCGGGCAGCACGGCCAGCGGCACGTCGACGGTCACGCCGTCGGCAGCGGTGCCCGGCTCGAAGGCGTAGCTCAGCGACAGCTCCACGTCCGGCCCGGCGCTCCAGCGCAGCGGGAACTCCTCCTCGTCGGGCAGCTCGTCGGCAACGCGGATGTCCTCGGGGGTCAGCGTCAGCAGGTCGGGCGTCTCGCGCGAGGCCCGCTTCCACCATGCGTCGAAGTGGCGCACCGAGGTGACGTCGGCCGGGATCCGCGCGTCGTAGAACGTGAACAGGCCCTCGTCGTCGAGGACCAGGCCTCGCCGCCGGCTGCGCTGCTCCACCTCCTCGGCGGCCGCGAGCGCGCGTCGATTCGCGTGCCAGAAGGGGTGCCGGGTCTGCCACTCCCCCTCCACCAGCGCCCCGCGGATGAACAGCTCGCGCGACAGCACCGGGTCGATCCGACCGAAGTCGACCGACCGGCCCGTCACCAGCGGGATCCCGTAGAGGGTCACCCGCTCGGTGGCTACCGTGGCCCCGCGCCTGGCCGACCATCGTGGCTCGGAGTACGACCGGCTGACCAGGTGCGCGGCGGCCTCCTCGACCCACTCCGGCGTGATGGCGGCGTTGCGCCGGGCGAACAGCCGCGAGGTCTCGACCAGCTCGCTGGACATGACCCACTCGGCGCGGGTCCGCGCCAGCGCCGAGCCCGGGAAGATCACGAACCGCGCGCCGCGGGCACCGAGGTAGTCCCGGCGCAGGTCGTCGTACAGGCCGACCTGGGACAGCAGCCCGGCCAGCAGCGCCCGGTGGATGCCGTCCGGGTCGTCACGGCCGGAGCTCCACCGCACGTCCAGTCCGCCGAGCACGTCGCGGATCTGCGCGACGAGGTCCTGCCACTCGCGGATCCGCAGGTAGTTCAGGTACTGCTCGCGGCAGGCCCGGCGCAGCCCGTTCGACGAGGTGGTGCGCCGCAGGTCGCGCACGTGGTCCCACAGGTTGAGCAGCGTGAGGAAGTCCGAGCGCCGGTCGACGAACCGCGCGTGGGCGGCGTCGGCCCGGCCCCGCTCGGCCTCGGGGCGCTCCCGGGGGTCCTGGATGGTCAGTCCCGCGGCGATGACGACCACCTCGCGGACGCACCCGGCGTCCGCGGCGGCCAGGACCATGCGGCCCAGCCGGGGATCGAGCGGCAGGCGGGCCAGCCGGCGGCCCAGCGGCGTGAGCCGCGGCGGGCCGGCGCCCTCCCTCGGCGGCTCCTGCAGGGCGCCGAGCTCGTGCAGCAGGGCCAGGCCGTCGCGCACCTGGCGAGTGTCCGGCGGGTCCAGGAACGGGAAGCGCTCGACGTCGCCGAGGCGCAGCGCGGCCATCTGCAGCAGCACGGCGGCGAGATTCGTCCGCAGGATCTCGGGGTCGGTGAACTGCGGCCGGGCCAGGAAGTCCTGCTCGCTGTAGAGGCGCACGGCGATCCCGTCGCGCACCCGGCCGCACCGGCCGGCACGCTGGTTGGCCGAGGCCTGCGAGATCGGCTCGATCGGCAGCCGCTGCACCTTCAGGCGCTTGGAGTAGCGCGAGATCCGCGCGGTGCCGGGGTCGACGACGTACCGGATGCCCGGCACCGTGATCGACGTCTCGGCCACGTTCGTCGCGAGCACCACGCGCCGCCCGCCGCCGGGGGCGAACACCCGGGCCTGCTCGGCCACCGACAGCCGGGCGTAGAGCGGGAGCACCGTCGTGGTCGCGTCGAGCATCGGGCGCAGGGCGTCGGCGACGTCGTGGATCTCGCGCTGGCCGGAGAGGAACACCAGCACATCGCCGTCGCCGGACGTCAGGCACTCGAGGACGGCCTCACAGACCGCGTCGACGTCGTCGGCGGCGACGTCCTCGGTGGGGCGGTAGCGGATCTCGACGGGGTACGTTCGCCCGCTCACCTCGATGATCGGCGCACCGCCGAAGTGCGCGGCGAAGCGCTCGACGTCGATGGTGGCGCTCGTGATGATCACGCGCA
This sequence comes from Candidatus Nanopelagicales bacterium, assembly GCA_025456065.1. GTDB lineage: Bacteria > Actinomycetota > Actinomycetes > S36-B12 > CAIYMF01 > Prado023. The sequence continues at coordinate 349 of JALOLH010000131.1, read as the reverse complement.
GGTCCGGCCGGCGCGGCAACAGGCGCGCGACGTAGCCGAGCAGGTTGAGGCTGCGCTCGTGGGCCTCGTCGATGATGAGGGTGTCGTAGCGGCGCAGGTCGCGGTCGCGCTGCAGCTCGGCGAGCAGGATGCCGTCGGTCATCACCTTGATCCGCGTGCCCTTGGCCGTGCGGTCGGTGAACCGGACGGCGAAACCCACCTCGGTGCCGAGCTCGACGCCGCACTCCTCGGCGATGCGGGCGGCCAGGGTGCGTGCGGCGATGCGCCGCGGCTGCGTGTGGCCGATCATCCCGCGCTGCCCGCGTCCGGCCGCGAGGGCGATCTTCGGCAGCTGGGTGGTCTTGCCCGA
>JALOLH010000026.1 GCA_025456065.1 Candidatus Nanopelagicales bacterium | reverse complement strand
TCGAGCACATCCTCAAGGAGCTCGAGGGCCTCGACCCGCAGGACCCGAAGTTCGACGAGACCACGCTCGAGCTGCAGACGACGCTGGCCCACCACATCGCCGACGAGGAGGCCCAGCAGTTCCCGCAGCTGCGCCGGGCGGCCCCCGAGGCCGAGCTGGTCGAGCTGGTCGAGAAGGTGCAGCGCATCGAGTCCCTGGCCCCGACCCGTGCCCATCCGAACGCACCGAACAGCGAGCTGTTCCACAAGTTGGTCGGACCGGGCGTGGGCATGGTGGACCGGCTGCGCGACTCGCTCACCGGCCGCCTGGCCTCCTGAGCGCGCGGGAACCCGTGCCGGGGTCTCGACCCCCGCCCGGCGGGTAGGGGCCAGCCGTGGGGATGAGGCGGCGGAGCGGGCAGGCTGCGGTCCCGCATGCCAGCATCCACGACGAGCTGCTGCTGCACCTGCGGGCGCGGGCCACGCTGATCGTGCTCGTCACCGTGGAGGAGCAGCGGGCGCTCGCGGTCCTCGACCAGGTCCGTCGTGAGCTGGACGCCGACGCGGACCTCGTCGTCTGGGACCCGGCCGCCCGGATGCGCTCGATGGCGGGGCGGAAGCTGCCCGAGGCCTCGACCGTCGAGTCCGCCCTGGACCGGATCGGCGAGCAGGCGACGCACCACCGCCGCCCCGACGTCTACGCGGTGTGCGACCTGCACGAGTCGTGGGACCGTGCCCCCACCGTGCGCCGCAAGCTGCGCTCCCTGGCCCATCGCCTCACCGCGACCAGTGCCAGCCTGGTCGCCATCAGCCCGACCCCGGACGTGCCCCGCGAGCTGGCCGACGAAGCCGTCGTGATCCACCTGCCGCTGCCCGACCTCGCGGCGATGCGCGTGCTGCTCGACCACCTGGTCGCGAGCACGCCGGGGGTCCGGGTCGCGCTCGACGCGTCGGGCCGCGACGCCCTGGCCCGGGCGGCGCTGGGCCTCACGGCGAGCCAGGCCCAGCGGGCCTTCGCCCGTGCCCTGGTCCGTGACCACGTCCTGGACGCCGCGGACATCACGGCGGTCCTCGCCGAGAAGCAGGCCGTCGTCCGGGCCACCCCCGGCCTGGAGTTCATCGATGCCGAGGCCGGCGCCCTCGACGTCGGCGGCCTCGAGCACCTCAAGGAGTGGCTCGCGCTGCGCCGCGGGGCGTTCGGCGCCGAGGCCGCCGCGTTCGGCCTGCCCTCCCCGAAGGGGATCGCCCTGGTCGGGATCCCCGGCTCCGGCAAGAGCATGACGGCCCGCATGGTGGGCCGCATGTGGCAGCTGCCGGTCCTGCGCCTGGACATGGGCAGCTTGTTCGACTCGAAGCTCGGCGAGACCGAGTACCGCACCCGGCAGGCCCTGCGGGTGGCCGAGGCGGTGGCGCCGAGCGTGCTCTGGATCGACGAGGTCGAGAAGGTCCTCTCGCACGGCGACCAGGACGGGGGCACCTCCATGCGGGTGCTCGGCACGGTCCTCACGTGGATGCAGGAGCGGCCGGCACCGGTGTTCGTGGTGGCCACCGCCAACGACGTGAGCCGGGTCCCGCCGGAGCTGCTGCGCCGCGGTCGGTTCGACGAGGTGTTCTTCCTCGACCTGCCGAGCGAGGCCGAGCGCGTGGAGATCCTGCGCGTCCAGCTGCGCCGGCGGGGCCGCGACCCGGAGTCGTTCGACGTCGCACTGCTCGGGCGGCTGTCCGCGGGGCACGTCGGCGCCGAGCTCGAACAGGCCGTCACCGACGCGCTGTTCCGCGCGTTCGGCCACGATCGCGAGCTCACCACCGCCGACCTCGCCGCCGCCATCGGCGAGGTCATCCCGCTGTCGCAGTCGTCCAAGGAGCGGGTGGCCGCGCTGCGCGCCTGGCAGCGCGACGGGCGCGCCCGTCCGGCGTCGGCCTCGTCGGCGCCGCACCCCGACCTCAAGCTCGCCTGAGCGCCGCCCCGTCCACGCGTGCCGCCGCAGGGTCGCCCACGGCTGGGGCCGGCCAGCGGTCCCCGGGCCCGCCCAGGTCGTGGAGGAGCCGGGCCACGACGATCCGCACCGGGTCCGCGGGCGCGGCTGCGCTCCCGCCGGCCCGATCCCGCAGGGCCTCGAGGGGTCCCAGCAGCGCGGCCGAGGGGCCCTCGGCGAGCAGCGCGCGGTAGGCCGGATCCAGCGCGTACGGGGCGTCGTCGGTGGCCAGGCGCGCGACCTCGTCGAGGACCAGCTCGAGCGCCCGGGCCGCCCGTGCCCGTTCTGCGGGGTCACGTGGATCGGGCCGCTCCCGGCCGTCCTCGCCGCGCGCGGAGCAGCCCGAGACGAAGTCGAACGTGCCGCGCCACAGCTCGGCGACGAGCGGGTCCTCCTGCAGGGTCAGCACGGTGCCGACCAGGGGTGCCGCCGGTGCCGAGGCGTCGTCCCGCGACTCGGGCCCGCCCGCCCGGTCGGAGAGCAGCGCCCGCACCTGCCGGGCCAGCCGGACGAAGGAGTCGTCCGAGAGCGAGTACCCCAGCAGCAGCAGGTGGTGGGTGATCATGTGCGACTGCACCATCGAGGCCAGCGGCACCCGGTTGGCGTCGAAGTCCAGGGAGTCGTCCCGGGTGAGCACGACCGACCCGGGGTCGGCCAGGTCGCCGTGCAGCTTGAGCAGCCACGGGGCGGCCCCATCGGGCAGGTCCCGGGGCAGGACGCGCAACGTCCCGGCGGTCGGGACCCGGGCCGCGCGCTCGTAGCGATCGTCCCAGTTGGTGGTGATGACGCCGGGCAGGCGCAGGCTCGCGATCAGCCCGTGCGTCAGGGAGTGCCGGCCGTCGGGCGCGGCGAGCTCCTGCTCCAGGGCGGCCCCGGTGGGCACGTCGAGGCGGCCGGCGATGATCTCGGCGGCGTCCCAGGGCCGCAGCTCGAGCAGTCGCGCCCGCTCGGGCTCGTCCAGGCCGGCGCGTCGTGCGAGCGCCGCGATGAGGTCCCGCCAGCCCGGGACCCCGGCCGCGTGGCTGACGCCGGCGCCGAGGAAGGCGACGAGCCGGCCCGCCCGGGCCAGGGCGGCCAGCCGCTCGGCGGCCGCGCCGGGCGCCGGTGCACCGTCCGTGCGGAGCACCTGCAGGGCGGCGTAGTCCGCCCGCTCGGGGGCCAGCACGACGACATCGGGCCTGGGGGGAGCGGTCGTGACCCGCTCGGCGGCGGCCAGCGCCGCCCGCAGGACCGGCACGCGATCGCCGGCCACCGCGCCGTCGGCGACGAGCAGGCCGAGCAGCGGCCGGGCCCGGCCGTGCCCCGGGTCGCGGTCACGCAGACGGGCTGCGAGGCGCGCCAGCGCACCGTGCAGGCGCTCGGCGGGGGCGTCCCCCGCCGCGGCGTCCGGGGCGTCCGGGGCCGGGGTGGCACCGATGGCACCGGGCTCGATCGTGCCGTCGGTCGCGAGCTCGGCGGGGTCGCCCTGCAGCACGAAGACGTGCCCGTCGCCCATGTCCGCCCGGTACCCGATGGGCCGACCGGCACACCCGGCCGGGGTGCGGCGAACGCGCCGCAGGTGGCGCGTCTGGACCTCGGCAGGGTGGGTAGTGGGCGCGGCCAGCAACGCCCCCGACCGGAGGTGGCCCGTGCGGATCGCCCTGCTCTCGACGTACCCACCCACCCAGTGCGGACTCGCCACGTTCACCCGGTCGCAGGTCGACCAGATGCGCGCCCGGGGTGACCTCGACGTCGGCGTGGTGAGCATCGTGGACAGCCCCGCTCCACATCCGCCGGCGCCGGTGGTCCACCAGCTGGAGCGCGCGCGGACCGGCGCCACCCGTGCGGCCGCGGCGCTGCTGAACACCTACGACGCGGTGATCGTGCAGCACGAGTACGGAATCTTCGGCGGCCGGGACGGGGCCGACGTCCTCGACATCCTCCACGGGGTCCGGGTGCCGGTCGTCACGATCCTGCACACCGTGCTCGCCGACCCGTCGCCGCACCAGTACCACGTCCTCGACGGCGTGGTGCGGCACTCGTCGGCCCTGGTCACGATGACGGCCACGGCCCGTGACCGCCTGCTGGCGCGCTGGCCGGCCGCGGACCCACGATCGGTGCACGTGATCCCGCACGGCTCGCTGCCGAACGGCCCCCAGCTGGGTGACCCGCCGCGCGGCGACCGCCCGGTCGTCCTGACCTGGGGCCTCATCGGGCCGGGGAAGGGGATCGAGTGGGCGATCGAGGCCCTGAGCGGGTTGCGCGACCTCGACCCGCTGCCGCGCTACCGGGTCGTCGGGCAGACCCATCCCCGGGTCCGCGAGCGCGAGGGCGAGGCCTACCGCGACCGGTTGCGCATCCGGGCCCGCGCCCTGCGGATCGCTCGCATGGTGGAGTTCGACGACACCTACCACGACGACGCGTCGCTGCGCCGGATCGTCCGCGGCGCCGACGTCGTCCTGCTGCCCTACGACTCCCGTGAGCAGGTCACCTCCGGGGTGCTCACGGAGGCGGTGGTCGCCGGCCGGCCGGTCGTGTCCACCGCGTTCCCGCACGCCTGCGAGCTGCTCGCTGACGGCGCGGGACTGCTGGTGCCGCAGTGCGACCCGCTCGCGATGGGCGCGGCGCTGCGCCGGGTCCTCACCGAGCCCGACCTCGCGGCACGGATGGCCCGACGGGCCCGTGAGCTGGCCCCCAGCCAGCTCTGGTCGACCGTGACAGCCCGGCTGGTCGACGTCGCCCGTGAGCTGCACCAGGTCGGCCGGGTGTCGGTGGCGTGATGCCGGGTCCGTGCTTCGACCACCTCGTCCGCATGAGCACCCCACTCGGGGTCTACGAGCACGCCCGCGGCGACCAGCCGCGGCGCACGCACGGCTTCTGCCTGGACGACGTCGGCCGCGTCCTCGGGGTCTGCGCCCGGGAGCCGGAGCCGTCGGCGGAGGTCGTCCGGCTGGCGTCGATCAGCCTGGAGTACGCGATGGGCGCGGCCGAGCGGGACGGCCGCTTCCGCAACCGCCGCACCGACAGCGGGGTCTGGTCGGACCGCCCGGGCCTGGGTGACCACTGGGGTCGCGCAGTGTGGGGGCTGGGCCAGGCCGTGGCGAGCACCTGGTGCGACGCGACGACGCGCTCGGTGGCCCTGGCCGCCCTGCACCGGGCCGCCCGGCAGCGCTCGCCCTGGCGCCGGACGATGGCCTACGCCGCCGTGGGGGCCGCGGACGCCCTGGCCGCCGTGCCCGGCGACCGCGCGCTCGTCGGCCTGCTCCTCGCCGCGGGCACTGCGCTCGACGGGAGCGCCCGGACCCGGGGGATGGAGCGCTGGCCCGAGGCGCGGCTGGCCTACGCCAACGCGCTGGTCCCCGAGGCGCACCTGGCGATCGGCGCCGCGCTCGAGGATCCCGCGCAGGTGCGGCGCGGCCTGGCCCAGCTCGAGTGGCTCGTCGCGCTGCAGACGCCCAGGGGCCACCTCAGCCCCGTCCCGGCGCGGGGGTGGGCGCCGGGCGAGCCCCTGCCGGCGCCCGACCAGCAGCCGATCGAGGTGATCGCCCTCGCCGAGGCCGCGGCCCGGGCCGAGGCGATCACCGGCGACCGGTCCTGGGGCGAGGTGGTCACCCTGGCGGCCGAGTGGTTCCTCGGGCGCAACGACCTCGGCGTCCCGCTGTACGACCCCGCCACCGGCGGGGGCTGCGACGGGCTGCTGTCGACCGGGGTGAACCCCAACCAGGGTGCGGAGTCCACGCTCGCCGCCCTGGCCACCCTCCAGCTCGCCGGCCGGACGGCCCGGGTCCGGGCATGACCCCGGCCACGAACCCATCGGCACCGACGGGGCGCGGTGCGCTCGCCGCACCCGTGGCCGGCGCGAGCGCCGCCGTGGGGGACGACCCGCGCGCACTGGTCCGGCGCAGCGGCATCGCGCTGCACCCCGACCCGCGCCGCGTGATCACGAAGCTGTTCGTCCCCGGCAGCGAGCTGCTGATCAAGGGCGACTCCCGCGCCGACCCCGTCCTGCGTCGCCTGCTGGCCATGTCCGAGGAGGCGGTGCGCGCGGAGCTGGACCGCGTCCTGGCGACCTACACCCCGCGCCACCACGACTTCCTGGGCATCCTGCACGCGCGGTTCCTGCAGATCGAGCCGCGCTTCGACCAGCCCGAGCTGCTCAGCGAGGAGCGCCGGCTGCTCGCCGCGGCCCTGTTCACGACGGAGTTCGCCATCGAGACGGCAGCGCTGTTCAACCCCTCGATGGTCGTCCATCCCGACCAGTCGGGATGCCCGCAGGGGTGGCTGCGGTTCGTGATGAGCGTGCGCGCGGTGGGGGAGGGGCACGTGTCGAGCATCGAGTTCCGGACCGGGATGGTCGGGCCCGAGGGCCAGGTCCTGGTCGACGATCCCGGCCCCAGGACGGTGACCCCGCAGGTCATCCCGACCCGCTACCACAAGGACGTGTTCATCCAGCACTACGGACGCCGGCGACCGGATGGCGAGAGCGCCGAGTTCATCTTCGACCGGCTCCCGGACGAGTTCGACGACGCGGACCTGGAGGAGGTCCTGGTCACCCTGCGGCGGCAGGCGCTGACGCGCAGCGGGGTGCTCAGCGTCATCGAGCGCTTCCAGTGGATGGCGGCGAGCACCTACTCGGTCACGTTCCCGGCCGAGTCGAGCATCGACGAGCGGGTCATCCACCCGGTCGGCCCGGCGGAGAGCCACGGCATGGAGGACCTGCGGCTGACCGCCTTCACCGACGCCGCCGGCCGGCGCGACTACCGCGGGACCTACACCGCGTTCAGCGGCGACCGGGTCGAGCCGCACCTGCTGCGGACCGAGGACTTCGTCACCTTCAACATGAGCCAGCTGGCCGGCAGCGCGGCGGCCAACAAGGGGATGGCACTGTTCCCGCGCCCGGTGGGCGGCCGGGAGCTGGCCCTGGCCCGCTGGGACCGGGAGAGCAACTCGCTGGCGGTCGCGCAGGACCTGGTGCGCTGGGAGGCCGACGCGACGATCGAACAGCCCGACCTCATGTGGAGCCTGATCCAGGCGGGCAACTGTGGACCGCCGATCGAGACCGATGCGGGCTGGCTGGTGCTGACCCACGGCGTCGGGCCCATGCGCCGCTACGCGATCGGCGCGCTGCTGCTCGACCGCGACGACCCCTCCCGGGTCCTGGGCCGACTGGAGACCCCACTGCTCGAGGCGGAGGGCGACGAGCGGGTCGGGTACGTGCCACACGTCGTCTACTCGTGCGGGGGGCTGGTCCACCAGGGGCACCTGGTGCTCCCCTACGGGGCCTCGGACTCGGTCGTCCGGTTCGCGTCGGTCGCGCTCGAGGAGCTGCTGGCAGCGCTCAGCGGCGGTGCCGCCCGGGGCCGCTGACGGCGGCCGGTGCCCGGGCCGAACTGGCATGCGCGCTCCGCCGCCGCCGGCGGCGGTCGACGTGCGCCGTCGATCAGACCGTGGGGTCCGGCCGGCCGGGGTCGGGCGGCGGCGGGTCCACGGGGATGGGCACCGGGACTGGCCCGGGCCGGCTCGGGTCCGGGGGTCCCGGGGGGATGGGCGGCACCGGCGCCGGGCCGGGCGTGGGGATGCTCGCCCGAGCCGGGGTCAGGGGGTCCGCGGCGGTCACGTGAAGACGCTGACGCCGCCGGGGCCGACGAGCAGGCCGAGGATGATCAGCACGATGCCCCAGAGGATCTGGGAGCGGAGCAGGGCGACGATGCCCGCGACGACGAGGACGACAGCGAGGATCCAGAGCAGGAGTTCCATACCCGTGACCTACCCTCCGCCCCCGGGTCCAGACCTGCCACCTGGTACGGCCTTCCGGGCGACCGACCGGCGACGGCTGGCTGGAGGTCAGGGCGCGGACGTAGTGTGGGGACATGGCGGACATCGCTGGCCGCGCGCGTCGCAGACGTGCCGCGCTGGCGACCGTCCCACCGGGCCCACGGCGGCGCGGCCCGGGCGCCCGGTCCCGCTGAACCGTCCCGCTCCACCCGCACCCCCGGCTGGCAGGAGGAACCCGTGTCGATCCACACCGGCACCCCGTCCGAGCAGGAGCTCGCGGAGCTGCGCGCCGAGCTGCTGCGCCTGCGCCAGGACAACGAGGACGACCTGCGCCGGGCGCGCCAGGCGCTCGAGGACCTGACCGAGAACCGGCTGCTCGTGGATCCCTCGATGCGCGAGGAGAGCACGAGCGCGGAGTACCTGCTGGAGGACGCGACCACGATCATCGGCAAGATCGACGGGGCGCTGGCCCGGATGGACCGGGGCGAGTACGGCACCTGCACCCGGTGCGGCAACCCGATCCCGATCGGCCGGCTGCGCGTGCGTCCCTACGAGCCGACCTGCGTCGCCTGCAGCAGCTGAGGGGCACCCGATGTCCTCCGTCCGCCTGGACCTCGGCAGCGCCGTCCTGCGCGTCGCCGACGAGCGGGGGCTGCGCAGCCACCGCCCCGTCCGCGCGGCGCCGCCGATCCACCGTGGCCGGGTCGTGGACGAGACCGAGCTGATGGCCTCGCTCGCCCGCCTCGTCCATCGCGCCCCGCGCGGCCGCGTCGTGCTGGCCGTGCCCGCCGGCGCACCACGGGACGGCTGGGAGGAGTCCATCGAGACGACCCGGGCCGCGGTGGGGGCGCGCGGCGTGCAGACCGTCCCGGCCCCGGTCGCCGCCGTCCGCGGGACCGGCTGGGCACGGGCCGGGATCGTGGTGGACCTCGGGGCCGAGCTGACCGAGGTCTCCTGGGCCGAGCTGAACGGGTTCTACGTCGGGGCCTCCCTGCCGTGGGGGGTGCGCGACGTGCGTGCCGCCCTGATCGCCCACCTGCTGGAGCACCGCCGCGTCATGGTCACCGACGACGACCTGCGCGACGGCTGGACCGATGGGGTGGTGGTGGCCCGTGGCGCCGAGGACGGCAGCCGACGGCGCATCCGGCTGCACCCCGACGACCTCGACGCGGTGCTCGGCCCACGCGCCGAGGAGGTGCGGGGCCTGGTCGCCTTCCTCGAGCGGCTGCGCCCCGGGACGGAGGCCCCCCCGGCCCATCTCGTGGTCGGGGGCGGTGCCCTGCTCGGCGACCTGCGCCGGCGGCTGCTCGACCACCGCACCCAGCAGTGGGTGGTCCCCCCAGACCCGGCCGGGCGGGTGCTCGCCGGGCTCGGCGCGCGCTGACACGCGGAGGGGTGCGCCGGGTATGGCAGGCACGCGGCCGGGTAGCGACACCCCCGTGTCGAACGCGTCCCTCCACCGCGTGGGCGGGATCCAGGAGGTCATCGACGGGCTCACCGCCCACGTGGCCGTGCTCGCCGGCGACGGCACGATCGAGGCGGTCAACACGCCATGGCGCCGATTCGCCCAGCAGCAGGGTGACGGCGACCTGCGCGGGACCGGCCCCGGGGCGAACTACCTGACGGCCTGCCGGTGCGGCGACGTGCCGTTCGGCGACATCGCGGCCGAGGCGCTCGGCGGGGTGCGCGCGGTGCTCGCCCGCGAGCGCGAGGCCTTCTCGCTGGAGTACCCCTGCCCCACACCGGACGGGGCGCGCTGGTTCGTGCTGATCGCCGTGCCGTTCGGGGCGGCGGGCGCGGTGGTGACCCACGTCGACGTGACCGGCGACCGTCGCCCCATGGACGACCCGCTCAGCCCGGTGCCCAGTCGATCCCTGGTGGAGGGCCAGGTCGAGGCCGCCATCGCCTCGGCCCACCCGGACGGGTCCGAGGTGGGCGTGCTCTACATCGACGTCGACGACTTCAAGGAGGTGAACGACACCCTCGGCCACCACCTCGGCGACCAGCTGCTGGTGGCCGTCGCCAGGCGGCTGTGCGACGCCACCCCGTCCGGGACCACCGTGCGCCGCTACGCCTCCGACGAGTTCGTCGTGGTGGTGCCGGGCATCGGCCGGGCGGAGGCCGCCGAGCTGGCCGCCGAGCTCGGACAGCGCCTGCGCGAGCCGTTCGAGATCGGCGGCGACCCGGTCATGGTGACCGCCTCCATCGGTGTCGCGTGCTACCCCAGCGACGCCCGGGACGCCCGGGACCTGGTCCGATGCGCCGACGCCGCGATGGGTGAGGGCAAGCGCGGCGGCCGGGACACGTGGCGCTTCTTCGACCGTGGGGTGGAGGCCCGCCGTCGCCGCCGGCTGCTGCTGGGCAACGGCCTGCGCGGTGCGCTGCACCGCCACGAGTTCCGGCTGCACTACCAGCCGCAGATCCGGCTGTCGGATGGCGCCGTGGCGGGCGTCGAGGCGCTGCTGCGGTGGCACTCCGAGGAGCTGGGTGACCCCACGCCGGCCGAGTTCGTGCCCGTCGCCGAGTCGAGCGGACGCATCGTCCCGATCGGGTGGTGGGCGCTCAACGAGGCGGTGGCCCAGGTGGCGCAGTGGCGGTCCGAGGGGCTCGCGCTCGGACTGCTGGCGGTGAACATCAGCGGCCGGCACTTCGCCCAGCCGGGCTTCGCCGGGCGCCTGCTCGGGCTGCTCAGCGGCTTCGACTGGCCGACCGACCGGCTCGAGCTGGAGATCACCGAGCACCAGGCCATCCGCCAGCGCGACACGAGCATCCGGGTGATGGAGGAGCTGCGCCGGGCCGGGGTCCGCTTCGCGCTGGACGACTTCGGCTCGGGGTACTCCTCGGTGGCGAACCTGCGAGCGTTCCCGCTGCACACCGCCAAGATCGACGCCTCGTTCGTCGCGGCGGTGGGCAGGGACCCGCAGGCGAACTCGCTGGTGGCCTCGATGGTCGCCCTCGTGCGCTCGCTCGGCCTGGTCAGCGTTGCCGAGGGGGTCCAGACCGAGGGGCAGGCCGCGTTCCTCGGCACCACCGGCTGCGAGCTGGTCCAGGGGTTCCGCTACGCCCCTGGGATGCCGCCCGAGGCCGCCGCCGGCTGGCTGCGGGCGCGGGGCTGAGCGTGGACGGGCCGGGACTGCCCGCACTGCTCACCCGAGGGATCGACGAGATCCCCGGGGCCGCCGTGCTGCTGTTCGACCACGAGCTGCGCTACGTGCTGGTCCGCGGTCGCGCCCTGCGCGACAACGGGGTGATCGCCGAGGAGTACGAGGGCCGGCCCGCGTCGGAGTGCCTCCCGCCGCATCGCTGGGCGGCCCTCGAGCCGCTGTACCGGTCCGCGCTCGCCGGGCACGCCGCCGTGACCGAGGTCGAGGGCCTGCTGCCCGGCCGGCACTACATCGTGCGGACCGCGCCGGTGCGCGACGCCGGGGGCACGATCATCGGCGGTGCCTCGGTCGCCACCGACGTCACCGAGCTGCGCCGGGTGCAGGAGGCCCGGACGGCGGGGGAGCGCCGCCTGCGGCTGACCTTCGAGTCCTCGCCGATCGGCATGGCCCTGGAGAGCCTGGACGGCTGGTTCCTGGAGGTGAACCCAGCCCTGTGCCAGATGGTGGGGCGCACCTCGGACTGGCTGCTGTCGCACCGGGTCGCCGACGTGCTCGACCCCGACGAGACGGGCCCGGACCTGGTCACGCGAGACCAGGTCGCGTCGGGCCTGGTGGACTCCCTGGCCGCCGAGCGGCGCCTGCGCCGGGCCGACGGCAGCCGCGCCTGGGCCCTGCACGCGATCGGCCTGCTCACCGACGACCGGGGCGCGGCGCAGCACTTCGTCTCGCACTACGTCGACATCACCGAGGCCCGGGGCGCGCGGGAGCGGATGCGCCACCTCGCCACCCACGACGGCCTGACCGGCCTGCTGAACCGCGAGGGCTTCTGGACCAGCGTCGCGCCCATCGTCGGGCACCCCGCGCGGGCCGGCACGGGACTGGCCGTGCTGTTCATCGACCTCGACGACTTCAAGGCGGTCAACGACACCCTCGGTCATGCCGTCGGCGACCAGGTGCTCGCCGAGATCGGCGGGCGCATCGGCGCCGCGCTGCGCGCCGACGACCTCGTCGCGCGGTTCGGCGGCGACGAGTTCGTCGCCCTGCTCACCGCCGTGCGGGCACCAGCGGATGCCGCCGTCGTGGCCGATCAGCTGCACCGGTGCGTGACGCGCCCGATCGGGGTGGCGGGGCGTGAGGTGCACGTCACCCTGAGCATCGGCCTCACCCTGGTCCGCCCCGACGACCTGGCCGAGGCCGCGCTCAAGCGCGCGGACCTGTCGATGTACCGGGCCAAGGCGGCCGGTGGGGGGCGCACGGTCCTCGCCGACTGAGGCGCCGGTCGGGCTGCCATCCCGGCAGGCCGCGGGCGCGGGCCGGGTGGGGTCAGCCGCCCTCGTGGGTGCCGTCGGTGTCCGTCGGCTGGTCGTGCTCCCGCTTGAGCTGCACGATCGGGTCGTGCTCGTCGTCGAGCCTCGGTGGGCCGAACAGGCCCAGGCCGACGAGCTTGGCCTTGTAGCCGATCCACTCGATCGGGTTCATCGCGACTCCTCCTGGTGCGCCCCGCTGCCGCTGCCCTCGCCGCGCCGACCGGCCCGGGTCCGGGCGGGATCCACCTCCCGGTCCGGCCAGCGCCGCACGTACTCCGCCTCGAGCTCGTCGGTGCGGGCGTCGTGCGTCGCCAGCGCCGAGTCCGAGCCGTGCCGGAGGGTGTCGGCGCGGGTCCGGTGCAGCTGCTCGAGCTCGCGGACGAGGTCCTCGTCGGCCAGCACGGCCGCGGGGACCCCCTGACCGGCGGCGCTCGGCGGTGCGGTCGGCTCCATGCCGGCCACTGCCCGGCGGCGGCAGCGCCATACGCCGCGCGGCCACCGCCAGGGGCGGCTGGCCACTCGCGGACCGTCGGGATGCCCGGGGATGTCGCGGGTAGAGGTGGACCGGGCAACCCCACGAGACCGAGCAGCCGAGGAGCATCCGTGACCATCGTCCGCGAGATCATGACCGACTTCGCCGTGACCCTGAACGAGGACCGCACGGTCGCCGACGCGGCCCGCCTGCTGGCCGATCTCGACATCGGCAGCGTGCCGGTGGTGGGGCCCGACGACCGCCTGCGGGGCGTGGTGACCGACCGCGACATCGTGATCAGGGTGCTCGCCGAGGACCAGGACCCCGCCACGACCACCGTCGGCGCGATCGTCGGCGGCGAGCCGGTCGTCGCGCACGCCCAGGACGACGTCGAGCACGTCCTGCAGACCATGGGGGAGCACCGGGTCCGCCGCCTGCCCGTCCTCGACGACGACGTCGTGATCGGCGTGGTCGCCCTGGCCGACGTCGCCCGGGCCATGCCGGAACGGCGGGTCGGCGAGGTGCTCGGGGCGATCTCCGAGCCGAACGGCGGCGGAGCGGCGTCCCCCGGCGACGCGCCCACGGGTGACGACGCGGCCGGCGCCGCACCGGTGCCGTCGACCGAGCCGGCCCCCGCCTCCGCGGTCGGCGACGTGGACCCAGCCGCGCTGGACGTCGTGCCGGACGCGCCCGCCACTGCTGAGGGCTGGGAGGGCCGCACCGAGGACCGCGCCGCTGACGAGGCTGGGGTGCACGACGACGACGAGCGTGACGTCGTGGACCTCATCCTCGCCCGGCACGCCGACATCCGCGCGCAGTTCGAGGCGGTCGCGTCGGCGGACCGGGAGGACGGCGAGCTGCAGGTCCGGTTCGATGAGCTGGTCCGGATGCTGGCCGTGCACGAGGCCGTCGAGGAGGAGCTGATCCACCCGCTCGCGCAGGACCGGCTGTCCGAGGGCGAGTCGATCGTCGGTGAGCGGCTCGCCGAGGAGGGCGAGGCCAAGCGGACCCTCGCGATGCTGCACGAGCTCGGCGTCGCGCATCCGGAGTTCGACGCGCGGTTCGCGACGTTCGCCCAGGACGTGCTCGCCCATGCCGAGGCCGAGGAGCGTGAGGAGCTCCCCGCGCTGCGGGAGGCCCTGACCCAGGAGCACCTGCGGGCGCTGGCCCGCCTGTGGCTGGCCGCCGAGGCGATCGCCCCGACCCGGCCCCACCCCGTCGTCGGGGAGACCGGGCTGGCCAACATGCTGGCCGGGCCACCCCTGGCGGTCTTCGACCGGGTCCGCGACGCGGTCCGTCGGGTGCAGCGGCCATGACCGCCGCCGGTCCGGATCCGGGGTGAGCCATGGCTGCCGGTGAGCCCCGGGCTCCCGCCGACGTCGCCCGCTGGGACCAGGTGGAGGCCGCCCAGCGCGAGGTCCTCGCCGCGCTGGAGGACGTCGCCCCCCAGCCCGAGCGCTGGAGCCGGGCCGGCGACACGACCGTCCGCACGATCGAGCGGCTCGTCCGCCACCTCGCCGCGCAGGACCCGGCGAGCGGGCTGACCTGCCCGCACGCCACGGACCCGGGCTTCGACCGGGCGCCCTGCCTGCTGGTCCTCGACGGGGCGCGCGGGCTCCTGGCCTGCGAGCGCTGCTATCCGCAGCTGGCGGGGACCTGGCCCGACGACGTCCCCTGCTTCGACTGCGGGCAGCTCGTCGGCGGCTTCGTCTGGCACGACCTGTACGTCGCCTGCGGACCGGTGCTCGCCGTGGGCGCCCTGTGCGCGCGGTGCCGGGGGTGGCGGGCCGCGGGGAGCACCGTGGCGTTCCGGCGCGACAACTGACCGTCCGATGCGGGTCCCACCGACGCGGTCGGGCGACGGGGATGGATCCCCGGACGCCGGGTAGTGCGCCAGCCATGTCCCTGCGATCGGCCGACCGGGCCCGCCGTGAGTCCAACCGCTCCACCACCGCCCTGGGCATGCCGGCCCCCGGGACGCCGGGCCTGCGCATCCCGGGCCTCCCGACGGCCGCGCGGCTCCCCGGCACGATGCCGTCGTCGGCGCCGCGGGTCCCGTCGGCGAGCCTGGCGACGGTCACCGCGCAGCCACGGCCGGCGCGGGCCGCACCCGCGGAGCGCCGGCTGCGCCCGCTCGCGCTCGTCGGCACGGCACCGGCATCCCCCGTCGCCGCCCCGGCGCGCGGTGACGCGCTCGCCCGCGAGGCCGAGGCCGTGCCGGCCGAGGTCGACCCCCTGCGGCGGGCGACCCGGGCCTGGCTGGCCATCCAGGTCTCGCCCGTGCTGAGCACCTTCGCGTTCCTCGCCCGGGGGCTGGAGCTGGGAGCCCCACCGCGCGGGGCCGGGTGCGCCCAGCACCTGCTCGGTCCGCTGCTCGGCGTGGTGGTCGGACCGGTCGCCGGCGCCATGCCCCGGGACGCGATGGAGGAGCTCTACCCGCGGGCGGCCCACGCGCGCGGCGTGGAGGTCGGGCAGTGGCGGGAGTGGCGGGCGGCGCGGCGCAGCCCGCACCTGCTGGAGGACCTGACCGCCCTGCTGCACGGCGGGACCTGCGCGGAGGGGCCCGGCCAGCTCACCTGCACCTGTGCGGTGAGCGGGCTGCGCGGGCACCCCATCCATCGTCGCCTGCGGCCGATGCCGCCCGGGCACGGGGCCGTGCCCGCGCTCACGCCGGACCCGTCCGGGCAGATCGACCCCTGGCACGAGTCCCTCGTCGAGTTCGTCGGGCGGTTCCGCGGCCGGGGGACCGAGCCACGCTCCCGGTTCTCCTCCGAGGGCGGGCCGACGGTCCACGAGCGTCGCCAGCTGCTCGGCCACCTCGAGCTGCTGGCGAACGCGTTCGCGGGGCCGCGCCGCATCGATCGCATGGCCGGGCTGGGTGGGGTGGGCTGGCAGCCGGGGATCCGGATCACCCGCAACTGGCAGCTGCGCGACCGGGCGGCGGGGACGCAGCAGGTGCGTGACGAGCTGCTCGACCGGATGGCGCGCGCCGTCTGGCCGTGACGCGGCCCACAGGGGCTGCGGGCGCCGGCCCGTGTGGCACAGGTCTCCGGGGGTAGGCCCCCGGCATGACGACAGTGATCGTGGGTGCAGGGCTGGCCGGACTCGCGGCGGGCCATCGACTGGTCACGGGGGGCCGCGAGGTGGTGGTGCTGGAGGCCGGGCCCGTGGTGGGCGGGCGGTGCGCCAGCTGGGTGGAGCAGGGCATGCCGGTGGAGTCCGGCCTGCACCGCTTCATCGGCGCCTACACCGCCCTGCCGGCGCTCATGCGCGACTGCGGGATCGACCTGGACAAGGTCATCTGGTGGGAGGACGAGGCCGAGGTCCGCGCGGTGGACGGGGCGCGCGGGGTCCTCGGCGGCGCCCCGCTGCACAAGCCGGTGCGAACCCTCGTCGGCCCGCTGGTCAGCCGCGGGCTGCTCGGGCCGCTCGACCTCGCCTCGCTCGTGCCCTTCTTCACCGTCGGCCTGGCCGCCGTGCGCACCCGGCCGCGCTGGCTGGACTCCGTGACGGTCACCGAGCTGGCCACCCGCACGCGGGTCACCGCCCGGGCGCAGGCCCACCTGCTCGAGCCGTTCACGGCCGGGCTCTTCTTCGTGCCGCCGGAGCGCTACTCGGCCTACAACTTCTTCGGCCTGGTCGCCCCCGCGCTGCCGCACCTGCACCGCCAGCGGATCGGGGCCTTCCTGGGCGGGATGACCGACGTCATGACCGGGCCGATCGCAGCGGCCATCGAGCGGCACGGCGGGGCGGTGACCACTGGCTCCCCGGTCCGCTCCCTGGAGCTGCGCGACGACCGGGTGGTCGGGGTGGTCACCGACCTCGGCCTGGTCGAGGCCGAGCACGTGATCCTGGCCACCGAGCTCGGGGCCGCGCAGGAGCTGCTGCGTCCCGTGCTCGGCGAGCACCCCTGGTTCCGGGCGATGCTCGAGGCCCCGAGCACCCCGTCGGCCACCCTGCAGCTGGAGCTGGACCGCCCGGTGCTGCCCACCGACCGTGCGACGTTCGGCCCGGGCACCTGCATGGCCAGCTTCGCCGAGCAGTCGCGCTCCACCTTCACCCACGCCGACGGCCGGCTCTCCGTGATCCTGCAGCCGCCGGAGCCGTTCATCGACGCCGTGCCGGCGGAGGTGCTGGCCCAGGTGCTCGCCGACGCCCGCCGGCTCGGCCTGGACGTCGGCGAGGTGCGCGACCACCGCCTGGTGAACCACCCGCACGACTTCCTGTCCCTGGAGCCCGGGCACGCCCACCGGCGGCCCGACCAGCGCACGCCGGTGCCCGGCCTCACCCTGGCCGGCGACTACACCCGCCAGCCCTGGCTGTCGAGCATGGAGGGCGCGGTCATCTCCGGCCATCGGGCCGCCGACGTGGCGCTCGCCGGCTGAGCCGCAGGGGTCCGATCCCGGGCCGCGCAGCGGGGGTATGCGCCGGGGGCATCCGGGTACGGGGGGCGCGAGGCAGCACCACGAGGCAGTCGACCAGGACAGGAGGAGTCCCGTGACCGTCGCGCGCGAGATCATGACCCGCGGTGCCGAGTGCATCGGGGAGCACGAGGACCTCATCCGGGCGGCCAAGCTCATGGCCCAGCACGACGTCGGCTCCCTGCCGATCTGCGGGGACGACGATCGGCTCACGGGCGTGGTCACCGATCGGGACATCGTGGTCAAGGTGCTCGCCGAGGGCCTCGACCCGCGTGAGGTGACCGCCGGGTCCATCGCCCAGGGCAAGCCCGTGACCATCGGCGCCGACGACGACGCCGAGGAGATCCTGCGCACGATGGGCGAGCACCAGGTGCGCCGGCTGCCGGTGATCGACGGCCACGACCTGGTCGGCATCGTGGCGCTGGCCGACGTCGCCCGAGCCTTGCCCGACCGCCCGGTCGGCGACGTGCTCCAGGCCATCTCGGTCGACTGAGACCGACCCGCGCCCCAGCGGCGCGCTGGAGACGACCCCGGGTGCCGGCTGTCCTGCCCGCGACTCCCCGTCCGGCCGGCACCCGGGGCGCTCCATGTCCGGACCGGGCCCGTCGCCCCCAGAGGAGCGTGTGATGGACGACCGAGGCACCCAGCCCACCCCCAACCCCGAGCCGGTGACGCCAGCCCACGCCGGCGGCACCGATCCCGCCACGGACCAGGCGATCCCGCCGCCGGACGACGACCAGCTGCACAGCGACCTCGGCCTCATCAGCGGGGGTGCCGGCGAGGAGGGCGCCGCGCGGGGCCACCGCGACGGCTGACCGCTCCCGCCCGCCTGATCCCCCGCCCCCTCGGCGGCGCTGCCTGGCGACGGCGGTCGCCGTGGTGACAGGCTGCCGGCGTGCCGCTGACCGCGCTGGCGACCACGCCGGACCCGGAGGCCACCGAGGCCACCGTCGAACTGCTGGCGTTCCTGCTGTTCGGCGTCCTGGTGGTCGCCTTCGTCGCCATCACGACGATGCTGCGCCGGCACCGGGTGACCGCGCCGATCGCGTTCGTGGCAGCGGGCACGGTGATCGCCCTGTTCGTCTCGCCGGGCGAGGAGCAGCGCTGGATCGGCATCCGGACGGTCGCCGAGGTGACCCTCGTGCTGCTGCTGTTCCACGACGCCGCGCAGGTCCGGCCACGTGAGATCGAGCGCGACCGGCTCGTCATGCTGCGGCTGCTGTTCATCGGACTGCCGCTCACCGTGCTGCTGGGCTACCTCACGGCGCGCTGGCTGTTCCCGGACCTGCCGGTGATGATGGCGCTGCTGCTGGCCGCCGCCCTCGCGCCGACCGACGCCGGGCTCGGGGCGGCCACGGTCCTCAACCCGGTGGTCCCGGTGCGGGTCCGTCGGCTGCTCAACGTGGAGAGCGGCCTCAACGACGGTCTCGTGACCCCGGTGGTGCTCTTCGCGATCGCGGCGGTGGCGGGCTCCGAGGGACTGCGGGTCGGGGTGTCCCTGACCTCGTCGGCCCTCGAGCTCGTCCTCGGCATCGCGGTCGGGACGGGCATCGGCGTCGCCGGTGGCACCGTCCTCGGGTGGTCCCGGCGGCGGGGGACCAGCACTCCCGACGGCCGCGCCCTCGCCGTCCTGCTGCTGCCGCTGCTGGCCTACGCGCTGGCCCTGCTCGTCGCGGGCAACGGCTTCGTCGCGGCGTTCGTCTGCGGCACCTCGTTCGCGGGGGCCGCGCGCTGGATCCAGCAGGAGGGATCGGCCCTGCACCTCACCGAGGCGTTGGCCGACCCGCTCGGCTACGTGGTGTGGCTGGTGTTCGGGTTCGTGGCGCTGCGGGTGGTGTGGGGATCCGTCGGCGTGCCGGAGCTGGCCTTCGCCGTGCTCGCCCTGACCGTGCTGCGCATGGGGCCGGTGGCGCTGAGCCTCATGGGCTCGGGCCTGCGCTGGCCGACCGTGCTGTTCATCGGATGGTTCGGTCCGCGCGGCCTGGCCTCGGTGGTCTTCGCGCTGATCGCGGTGGAGAGCCTGGTCTCCGACGCCGCGCTCGACGTCGTGCTCGGCACGATCTCCATCACCGTGCTCGGCAGCGTCGTGGCGCACGGCATGAGCGCGGACCCGTGGTCCGAGCGGTTCGGGGCCTGGGTGCGGCGCACCCGCCCGGCCGGGGAGCTCGCCGGCGCCTCGGAGCCGCGGTCGCGCGACGGGCGCATCGGCGCGACGCGCACCGCCGCGGCGCCGGCTCCGCCTGGGCCGTGAGCGCAGGCGGCGGGCCCGGCGCGTCCGCCGGGCCGGGGCCGCCGCCGTGCAGGGCGATCCGGGGTCACCCGAGGGCGTCACCCTCGGACCACCGGGGGGCGTTCCGGGCGATGGTGGCGACCGTGAGCGACCTGCGACGCGCGGCGAGGGACGCCGTGCTCATCGGGACGCCGACCGTGCGACTGCACCGGTCGCTGGTCCGGGTCGCGCTGGACCGGTTGTCGCCGGACTTCCACGCGCCCCTGAACACCCTGTGGCAGGAGCCGCCGGACCCCTCCGGGTCCACCAGCGCCGCCGCCTGGCTGGACCTGCGGGGCGGCCCCGTCGTCGTCGCCCTGCCCGACGTCGACCGGGCCCGCGGGATCACCGGGCAGCTCCTCGACCTGGCTGGGGAGGTGCACACGGCCGCGGCCACGGCCGCGGACCGGCGCGTCCTGGTGGTCCGGGGCCCGGGTCCGGACCCCGGCCCGGGCCGGCCGGACGCGCTCGTGATCGCCTGTCCCACCGCGCTGGGCCTGCTACGGGTGCGGCCGGTGCCGGGGACCGCCGAGGATCGGACGGGCGCCGCCGGGCCCGGCACCTGGGTCGCCGCGACGGCAGCGAGCCCGGGCGGGACCCGGCCCCCGCTCCCGCCGCCCCTGCCGGACCTGGCCACCGTCGACCCGTACCGGCCCGTCGACGCACGGTTCCTGCGCGTGCTCGACCTCATGATGCCCCTGATGCCCGGATGGCCGCGCGACCCGCTGCTGCGCGCGCGACTGGCCCTGCTCGGGCTCGGCGACGGCGGACTCGTGGCGCTGCTGGGCGACCCGGCGGCCCGCGGCGCCATCGACCTCGGCCTGGCCGACGGCTGGCGGATGGTGCAGGCGGGGCATCCCGACGCGGGCCCGACCGGTGAGGACCCCTGGGACCTCGCCACGGCTCGCAGGGCCGATCCCCCGTCGGAGGACCGGGTGCCGCCGGGACCCTGAGCCGCCGTGCCCAGCGGCACACCGGGCTCAGCCGGCGCGGCCGGTGGCCTCCAGGGCGGAGGCGCGGTCGTGGACCCCGAGCTTGGCGTAGAGCCGGCGCAGCCGGGTCTTCAGGGTGTTCACCGAGATGCCGAGCTCGGCGGCGAGCTCGCGATTGCCCGGGGCATGGGCGAGTCGCTGGAGCAGGTCCCGCTCCCCGGGTGAGAGGGCGGGTGTCGGCGGGGCCGGCTCCAGGTGGACCGCGGTGTGCTCCAGCAGCGTGCGGACGCTGGCGCCACCCGGCTCGGCCCCGATCGTCGCGGCGAGGACCAGGAGCTCCTCGCTGCGGTGGCACAGCGCCCGGAGCATGCCCTGCTCGACGGCGAGGTCACAGGCGGTCCGCAGGTGCATCGCCGCCTCCGCCCGTCGACCGGCCGCCAGCGCCGAGGCCATCAGGAGGCGCGCCACCACCACCTGGCGCGGGGTGGTCGGGCGGTGGGCGCGGACCAGGCGCACGACGTCGGCCTCGCCGCGCGGGCCGCCCATGGCGGCCACGGCCATCAGCAGGGCGACGTCGCGCTGGCCCTGGCCGTCGGGGTCCGGCCCGAGCCGCTCCAGCAGGTCGGCGGCCACGCGACGGTCGCCGCCGGCCACGGCCACGAGCACGGCCGCCCGCTCAACCACGCGGGCCAGCTCACGGCTCGCGGCCTCCTCGTGGACGCGGGTCCGGGCCAGGTCCAGGGCCGTGCGGGCGCCGGCCTGGTCGCCCCGGCTCGCTCGCACCCGCGCCAGCGTCGTCAGGCCGAGGACCTCCAGGGGGACGTGCCCGGCAGGGCCCGCCTCGGCGACCACGGCCTCGGCCGCGTCCTGCGCCTCCACCAGCCGGTCGAGGTCGTGCAGCGCCCCGGCGAGCGCCAGGGTGGGGGCACAGCTGTTGAACGCAGCGACGGAGCCCAGCTCGGCCAGCGCCTCGAGGGCCTCGCGGGCGAGTTGGCGCCCGCGGTGCACGCGGCCGTCGAGCACGGCGATCAGCGCCCACGACGCCGGGATCTCGACCCTCCGGTAGAAGGCGAGCGTCCCCGGGCGGCTGCCCATGGCGGTCAGGATCGGCATCGCCAGGTCCGGACGCTCCACCAGCAGGTGCAGGCGCGCCTCCAGGTTGGCGGCAGACTGGTGAGCGGCGCGGTCCCAGGCGTCGCCGTAGGCGGCCCGGGCCGCGCGCACGCCGCGCAGGGCGCTGGCCGTGCGGCCGCTCATCGCGTCGATGAAGGCGCCCAGGAAGGTGGCCTCTGCCGCCAGCCAGGCGGCGCCGCCGCGGCTGGTGGCACCGGCCTCGCGCAGCTGGGCCGGTCCCGAGGCCAGCTCCTCGGCGCGACGCTGCAGCGCCGCGTGCTGCGCCTGGGCGCTGGCGCGCTGACCGCTGAGCAGGTCGGCCCAGGCGGCGGCCACCGTGTGCAGGTCCGAGGTGGCCAGGGCCAGCTGGGGCGCGCTGCGGAACCAGCCGCTGACCTGGGGCGCCGCCCCCCCGTCGAGCAGCGACTCCACGTGGTCGGCCAGCACCGTCGCGGCCGAGCCGAGGTCCCCGGCGGCCAGGTACTGGGTGATCGCCTCGTCGGCGAACCCGTGGCTGGCGAACCATCCGCCAGCGGTGCGATGCGCCGCCTGCTCGGCCCCGGGCTCGAGGTCGAGCAGGCGACGCAGGTGCTCGCGCAGGAGCGTGTGCATCCCGAAGCCGCTGCCCCGACCGGTGGGCAGGGGGTAGATGACCTGCGCGACGCTCAAGCGCCTCAGCCGCTCCCCGCTGTCGTCGCGGCCGGTGAGGGCGTCGCAGCACTCGGCGGTGAGCCGCTCCAGCACGGACGCGCGCACGAGCATCGACCGGTCGAGGGGGTCCAGCGACGCCACCTGCGGGCCGAGCAGCAGGTCCAGCCCCGGGCCCAGCAGCCACACTGCCGGGTCGTGCTCCTCGCTCGCGCCGCTCCCCAGCACGCCCGCGGCCAGCGCGCCGAGCCACCCCTCGCACAGGGCGCGCAGCGCCTCCCGGCGGTCCGGGGCCAGCCGGGGGGCGATCGCGTCGAGCAGCACGTCGACCTCGGCCGGCGCGAGGACGAGGTCCCCCCGGTCGAGCAGGATGAGCCGCCCGCCGGCCAGCAGCCGGGAGACGTCCATCGCCGGGGCCCGACGCGCCCGTGCGATCACGCGGACGGTGTCGGGCGCGGTGGCGAGGAAGGTGGCGAGCTCGGCCTCCGCGGGGTCGTCGGCGCGGCTGGCGAGGTCGTCGACGAGGACCAGCATCTCGGGGGCGACCCGCAGGGCGTCGACCAGCGCACGACGCCGCTCCGGGTCCGGCGCGCCGGGCTCGGCGGGAACCGGGATGCCGGCCGCCGACAGGGCCGTCGACAACGCGTCGCCCAGGTCACGCTCGTCGTCGCCGAGGCTGACCCGCACCGGGATCTGCGGGGCGGCGTCGGCGACCAGGTCCAACAGGGTGCTGCCCCCGTACCCCGCAGGGGCGACGACCAGGCCCAGGCCGCGCGGGGGGACCCGCAGCAGCCGGTCGACCAGCCCCTGGCGCGGCAGGACGGGGCGACCGTCGTGCGGCCAGCGGACGACGTGATCCTCAGCCGCGCCCATGTCGCACCAGTCTGACGGCTCCCGGCCCCGGTCGCACGCGACGTGGCCGAGGCGTGGGCGGCGTGCTCCGATCGATACCCGTCGGCGCTTCGCCAGGGGCGAACCCGCATGCCCGGGTGCCGCACGTATGCCGCCGGGGCTGGCGGGCAGACCGACGCCGACACCCGGGTCCGCCGGCATGGCCGGACCGGACGCCATCCTCAGGAGGAACCGTGGCAGTAGTGGAGCGCGCCCCGACGCTGGTCGGGGCCACGGCGGGGGATCATCCACGTTCCGTGCCTCTCCCGGCGCGCATCATCGCGCTCATCCCCGCGCACAACGAGGAGGACGGCATCGCGGCGACCGTGCGCAGCCTGCTCGGGCAGACCCGACCGGTCGAGCGGGTCGTCGTCATGGCCGACAACTGCACCGACCGGACGGTCGAGGTGGCCAGGGCCGCCGGCGCGGAGGTGCACGAGACGGTCGAGAACCGGGCGAAGAAGGCCGGGGCGATCAACCAGGGCCTGGACACGTACATGGCCGAGCTCGCCGACGACGACTTCGTGGTCTGCATGGACGCCGACGGGGCGCTCGAGCCGGACTTCCTCGAGCAGGCCCTGGGCATCTTCGAGCAGCGCCCCGACCTCGGTGGCCTGTCCGGTGCCGTGGTGGCCCGAGACCCGCAGAACACGGTCGAGGCCCTGCAGGCCATCGAGTACGCCCGGGGGACCCGACTCATGGCGCGTGCCGGTGGCGCGGTCCACGTGCTCTCCGGGGCGTGCGCGGTGTTCCCGGTGCGCGTCCTGCGCCACGTCGCGGCAGCCCGGGGCATCGACCTGCCCGGCGAGCCGGGCACCTGGTTCATGGAGCATTCGCTCACTGAGGACTACGAGCTCACGCTGGCCATCAAGAAGCTGGGCTACGAGTGCACCTCGACCCGCCGCTGCCGGGTCGTCACCGACGTCATGCCGACGTTCGACATGCTCGGTGAGCAGCGCCTGCGCTGGTACCGCGGCGCCATGGAGTCCCTGTGGCTCTACGGCTGGTCCAGGCTGACCGACCGCATCTGGGTGCAGGTCGGCTTCACGTTCTTCGCATCCGTGCTCTTCCCGACCGCCGTCGTCGTCCTGGTGGCGTCCTACTTCGTGTGGGGCACGTATCCGGCCTGGCAGTTCGCGCTGCTGCTCCCGGTCTTCACGGCGGAGGGCGTGGTGGTGGCCCGACGCGTCGGTGGGTGGCGGGCCCAGCTCCTGGCCTGGACGTTCCTCCCGATCTGGGTCTACGACAACGTGCTGTTCGTGACCTACTGGCGCGCCCTGCTGCGCGCCACGCGTCGCATTCCGCACGCCTGGGTGACCTGACCGCCCGGCGACCTCGCACAGCCCCTCGCCATCCCTGCCGAACCCGCACGCACATCGAGGAGATCCCCCATGTACGGAACGACCATCTCGCCGTCCAGCGCGAGCCTGGCCGGAAGCGCCGGCGCGACCACCCTGGCAGCCACCGGGGTGCAGGTGTTCTGGCTCATCGTGTTCGCCACCGCCGTCGTGCTGATCGGCATGGTCCTGATGCGCCTGCGGCCGAAGAGCGAGTACTGAGCGTCGTGACGACGACTGCCCCGACCCCACCGGGGGAGCGATCCACCGGCACCAGGTGGCGCACGTTGGCGTTCCCGGCCGTCCTGGTGGCCATGGTCGTGGCCTGGTTCGGGCTGTCGGCCATGGCCGGGGGTGGGACCGGGACGCCCGCCACGGGTGGTGCGGCGGACGCCCCCCTCGACGCCACGCAGGAGCAGGCGGTCTCGGCCTTCGCCGCGGTCCCCGCCCGCGAGCCCGACTGCTCCGCCGGCACGGTGCGGCTGACGTTCGACGACGGCCCGAACCGCCAGATCACCCCCGCCGTGCTCGACCTGCTGGAGCAGTGGCAGGCCACGGCCACGTTCTTCGTCATCGGCCGGTGGGCCCAGGCCGAGCCCGACCTCGTCCGCAGGGCCGTCGAGGAGGGCCACACGATCGGCAACCACACGTGGAGCCACCCCGACCTCACGGAGCTGGCGCCCGACGGGGTGCGCGAGGAGCTGGCGCGGACCAGCGAGGTGATCGCGACGACCACCGGATCCGCGCCCCAGGTCTGGCGCCCGCCGTTCGGCAACCACGACGCCGCGGTGGATGCCGAGGCCGAGGCCCTCGGGCTCGACACCGTCATGTGGGACCACGGGACCGACGGCCTGGACTGGAAGGGCGTGACGCCCGAGCAGATCACGCAGCGCGTCGTCGGCAACGCCCGGCCCGGCTCCATCGTCCTGCTCCACGACATCCACCAGAACACCCTGGACGCCCTCCCGCTCGTGCTCGAGGGCCTGCATGAGAAGGGGCTGTGCGCCCGATGACCACCACCCAACCGCCCGCGCCGGCGACCTCGCAGCCGACCGCCGCCGGGGCGAACGGCTCCTCCGCGCCGAGACCCTCCCCGCACGTGCGCACCTACCGGCGCAACACCTGGCAGGAGGCGGTCGCCGAGTACCTCCCCGAGCCTCGGCGCACGCCCGGCGCCCTGCGCTGGATCGAGCGACTCCCGCTGCTCGCCGTGGTGACGGTGATGAGCCTGTTCGCGCTGCGCCTGCGCAACGGCGCGATGATCGACGAGGCGCTCTACATCAACCTGGGCCGGCAGTACCTGACGGGCCCGCCGCCGACCCCCGCGGACACCGACTTCATCTCGGGTGCGCCCTTCCTCTACCCGGTGCTGGCCGCCACGTTGGACGGCATCGGCGGGCTCTGGCTGGTGCGCCTGCTGAGCCTGGCCGGCGTCGTGGTCGCCGTCCTCGCCGTGGAGCGGGCGGTGGCCCACCTGGAGGCCTCGCGACGTGCGGGGATCATGGCCGCCCTCGCCTTCGCCTTCGTCGGCCCGGTGGTGATGATCGCGAGGTTGGCGACCTTCGACGCCCTCGTGGTGATGCTGCTCGCGCTCGCCCTGATGGTGGCCACGAGCCGGCGCGGGACCGGCAGTGCGGTCCTGGTCGGCGGCCTGCTCGCGCTGGCCGCCCTGACGAAGTACGCGGCGGCGCCCCTGATCCTCGTGGTGCTGGTCGTCCTGCTCGTCGCGGGCGCGCAGGGCGTGCGGCGCGCCGCCATCGCGACGGGAACGGTGGCGGCCCTGCTCGGGCTGGCCTGGCTCGCCTGGGGCGACCTGCTCGCCCCCGGCATGGCGTTCACCACGTTCGAGCGGGCGCCCCTCGGGCCGACGCCGCGCACCATCCTGCTGGCGTCGCTGCTGGTGACCGCCGGGCTGCTGCTGGCCCTCGCGCTCGCCGGGTCCGTGCGACCGGCCAGGCCCGGCCTCGGGCGGCTGCGCTCCGTGGTGCTCAACCTCGCCCTGCTGGCCGGGGGCCTGGCCCTGCCCGTGGGCCAGGTGCTGCTCGGCGAGGGCATCTCCTTCGGCAAGCACCTGGCCTACTCCGCGCTGTTCCTCGCGCCCCTGGCCGGTCGCCAGCTCGCCGGCATGTCCCGGGGCATGCTCAGGCTGCTGCCGGTCGGCCTGGTCGCCGCCGCCGCGCTGCTCGTCGCCTGGGTCCGCTCCGACGGCCTGTACCACGAGTGGGTCGACGTCTCGCCGGTCGCGGCCGCCATCGAGGCCGACCCGCGGCCCGGCACCTACGTCTCCAGCTCGGCCGACGTCCTCGCGTACTACACCGCCGAGCTCCCCCAGGTGGCCTGGGACACCACGTTCGTCCTCTACTCGCAGGGCGAGGACGGGATCCGCGCCGCCGTGCGCGAGGGCCGCTACCGCACGGTCGTGCTGCGCACGGGCACGACGGGGAACCCCGACCAGGACCGCGGGCAGGCGGTCCTGCTCGCCGCCCTGGAGGACAGCGCCGCGTACGCGCTGGTCGAGCCGCCCCTCCCGGTGGCCGAGGGCTCGGCGGACCGCTGGCTGATCTACACCAAGGAGTGAGATGACCCTGCGGTCGCGTCGCCCGTCGATCCTGCTCTCCGCGCTGGCCCTGCTCGCCGGCCTCGCCCTGGTGCCGCTGGCCTCCGCCCAGGCAGCCCCCTGCCCCTGGGGCACCCAGTGCAACGCGGTCACGATGGTCGCGCCCACCTCCGGTGCGGTGCTGGCCGGGACGGTGCCGCTGGAGGCGACCGCACGGCAGACCACCCCCGACCGCGGCTCCATCGTGAAGGTCGAGTGGTGGCTGTACCAC
>JALOLH010000130.1 GCA_025456065.1 Candidatus Nanopelagicales bacterium | reverse complement strand
GGCCATCAACGAGCTGCCCGACCTCGCCGAGCGCATCCAGGTCGCCATGCTCAACGTGATGGAGGAGCGCGACATCCAGATCCGCGGCTACGTGCTGCGGCTGCCCCTGGACGTGCTCGTGGTGGCCAGCGCGAACCCGGAGGACTACACGAACCGCGGCCGGATCATCACCCCGCTCAAGGACCGCTTCGGGGCCGAGATCCGCACCCACTACCCGGTCTCGCTGGCCGACGAGATCGCGGTCATCCGCCAGGAGTCGCACCTCGTGGCCGAGGTGCCCGACCACCTGCTCGAGATCCTCGCGCGGTTCGCCCGCGGCCTGCGCGACTCGAGCAGCGTCGACCAGCGCTCCGGCGTCTCGGCGCGGCTGTCGATCGCCGCCGCCGAGACCCTCGCCGCCGCCGCCCTGCACCGTGCCACCGCGCAGGGCGAGCCGCAGCCGGTGGCCCGGCCGGTGGACCTCGAGTCGGTGGTGGACGTGCTGGGCGGCAAGGTCGAGTTCGAGACCGGCGAGGAGGGCCGCGAGCGCGACATCCTCGTGCACCTGCTGCGCTCGGCGACCGCCGAGACGGTGCGCGAGCACCTGCGCGGCATCGACCTCGGCCCGCTCGTGGGGGCGCTCGACGGCGGCTTCGCCGTCACCACCGGCGGGCAGGTGCGGGCGCGGGACGTCCTGCTCGGCCTGCCGGTGCTCGGCGAGTCCGACCTGTACGACCAGGTGACCGACCGGCTGGGTGCCAGCAACGACGGCGAGCGCGCGGGCGCCATCGAGCTCGCCCTCGAGGGGCTGTACCTGGCCCGCAAGGTGGGCAAGGAGCAGGTCGACGGCCAGACGGTGTACGGCTAGGGCGCGGCGATGAGCACCCCCCGCGAGCGGCCGACCCCGCGTGCCCGCTACGCCCGCTACACCGGCGGTGACCCGCTCGCCCCGCCGGTCGACCTCGCCGAGGCGCTCGACGCGATCGGCCAGGACGTCATGGCCGGGCACTCCCCCGAGTGGGCCATGCGGGAGTTCCTGCGCCGCGGCGGGGCGCAGCAGCGCGGCCTCGACGACCTCCAGCGCAGGGTGCAGCAGCGCCGGCGCGAGCTGCTGCGCGAGCACCGCCTCGACGGCACGCTGCAGCAGGTCAAGGAGCTGCTCGACCGGGCCGTGCTCGCCGAGCGCAAGCAGCTGGCCCGCGACCTCGACGACGACGCCCGCTTCGCCGAGATGCGCATCGGGAACCTGCCGTCCTCGACCGCGGCGGCGGTCACCGAGCTGTCGGACTACCAGTGGCGCAGCAGCGAGGCCCGCGAGGCCTACGAGCAGATCAAGGACCTGCTCGGCCGGGAGCTGCTCGACCAGCGGTTCGCCGGGATGAAGCAGGCCCTCGAGGGTGCCACTGACGCCGACCGGCAGCGCGTCACGGACATGCTCGACGACCTCAACGACCTGCTCGAGGCGCACGCCCGCGGCGAGGACACCAGCGAGCAGTTCGCCGACTTCATGGACAAGCACGGCGACTTCTTCCCGGAGAACCCCCAGGACGTCGAGGAGCTGCTCGACTCGCTGGCCCAGCGGGCGGCGGCCGCCCAGCGGATGCTGAACTCGATGAGCGCGGAGCAGCGCGCCGAGCTCATGGCGCTGTCCCAACAGGCCTTCGGCTCACCGGCCCTGCAGGGCGCGCTGTCCCGCCTCGATGCGAACCTGCGGTCGCTGCGCCCCGCCGAGGACTGGGACGGCTCGGAGTCGTTCCGCGGCGACCAGGGCCTCGGCCTGGGCGACGGCACCGGGGTGCTGCAGGACCTCGCCGAGCTCGACGACCTGGCCGAGCAGCTGTCCCAGCAGTACGCCGGGGCACGCATGGACGACATCGACCTCGACGCGCTGGCCCACCAGCTCGGCGAGGAGGCGGCGATCGACGTCCGCACGCTGCGCGAGCTCGAGCGGGCGCTGGCCGAGCAGGGCTTCCTGCGCCGCGCCTCCGACGGCTCGCTGCGGCTCTCCCCCAAGGCGATGCGCCAGCTGGGCAGGGCCCTGCTGCGGGACGTGGCCGATCGGCTCTCCGGCCGGCACGGGCAGCGCGACGTGCGCCAGGCGGGGGCCGCCGGCGAGCGCAGCGGGGCCACCCGGGAGTGGCAGTTCGGCGACACCGAGCCGTGGGACGTGACCCGCACCCTCACCCGATCGATCCAGCGGACCGTCAGCGAGGGCGGCGACCCGCGCGGGGGCGTGCGCCTGCGCATGGGGGACATCGAGGTCTCCGAGACCGAGGCCCGGACCCGGGCCGCGGTCGCGCTGCTGGTCGACACCTCGTTCTCCATGGCGATGGACGGCCGCTGGGTACCCATGAAGCGCACCGCCCTCGCACTGCACCACCTGGTGTCGACGCGGTTCCGCGGGGACCACCTGCAGATGATCGGCTTCGGCCGGCACGCCCAGGTGATGGAGATCGCCGAGCTCACCGGCCTCGATGCGCTGTGGGACAAGGGCACGAACCTGCACCACGCCCTGCTCCTGGCGAACCGGCACTTCCGCAAGCACCCGGCCGACCAGCCGGTGCTCCTCGTGGTGACCGACGGCGAGCCCACGGCCCACCTCGAGGCCGACGGGCGGGTGCGCTTCGCCTACCCGCCGATGGGCGCCACGATCGCCCGCACCGTCGCCGAGCTCGAGGCCGCCGGTCGGCTCGGGGCCCAGGTGACGTTCTTCCGCCTGGGGGAGGATCCCGGGCTGGCCCGATTCGTCGACGCCATGGCCCGGCGGGTCCAGGGGCGTGTCGTCGCACCGGAGCTGGACGACCTGGGCGCGGCCGTCGTCGGCTCCTACCTGTCGTCGCGGCGGGGCGGCCGGGCGGGCTCGGGGTACGGGTCGTACGGCGACTGGTTCGGCGGCCGCGGCTTCTGGGTCGACGACTGACCGCCCTCCCGGCTGCGTCGTCGATTCGCGCACGTGAGTGTGCGGTTCTGACGACGCAG